>JALEMI010000074.1 GCA_022768325.1 Bacteroidales bacterium
GGATGTTACTTCTTGATTGTGGTGAAGGCGTAGACGCAGACGTGGGAGTAGGTCTCGCCGGGGTTGAGGCGGACGGAGGGGAAGGAGGGGATGTTGGGGGAGTTGGGGAAGTGCTGTGTTTCGAGGCAGAGGGCGGAGCGGAAGAGGTAGAGGGTGCCGCTCTTGCCTTTCTGTGTGGCGTTGAGGAAGTTGCCGGCGTAGAATTGGATGCCGGGCTCGGTGGTGTAGACGGTCATGACGCGGCCGGTCTGGTTGTTGGAGACTTGGGCGGCGATGCGGAGGCCGTCTTGGCCAGCGGGGCTTGAGAGGACGAAGTTGTGGTCGTAGCCGTTGCCGAGGAGGAGTTGCGGGTGTTGGCTTGCGAGGCTGTCACCGATGGCGTGGGCTGTGCGGAGGTCGAAGGGCGTGCCGTCGACGGGCATGAGTTCGCCCGTGGGGATGAGTTCGGCATCGACGGGCGTGATGGCGTCGGCCCAGATGCGGATGGACTCGTCGTTGATGGTGGAGTCGCCTTCGCCGGCAAGGTTGAAGAAGGAGTGGTTGGTGAGGTTGACGATGGTGGGTTTGTCGGTTGTGGCTTTGTAGGAGATGACGACGCTGTTGGAGTCGGTGAGGGTGTAGGTTATGGCCACGTCGAGGTTGCCCGGGTATCCCATTTCGCCGTCGGGGGAGATGCGGGAGAAGGTGATGGCGGTGTCTCCTTGTTGCTTAACGTCGAAGACTTGCGAGTAGAAGCCGCGGTTTCCGCCGTGGAGGCTGTTTGTTTTCTCGTTTTGGCAGAGTTGGTATTCGGTGCCGTCGATGGAGAAGCGGCCGTTGGCGATGCGGTTGCCGTAGCGTCCGATTGTCGCGCCGAAGAATGGCTCACCCTTTTGGGTGGCGTTGTCGCAGGCGGCGTATTCGGCAGCTGTGGCGTAGCCGAGGACGACGTCGGCCATGTTGCCGTCGGCATCGGGTACGAAGAGGGTGACGAGCTTAGCGCCGAGGTTGGTGAATTGGGCAACGCATCCGTTGGCGTTGCGGAGGGTGTAGAGGCTGATGGGCTTGCCGTCGACGGTGTCGGTGCCGAAGGCCTCGGCGGTGAGGCCGAGGGGGGCGGGCTCGTTGGCGGGCTGTTGCTGCTGGGCGGGTTGGCAAGCCACCAGGGCGAGGGCCGAGATGGCTGCCGTTGCCAATGTATTCTGTTTCATTATGATGCTTGAAAATTTGGGTGTTGTGAATGGCTAATTCTTGACTTCGACAGCTTTCTTCTCGATGTCGAGGCAGGCCTTGTATCGCTCGATGTATTTGTTGAAGCCTTCGACTTCTTCGGGCGTTGGGGCGATTTCTGTGCCCGTGTTGCCGGCGAAGACTTTCTCGTCGAGGAAGGAGGCGAGGTCTTGCTTCTTCTCGTTGTTGACGACGAAAGCCGCGAGGAGCGCGATGCCCCAAGCGCCACCTTCGCCGGCAGTCTCCATGACGGAGATTGGGGAGTTGAGGGCAGCTGCGAGGATGCGCTGGCCGACGCCCTTGGTGCGGAAGAGGCCACCGTGGCCGGTGATGCGGTCGATCTTGATTTTCTCCTCTTTGAGGAGGATGTCGTTACCGATTTTGAGGACGCCGATTGAGCCGTAGAGGTGTACGCGGATGAAGTTGGCGAGGGTGAACTTGTCGTTGGCGGAGCGGACGAAGAGTGGGCGGCCCTCGGCGAGACCTGTAACGGGTTCGCCAGAGAAGTAGTTGAAGGAGATCATTCCGCCGCAATCGGCATCGCCAGTGAGGGCGTTATTGTAGAGTTTGCCGTAGAGTTCGTCCATGTCGACCTTTTGGCCCATGAGTTCGAGGGACTCGCGGAAGAGGCCTACCCATGCGTTGAGGTCGGATGTGCAGTTGTTGCAGTGGACCATGGCGACGAGCGAGCCGTCGGGAGTTGTGACCATGTCGATGGCCTCGTAGGGTTTGGAGAGGTCCTTTTCGAGGACAATCATGGAGAAGGATGATGTTCCGGCGGAGACGTTGCCCGTGCGTTGCTTGACGGCGTTGGTGGCGGCCATGCCAGTGCCGGCATCACCTTCGGGCGGGCAGAGCATTGCGCCTGGCTTGAGGTGGCCAGAGACATCGAGACGCTTTGCGCCCTCGGCGGTGAGAGTGCCGGCCTCTTCGCCAGCTACGAGGACTTTGGGGAAGATGTCGAGGAGCTTCCATCCGAAGTTGTAGGGCTCGACGAGCTTGTCGAACTTCTCGACCATTGTGGCGTCGTAGGTCTTGGTCTTTGGGTCGACGGGAATCATGCCCGAAGCGTCGCCAACGCCGATGACCTTTTGGCCGGTGAGTTGCCAGTGGACGTAGCCGGCGAGGGTGGTCTGGAACTTGATGTCCTTGACGTGTGGCTCGCCATTGAGGATGCACTGGTAGAGGTGGGAGATGCTCCAGCGGAGGGGGATGTTGTAGACGAAGAGCTCGGAGAGTTCGGCGGCAGCCTTGCCCGTGTTGGTGTTTCGCCAGGTGCGGAATGGCACGAGGATCTCGTCCTTGGAGTCGAAGGCCATGTATCCGTGCATCATGGCGCTGATGCCGATGGCTGCGAGGTTCTCAATCTCGACATCGAACTCCTTGCGGACATTGTTGCGGAGGTCGGCGTAGCAGTCTTGGAGGCCGTACCAGATGGCTTCGACGCTGTATGTCCAAAGCCCGTCGACGAGCTGGTTCTCCCAGGCGTGGCTTCCTTGCGCAATGGGCGCGTTGTTTTGGTCGATGAGGACGGCCTTGATTCGTGTGGAGCCGAATTCTATTCCGAGGATGGCTTTGCCTTGCTGTATGGTTTCCTTTGCGGTCATTTTGTTCTTTGGTTATGTTGGGGGGGTGGGAGAAATTCTTTTGTAAAGAAAGAGCCAAGAGCCCCATGAATGATTGGTATGGGCTTCTTGGCTCTTAGTGGTCTAAGTTGCTTTATTGCAACGACTTATTGAGAAGGAAGTAGATCTCGTTGTTGCGGAGCTGCTGCTTGAAGTCGGGGAGAGTGGTGGTCTTGTTGATTCGAACGTACTCGATGCCGACCATCTCGGCGAAGTCTTCCCAATACTCCTCGTTGATGTCGTAGGAGAAGGCGCTGTGGTGGGTGCCGCCGGCGAGAATCCAAGCTGCCGCGCCAACCTCGAAGGTGGGCTGAGGAACCCAGAGAGCGGAAGCTACGGGGAGGTTAGGCATTGGCTTTGGCTCGATGCACTCGACCTCTTGTGAGATGAGGCGGAACCTGGTGCCGAGGTCGACAACGGTGGCCTTGATGCCAGCGCCGACCTTGGAGGTGAAGACGAGGCGGGCGGTCTGCTGCTTGCGGATGCCGATACCGAGGAAGTGGACTTCGAGTTTTGGCTTGTCGGTTGCGATGAGGGGGCAGACCTCGAGCATGTGGCTCTGGAGGCAGGAGCTGCGGTCTCCGGCGAAGTTGAGGGTGTAGTCCTCAAGGAAGGAGCATCCCGTTGGGAGGCCTTGCTGGATGACGTAGAGAGTGCGGTAGAGGCAGGCGGTCTTCCAGTCGCCCTCGGCACCGAAGCCGATACCCTCGGCCATGAGGCGTTGTGAGGCGAGGCCAGGGATTTGGTCGAAGCCTACGAAGTTGGGATCGTTGATGTCGGCATCGCCGAGGTCGTCGAAGTTGGTGGTGAAGGCTGTTGCGCCCTCGTCTTTGAGGACGCGGCGGAGTGCGATCTCGGCCTTAGCGGCGTTCTTGACCTTCTCCCAGTAGACCTGCTCGCCGGACTCGTCGATCTTGATGGTGTACTCCTTCTTGTACTCCTCGACCAGGGCGTCGGCCTCGGCATCGGTGACCTTCTTGAAGTAGTTCATGAGCGAGGAGACGGGGTAGTAGTCGACATGGTATCCGAGGCGTTGCTCGAACTCTACGCGGTCGCCATCGGTAACGGCGACGTTGTTCATGTTCATGCCGAACATGAGGCAGCGGACATTGTGTGCATCGGCGACACCGACGGCTACGCGTGCCCAGACGGCGATCTTCTTCTGAACGTCCTCATTCTTCCAGTAGCCGACGACGACCTTGCGTGGAATCCTCATGCGGGTGCAGATGTGGCCGAACTCGATGTCGCCGTGTGCGCTCTGGTTGAGGTTCATGAAGTCCATGTCCATGGTCTCCCATGGGATCTCGGCGTTGTACTGCGTATGGAAGTGGAGGAGTGGCTTTTCGAGAGCCTGGAGGCCCTTGATCCACATCTTGGCGGGAGAGAAGGTGTGCATCCAGGTGATGATGCCGACGCACTTCTCGTCGTTGTTGGCGGCCTTCATGAGGGTCTCGACCTCCTTGGAGGAGTTGGCTGTGCCCTTGTAGACTACCTTGACGGGGATGTTGCCGCCCTTATTGAGGCTGTCGACCATCTCCTTGGAGTGACCATCTACGGCTACGACAGCGTCGCCGCCGTAGAGAAGTTGAGCTCCCGTAATCCACCAAATTTCGTAATTATCAAATGCTTGTGCCATATTGCTTGTTTTTTTGTGTGTAGCCGCGTCCCCCCGTTGGATAGGGTGGGGGATTTGGGCTTAGATGTTTATTACTCTTTGATTATTTCTTTTTTTGACCGTAGTAGGCGTTGGGTCCGTGCTTGCGCATATAGTGCTTCTCGATGAGGAGCGGGTTCATCGTTGTCTCGGGATTTACGGAGAAGGCGACGAACGCCATCTTGGCGCATTGCTCCATGACCTTGGCGTTGTAGACGGCATTGGCTGGGGAGGTGCCCCAGGAGAATGGGCCATGGTTCTTGACGAGGACTGCGGGCGTGTGGTCGGGGTTGATGTCTTTGAAAGTCTCGACGATGACATTTCCCGTCTCAAGCTCGTACTCGCCTCGGACCTCGTCGGCAGTCATGGCTCGTGTGCAAGGGATGTCCTTATAGAAATAGTCGGCGTGGGTTGTGCCGATGTTGGGGATGGACATGCCGGCTTGCGCCCAGGCGGTGGCGTAGGTGGAGTGGGTGTGGACCACTCCGGCGATGTTCTTGAAAGCTCGGTAGAGGACGAGGTGCGTTGGGGTGTCGGAAGAGGGGTTGAGGTCACCCTCGACGACCTTGCCCGTGTTGAGGTCGACGACGACCATGTCTGATGCTTTCATGGCATCGTAGCTGACGCCGGAGGGCTTGATGACGACGAGGCCTTTCTCTCTGTCGATTCCGGAGACATTGCCCCAGGTGAAGATGACGAGGTCTTGCTTGACGAGGTCGAGGTTAGCCTGAAAGACTTTCTCTTTGAGTTCTTCGAGCATAAAGATGTCGATTAATGATGTTTTTTTGCCTTGTGGGCGGCGGGAGATGTGGGTGAGAGTTGTCCATCTCCCGCAGTCCCATAGGCGATATTATGTTCTTTTAGAAGAAATACCAGTAGAAGGCGCCGCAGAGGCCGATGACTACGAGAGAGCCGACGATGTCCCAAACGCCCCAGCTATTGCGGATTGAGGCACGGAAGTCGCTGGTGAAGGTGATGGCGTCGACTTGCTCCTTGGAGGGAGCCGGGGTGAAGAAGGAGACGACGACCATGAGCGCGATGATGAAGACGAGGAGCCAGATCTCGAACACGAGCCAGTTGGTCTGCCAGAACCAGGCCGTAGCGTCCCAGAAGGCGCCGTCCATGGTGGCATTGCCGGACTCGGTGATGACGTTGGTGATGAGGCGAAGCATACCGATGACGAAGCCGCCTATGAGGCCCCATTCGCCAGCCTTAGGCGTAATCTTCTTGGAGAAGATGCCGAGCGTGAAGACGGCTACCATGGCGGGAGCGAGGAGCGACTGGATGCCCTGGAGGTAGGTGTAGAGGGTGTCCATGCTCATCATGACGGGCATCCAGGCGAGGCCGAGGAGGACGACGACGACCGTCGCGACACGTCCGACGAAGACATAGTGGGCTTCGGACTTGCCCTGCTTGAGGGGCTTGTAGAAATCTTCGGTGAAGAGGGTTGCGCAAGAGTTGAAGAATGCGGCGAGCGAAGCGACGAGGGCGCAGACGAAGCCGATTGTGACGATGCCCTTGACGCCGGCGGGGAGTACGTTCTGCACCATGAGGGCGTAGGCGGCGTCGGTGTTCTCCATGTTGAATGTGCCTTTTTGGCTAAGGGCGACGCAAATCATGCCCGGGATGAGGAACATGAAGCAGGGGAGGACCTTGAAGAAGCCGGCGGCGATGGTGCCACGGCGGGCGCGGGCCATGATGACCTCGTTCTTCTCGCCCTTGGTCTGACCGAGGACGCGCTGCACGATGTGCTGGTCGGTGCACCAGTACCAGAAGCCGATGATTGACGCGCCGATGAAGACCACGAAGCCTGGGTACTCATGGTACATGGGGTCGGATTCGTCCCAGTGGAACATGTGGTTGATACCGTGTCCGTCGTGCATGGAGGCGGCGTTGGCCATCATGGCATCCCATCCGGCGGCGATGCTGCCGTCGCCGAGGAGGTTGAGGCCGAGGAAGAGGACGAGGAACGAGCCGATGATGAGGATGGGGGTTTGAATTGTGGAGAGCGTCATGACACCTTTCATGCCGCCGAAGACGGTGAAGATGGCCGTGACGGCGATGAGACCAATGGCGCCGACCCAGAAGTTGAGGCCGAGGAGGTACTCGAAGAAGATGCCACCCGTGAAGGCCGTGACGGAGACCTTGGTGAGGATGTAGGCCACGAGTGTGATGATAGAGAGCCAGCTGCCCGTGCGCTGAGTGTAGCGGAACTTGAGGAAGTCCGGCATGGTGATGATCTTGCCCATCTTATTGATGAGGAGCTGATAGAAGGGGACGAAGAGCCATCCGAGGATGAGAATCATCCAGCCTTGCATCTCCCAGTGTGCCATTCCGACGCCGTCTTTTGCGCCCGTGCCGGCCAGGCCTACGAGGTGCTCGGAGCCGATGTTGGCGGCGAAGATGGCCATGCCGATTACGTACCATGGTTCACCCTTGCCGAAGAGGTAATCTGAAGAGCTTTCGCCTTGCGAGGCTTTCTTGTCCTTGACGATGGCTCTCCAAACAGCCCATACGACGCCGAGGATGCCGACGCCGAGGATGAGCCAGTCGAGCCAGATAAATTCAGGTCTATTCCAATCCATTATAGTAGGTGTTTTGCTGTTAAATTGTTAATGCAAATATAGATTACAAGTGTTCTGAAGTTGGAAAATATCCTTACTCAAAAGGTGGACAATAATCCATATTCCACAATTGTGGGGGATTTTACGCCCAAAAGGGCAAAGAGATGTTAAAATTGGTGGGAATTTTTAGGTGTGGGGGTGTGGTAATATTTAATGTCAACTGCTAAAAACCGTCAACGCACGGATTTCTTGTAATTCTTGTAACGGTCCAAGACGTTGTGGACGTATGCGACGGTCTCTGTGCCACGGCAGAAGCCGTGCTTCACGTCGGGGTCGGAGTAGTAAGTAGGGTTGGCTTTGAGGAGGAGCGCCGTCTCGACATTGGCGTCCCACGTTGAGGCGTCGCGTCCGAACTTTTGTGCGAGGCGGATTGCGTCCATGATGTGTCCGAGGCCTACATTGTAGGCGGCGAGGACGAACTTGACGCGCTCGGTGGGCGAGGGGACGTTTGGCGCGAGGCGTTTATCGAGCCAGAGGAGGTACTCGTAGCCCGCAGAGATGTTTTGGACGGGGTCGTTGGGATTGTCTACCCCGAAGCGGGCGGCGGTCTCGGGCATGAGTTGCATGAGGCCTACGGCTCCGGCCCAGCTTGTGGCGTGGGGGTTGAAGTGGGATTCTTGGTAGACGATGGAGGAGATGAGCCTCCAGTCGTAGCGTTTGTCGGTGGCGATGGACTTTATGGCATCCTCGTAGACAGCCTGATAGGTGTCGGACTTGGTGCTTTGGGAGGTGTTGTGGTGTTCGCGGGGGTCGATTACGTACTTGCGGTAGATGCGTTTGAAGAGGGCAGTCTTTCGGAAAGACTTGAGCCATTTGGAGATGTCGTCGCGGAGCATGGGGGAGTTGACTCGGACGCCCCACGCCATGTCGAGTTGGTTGGTCACGGCGGGCCCGATCTCGAGGCTATCGTAGTACCAGAGGCAGGCGCGGGCGATGTTTTCGAGGCAGAGGGTCTGCTTAATCTCCCTCTCGGCCACGAGGCCAACCATTTGCTCGGCATCGTAGTGGTCGATGGGCCTGACGGTGACGTTGACGTTGGCCGTGTCGGTGAAGTTTTCCAACGTCTTGGAGTAGAAGGAGTTGGACATGACGAAGACGGTGTCGTTGTCAACGGACTGGGAGAAAGAGGGGCTGGGGTTTGCTCCCGTGTGTCGGACGAGGACGATGCGGCTTTGCCCGTAAGGCTCGCAGAGGGCGAGGGTGGGGAGCAGAGTGGTGTCGGCGACGAGGGTTGAGGCGAGGATGTCGGCTTTGCCCTTCTCGATTTTGTCATGTCCGCCTTCGAGGGTGTTGTCTGGCACAATCTCGAGTTTTAGGCCGAGGTGTTTGGCGTATTGCGTGAGCAGCTCGTATTGGTAGCCGACGGGGACGCCCTTGTGGACGAAGTAGTTGACGGAGTTATAGTCGCATACGGCACGGATGGTGCCTCGATGGCGGATGCTGTCGAGGTCAATCTCCGCGCGGCCGAAGGAGGCTACGGTCTCGGCGGCCTTATGGCAGGCGGACAGGGTGACGAGAGAGAGCAGTGCGACGAGGATGGTGGGGGTCGGGGAGTGGGGTTTCATAATATATATAAGGAGTGTTCCGAAGGTTGTGGTACACGAAAAAGGGTGACGCACATCGGTGGATGCGCATCACCCTGGATTATGAAGAATGACAGATGCGACTTATTGGCCTTAGTTCTTAACTCCGAAGCGGTAGATTGTTGTTTGGGTGTAGGTCTCGCCGGGTTTGAGGAGTGTGGAGGGGAAGTTGGGCTTATTTGGAGAGTCGGGGAAGTGTTGCGCCTCGAAGCAGAAGCCGGCGAAGCGGTCGAACTTGAGGTCTCCACGGCTGTAGGCGCCGTTGAGGTAATAGGCAGTATAGAATTGGAAGCCTGGTTCTGTTGTGAGGAACTCGAGTGTGCGTCCGCTGCGCGGGTCGTAGGCTTCGGCGGCTGGTCGGAGGATGCCTTCGGTGCCGTCGATGATGAGGTTGTGGTCGTAGCCGTCTTCGTATTGGTAGATGCGGTCTCCGATCTTGTGAGGGAGGATGAAATCGAGAGCTGTGTTCTTGACGCTCTCGACCTCTCCTGTTGGGATGTTAGTGTCGTCGCGGAGGGTGTATTTGGCGGCGTGCATGGAGACCTCTGTTGGGAGGATGTTGCCCGTTCCGGCGAGGTTGAAGTAGGAGTGGTTGGTGAGGTTGAGGACGGTCTTCTTGTCGGTCTTGGCCTGGTAGTTAATGGAGAGCTCGTTATTGTTTTTGAGGCAGAAGGAGACGGTGACGGTGAGGGTGCCTGGGTATCCGTTTTCCATGTTAGGGCTGACGTATTGCATCTTGACGCCTGTACGGCCTTCGCCGTCGAACGTTTGCGCGTCCCAAATCTTGGTGTTGAAAGAGCCCGAGCCGCCGTGGAGGTGGTTGGGACCGTTGTTTATCTCGAGTTCGTAGGTCTTGTTGTCGATGGAGAACTTGCCGTTGGCGATTCGGTTGGCGTAGCGTCCGACGGTTGCGCCGAAGAAGAATCCGTAGCCGAGGTATTCGGGGGAGAGGTAAGTCATTGGGTCGTCGAAGCCGAGGACCGTCTCGCCGGGTTTGCCGTCCTTGTCGGGCGTGACGATGCTGGTGATTGTTGCGCCGATGTTGGTGATCTTGACGGTCATTCCGTTGTCGTTGGAGAGAGAGAAGAGGAAGACGTCTTTGCCGTCGACGGTAGTTATTTTGGATTGTACTGTTTCCATGGCGAAATATTTGTTTGCGTTATTTAAGTAGAGTTAGGGGGGCATAATCGCTATGCCCTCTTAACGCTTTCAAATGTAGTTATTTTATTAATAAAAATCAATGAGTTGCGAGTAAAATGGCGTTAATGTAACCGCGTCCTTCGAG
>JALEMI010000089.1 GCA_022768325.1 Bacteroidales bacterium
GTCCAAGAGAACAAGGATTAAGACGTGCCGAAGCTTGCTATTTCCTTATTTGTCATGTTAGGTCGGTGAGTATCGTCCAAGAGAACAAGGATTAAGACCGAGCTCGTTGGTGCCCATGACGAACTCGTCGCCGGTCGGTGAGTATCGTCCAAGAGAACAAGGATTAAGACAGCCAGCCGCGAAGGCTGGAAGTGCATTCCACGAAGTCGGTGAGTATCGTCCAAGAGAACAAGGATTAAGACAATTTTTTAATTAGGCGGGTCGTGCCTATTGACACGGCTGTCGGTGAGTATCGTCCAAGAGAACAAGGATTAAGACATCTTTCGTGGATCGAGGATAAAAGATTTGAACCAGTCGGTGAGTATCGTCCAAGAGAACAAGGATTAAGACCATAAACAAGAGGATTCTCGGAAGCTTCCCTAGGCGTCGGTGAGTATCGTCCAAGAGAACAAGGATTAAGACGCCTCTTGCTGACGAGGAGGTCTAAGACCCCCCCGGTCGGTGAGTATCGTCCAAGAGAACAAGGATTAAGACTCTTTGGGAAATATCCCTCAGTGTCCGCGTACCCAGTCGGTGAGTATCGTCCAAGAGAACAAGGATTAAGACAGGCTTAGTGCCTGTGGGAAGTTCCACTTCCCAGTCGGTGAGTATCGTCCAAGAGAACAAGGATTAAGACAGGGGTAGCTTTCGTTGACGGAAAAACCCTCCATGTCGGTGAGTATCGTCCAAGAGAACAAGGATTAAGACGATAAGCAACGGCTCTGTGACGAGCCTGTGAGTGTCGGTGAGTATCGTCCAAGAGAACAAGGATTAAGACAAGGTGGTGGTGTCCGTGATTTGCTTGCCCTTTGGGGGTCGGTGAGTATCGTCCAAGAGAACAAGGATTAAGACAATTGTGTTTTCGTCGTGTGCTTTTCCATGGTATAGTCGGTGAGTATCGTCCAAGAGAACAAGGATTAAGACTCAAGTAGATATTTTGCGTATTGGTAGCTGAGTCCGTCGGTGAGTATCGTCCAAGAGAACAAGGATTAAGACAGCACAATTATCAAAAAAGTTCCAAAAAGGTCGGTGAGTATCGTCCAAGAGAACAAGGATTAAGACCCTGTTAAGTTGATGTAACGGAGCCACCTTTCGGTCGGTGAGTATCGTCCAAGAGAACAAGGATTAAGACGTGATTGTAGCACTTAGTGCAGTGACTGCACTGGGTGCGTCGGTGAGTATCGTCCAAGAGAACAAGGATTAAGACTCGAACTCACCGCCGTCGTTCGTTCCCATAACGATGTCGGCGCATATTGTCCAAGAAAACAAGGCTTATTCCCAAGCCCCCCGCAGAACTCCCCCCCAAAAAAACTTCTCATCCGCAACCGAAAAAACGCTATTTTAGTATCGCATACAATCAAATCAAAAACTCTCCGACCATGTCCTACGATATCGGCCTTGTCCTCGAAGGGGGAGGTATGCGAGGCGTCTTCACCTCGGGCGTCATCGATGCCTTGATCGACTACGACGTCTACTTCCCCTACGTCATCGGGACCTCCGCAGGCTCCAGCAACGGCTGTGTCTACCTTGCCCGTCAACGTGGGCGAAACCGTTTCGTCAACATCGATATGCACGTCGTCCGACCATACCTCGGCTTGCGCTCCGTCTTGCGTGGGCAGGGCGTAATAGACCTCGATTTCGTCTTCAACGATGTCGACCAGGAGTTCTACCCCTTTGATTATGAGTCCTATGCCGCTTCCGACAAACGCTTGGTCATCGTCTCGACAAGTGCCCTGACGGGGCAGCCCGTCTACACCGAGGAGAAGCACGACTTCACCCGTTTTGTCGACGCTTGCCGCGCCAGCTGCTCGCTCCCCCTCCTCTGCCCGCAGTGGCATATCGACGGCGTGCCAATGGTCGACGGCGGTGTGGGCGACTCCATCCCCTTCGACCGCGCCATGGCCGACGGATGCAAGCGCGTCGTAGTCGTCATGACCAAGGATGCCGCCTACCGCAAGTCAGACTTCCGTATGTGGATTCCCAACCGCATATACAAAGACTACCCATGCCTCCGCGAAGCTCTCGCCACACGCGGCATACGCTATAACGAACAGCTCGACCGCCTCCAACAGCTTGAATCCGAGGGCATCGCCCACGTGATCCGCCCCGTCGACCTCCATGGCGTCACGCGGACCACGCAAGACACCGAACCCCTCGAAGCCCTCTACGCCGACGGCCTCCGCGCCGGACGCGACCTCGCCCTATGGATGGCGGAACAAGGGTTCTCCAAATCCAACTGACCCCAGACACATGGCCCATTTAGACGTTTTCTCCGCCTCGGCAGGCTCGGGCAAGACCTACACCCTCGCGCGAAGGGTGATTGACATCCTCGTCCGCAACCCGGCGGACTATGCCCACATCTTGGCCGTGACGTTCACCAACAAGGCCACGGGCGAGATGAAGGAGCGTATCGTTGGAGACCTCAACCTCATGGTCTGTGGCGAGGCCGACAACGCCAAGCGCAAACAGCTAATCGACTACCACATGAAGTCCAACGGCATCGATGAGCCTACGCTCGTCGACCGTTGCAAGGTCTCGCTCCGCAATATACTCTACGATTATTCCCACTTCTCGGTCAGCACCATCGACCACTTCGTCCAGCGGCTCATCCGATCTTTCGCATACGAGCAGGGCCTCACGTCCAATTATGCCGTGTCCATCGACTCCGATGAGGTTATTGAGGCCGCATGGACCGACATGATTGAGAGCCTGACCCAACAACCCGAGCTGAGCAAACACCTCGTCCACATGGCTGAGGAGCGTCTTGCCGAGGGCAAGTCTTGGGTTGTGGCCGAAGACATCAAGAAAATGGGCAAGTCGCTCCTCTCCGACAAGAGGGAGTTTTTTAATATCGAGACGCTTACCCTCGCCCACTTCAAGGCCCTCGACAGCGAACTCACCTCCCGCGAGAGGGAGATGCTCCGTCAGGCCTACGAGATTGCCATTAAGTTTAAGAACAAGGTGCAAAGCAGCGGGGTGACGGGATTAAACAAGCGGACTTTCCCCGACAATTTTTTTGAAGCCATTCCTCAACAAATCCCGATTAAGGACGATCTGCAGCGGATAGCCAAGGAGACAAGAGATTTTGCCACAAGCATAATTGAAAAATTCGCCAATCTGAAAGACTCCTTCCTCAACAAGACGGCCAAAGGCCCCGTCGATGAGCTAAGAGCCTTTGCCGACGGCATTCGCGAGGAGGCTAAGACCCTCAGCCTGAACTATTTCACCACGTGCGCAGTGAAGGCCAATGTCAGCACCATGGCCGTCATGAGCAGCCTTGCCCGCAACGTCGCGACGGTCGAGGAGCGCGAGAACAAGAGGAGCATTTCGAGTTCCGGCTCCATTCTCCGCGACCTCATCGACGATTGCCCCGTGCCGTTCATTTATGAGAAAAGCGGCAATCGTTTCGACACGATAATGATTGACGAGTTTCAAGACACGAGCCGCGTACAGTACGAGAATTTCGACCCTCTGCTGCGCAACAGCCTGGCCGAGGGCCACGACTGCCTCGTCGTGGGAGACGTCAAGCAGAGCATCTACCGTTTCCGCGAGGGCGATTGGCGACTGCTCGGCCAACGTGTTGAGGCCGAGTTCGACGAGTCGCGCCACTGCCCCCTCTCCGACAATTTCCGCAGCCGGCGAGAAATCGTGATGTTCAACAACGCCGTGTTCAACGCCCTCCCCACCCTATTGGATTCCGCCCTCCCCGAGCCCGAGAACCCGGCGGACACCATGGCGGCCATGTATTCCGAGAGCCGCCAGACACCCCAGAAGCCCGAGGGCGGCTATGCCATGATGCGCATAGTCTCCATCCCAAATGACAATACGAACAAGAACGCCGCCAAAGAATATGTCGAGCGGCAGCTCATCGATGCCATCAAGCTCTATCACGACGAGAAGAAATACCCATATTCAGACATTTGCGTCCTCGTCCGCATGAACAAGGAAGGGGTCAATGTCGTCGCCCGTCTGTCTGCGGAGGGGATTCCCGTCATGTCGGCCGATTCGCTTTTCGTCATGAAGAGCAACGCCACGCAAGGCATGGCCGATGCCATGCGCTACATCTCTACGGGCGAGGTCACGCCCCTCTTTGCCGCCGTCAAGGCCTTCACGGGCGAGGACGACGTGGCCCTCTTGGCGCGCGATTGGGATGCCCTGAGTGCCCAGTGGGGCGAGCGTTTCGAGGCGCTGCGAGGTCTCGGGCTTGTAGAGATGGCGGGCGAGTTGGTCAATATGATGAGCGAGACGATGCGCAATGAGCAGATGCCCTACATCGACGCTTTCATGCAAAAGATGAGGGACAGCATTGCCGATGGCGCGGCAAATCTCGACGATTTCCTGCGTCTCGTGGCCGGCAATGCGGACAAATGGCCTCTCGATGCTTCAAGCGGCGACGATGCCGTGAGGGTCATCACCATCCACAAGGCCAAAGGCTTGGAGTTCAAGGTGGTGCTAATTCCGTATGCCGAGCTCGACCTGAGCAAGATTCACGATGACATGTTGTGGGCGTCGACCGATAAGCTCGGCCTTACCGACGAGGCCTGGCGCGGGTGCAGCCTACCCATAAAGTGCGCTAAGGAGCTCCCGAAATCCGCTTTTGCGCCCGAATATGCCGCCGAGAAAAGGGCTAAGGTGGAAGACGAGCTTAACGCCTTCTACGTCGCCCTCACGCGCCCAACGGATGCCCTCATGGTGTGGGCAGTAAACATCGTGACGAAGTCCTCGGACTCCGTCGGCAACATGGGCCGCTACCTCTGCTCCTTCATCGACGACGCCGTCCTGCCCGACGGTTTTGTCAAGGAAGAGGAGGTCCTCTCTGGCGAACCTGCCGAAGGCGACGAGCCGCAGCTCACGGCCCGCGTCCAGACGCTCTCGCTCGGTGCCCCGCCCCAATGCACGTCCCCCAGCGAAGCCCCCCCTCCGTCAATGTCGGTCTCCATGGCCCACTCTTTCCGCCCCAGTGCCAGCCCGTCAATCAATACGCAAGTCGAGATGGGCGAATACGAACGCCGCGAAGACATGGTCAGCTACGGCCTCACCATGCACGGGATTCTTGAAAGCGTCAACACCGTCTCCGACCTCCACGACGCCATATCAGCCGCCGTTACCGACGGTCTCGTCCTCCCGGCCGATGCCCAAAAGCTCGAAACCGAGATGTCCACCCGCATGACCGACCCACGCGTCGCGCAATGGTTCGATGGCTCAATGCCCGACGTTTGGGCCGAGACCACGATGATTGGCCCCGCGCGTCGCCTCCGTCCCGACCGTATCATGCGCTCCGCTTCGGGCGAGACGGTAATTGTAGACTACAAGTTCGGACGTGCCGAGCGGCGCGAACACGTTGAGCAGGTTCAGCAATACATGAGCTGGCTCGCCGAGGCGGGCTTCAGCTCCATACGCGCCTTCCTCTGGTACTACACCATCGACAAGATTGTCGAGGTGAAGTGATTTTTCGTCGACAGTTCTATTGGCACTAATTGTGCTTTTCGTAAAATTTCCCTACATTTGCACCCGCAAAGGCCGATATAGCTCAGTCGGTAGAGCAACGCATTCGTAATGCGTGGGTCCTCAGTTCGAGTCTGAGTATCGGCTCTCAACACCTGTTCCCCGTGGCATTTTCACTTGCCGCGGGGATTTTGTTTTATCTTTCTGAAACAAACAAAACTCGCTCGACGTATCAATACACAGAATCGCGTTCATAATGGGAGTGATTCGAGAAGATTTGTCTGTTTTTTCATAACTCAAAGTACCCCCGCATGGCAAAGAGAACCATGCGGGGGGCTTTACTTTTTTACACTTACCTTCAAACGCCTTTTGAACGCCGTTCAAACGCCGTTCAAATGCTGTTTTTCAGTGCCTCAGCCATCTGTCCAAGAGCCACCATGTTTGCCGCGTCCGGTGTCGTCTTGATTGTCACGACGGGTTCCATGATGCTGATATTTTTCATCTGCTCCACGATTTTCCTCATCTCTTTTGCGGCGCATGGCGCCCACGAGCCGTTTTCAACCAACGCCACGCTGCGCCCGTTATACCCCTTGGCTTGCAGGTGCAGGAGCAGGTTCTCCATTGGCGGGAAGAGGCCGCCGTCATACGACGAAGAGAAGAATACCGCCCTCCGCCAGTCCATGACCTCCGCCAATGCGTACGACACCTCCGTCCGCGTCAGGTCCACTGTGGCGACGTCCACGCCCCTCTCGCGCAGCATCTCCGCAAAGCGCAATGCCGCGGCGGCCGTGTTGCCATGTATCGAGGCGTATGCCACCACCACGCCCTCATGCTCGGGTGTCCACGTGGACCAATTGGCGTAGTGCGCCATGGCTTTGGCCAGAATCTCGCCCCGAAGTGTAGGCCCGTGGAGTGGGTACACGGTCTTGATGTCCAGCCCCGATGCCTTTTTCAGAAGTGCCTGAACCTGAACGCCATACTTACCACAAATGTTGTAGTAATACCGTCTCGCGCTCTCCGCCCAAGGGTCGCTATCCTCGCCCTCGTCGCTCACCACTCCAAATTTGCCAAACGCGTCGGCCGAGAAGAGCGATTGCGATGTCGCCTCATAGCTCACCATCACCTCTGGCCAGTGGACCATAGGTGCCATGATGAAGCGAAGCTCGTACTGACCCAGGCTCAGCGTGTCGCCCTCTTTCACGGGTCTCATCTTGAACGATGTCCCGCGGAAGAATTGGGGCAGCATTTGCGATGCGCGGGCCGAGAGGACTACGGTCGCCTCAGGGTATTGCTCTGCGAACCACCCGATAAGGGCCGAGTGGTCCGGCTCCAGGTGTTGCACCACGAGGTAGTCGGGTTTGCGCCCGCCAAGTGCCGCCCCCAGCCGCTCTTTCCATCGTTCGCCCACAATGGCGTCCGCGGTGTCCAAAACGGCCACCTTCTCGTCAAGGATTATGTAGGAGTTGTAGGCCATACCCTCCGGCGTAGGATATTGACCTTCAAAGAGGTCGGCCTCAAGGCTGCTCGCCCCGATGTGTCTGATTTCTGCCATGTTCTGATGATCTTTGTTGGTGTTGTGCTTCCGCAAGTTACGCTTTTTTGCGCTCATTGTCCTCGCGTCGCTTTATCTTTTTTGTGCTATGCTCGGCTTAGGTTTCTTCCCGCTAAATGCCTATCTTCGTCAAAGGCTAAAACTTATTCCATGCGTCTGACATATATCCATCACAGCGCGTTTCTAATTTCCACGTCCCGAGCCGTCGTCATCATCGATTTCTGGGCCGATGCGCCCCACTCCGATACGCCCGCGCTCGTGGCCTCTTCCGACAAGCCGGTCTACGTCCTCGCCAGCCACGTCCATCCCGACCATTTCCATCCCGCCGTCCTCACGTGGAGTTCACGTTTCCCAATCCGATACGTCCTCTCGTCCGACATCCGCCGACGCAATAAGGCGTTGCGCTCCGACGCCCGCATCACGTGGCTCCACCGCGGCGAGTCTTTCTCCGACGATGCGCTCCGTGTCGATGCCCTCGGCTCTACCGATGTCGGCGTGTCGTGGCTCGTCACGGCCGACGGGCGACGCCTCTTCCATGCGGGCGATTTCAACGATTGGGTACGCAATTCTTCCGCGCCCGAGGACAATCTGCGGATGCACAACTATTTCAAGGCCGAGCTGACCAAGATGTCGCCACTTGTCCGCGATGCCGATGCCGCGCTTTTCCCCGCCGACCCGCATCTCGGCGAACATATTGCCGATGGCGCAGTTCAGTTTTGCGCCGCCGTCCGCCCCAAGATTCTCGTCCCAATGCATTCGTGGGGCGATTTTGCCGCCGCCGAGGCTCTGCGTCCTGCTGTTGAGCCATACGGCGTCCGTTTTGTCCCTGCGCAGGATGTCCGCGACATGATTCTATGAAAATATCTTCTTTACAATCCGCATGGCGGAGCAATATTTGGCTTCGCCGCTCCGCATACGCTTTCGCCCTTCTTGGCGCGTTTCTCGTCTTCTGCGCAGTCCTTGTACCGCGCCCGCTTTTTTGTGACCCCGTCTCCACTGTCGCCCTCTCTCGCGATGGGCAGCTCATCTCCGCGCGCATTGCTGCCGATGGACAGTGGCGTTTTGCCGAGGCCGATTCCACTCCGCCCCGCTTTGAGGTCTGCCTCACGACGTTCGAGGATAGCCGCTTTCGCTATCACTTCGGAATCGACCCCATGGCCATAGCCCGTGCCCTGCGCAACGATGTCCGCCGTGGTCGTGCCGCCGAGGGCGGAAGTACCCTGACAATGCAACTGGCGCGAATGGCGAGGGGAGGCAAGAGCCGCACCTTGGGACAGAAGGCCATCGAGGCTCTCTGGGCCATTGGCATCGAGATGACGCACTCCAAGGATGAGATTCTCGCCCTCTACGCCTCCCACGCCCCAATGGGCGGCAATGTCGTAGGCTTAGAGGCCGCCGCATGGCGATATTTCGGTCGCCGTGCCGCCGAGCTGTCGTGGGCCGAGTCCGCCCTTTTGGCCGTCTTGCCCAATGCCCCCGCGCGTGTCCATGTGGCACGAAACCGCGACACCCTAAAGTCCAAGCGCGACAGGCTCTTGTCCCGTCTCCTCTCCAATGGGCAAATCGACAGCTCCACTTTCCAGCTTGCCGTGGCAGAGCCGCTGCCCGAGAAGCCTTTCCCCATCGAGAATTGTGCACCTCAGCTTCTGGACCGCTTGGAACGCACGGCCAATGAGGCGCAAGCCACGTCGACAACGTCCATCGACGCGTCGCTCCAGAAGAGGGTGCAGTCCATAGCCGACGATTTTTCAGGCCGCTACGCCGCAGGGCGTATCAACGACATTGGCGTTCTCGTGGCGGAGGTCCGCTCGGGGTGTGTCTTGGCCTATATTGGCAATTCGTCACGCGAGTCGCCTACGTGGATGGTCGACATGATTTCCGCCGAACGCAGCAGCGGCAGCACCCTAAAGCCTTTCCTCTTCGCGACAATGCTCACCTCGGGCGAGATGACGCCCAAGTGCCTATGGGCCGATACGCCCCTCGACATCAACGGCTTCATGCCGCAAAACTATAGCCGCTCTTTCAGCGGGGCCGTCTCGGCGGGCGAGGCTCTGACCCGCTCGCTCAATGTGCCTCTCGTCCGTATGCTCTCCGCCCACAATACGGGGCGTTTCCTTGCCGACCTCAAACAGCTGGGCTTCATGTCGTTACGCTTCTCGGCCGAGCATTATGGCGCGTCGCTCATCCTTGGCGGGGCGGAGGTGTCGTTGTGGGATTTGTGCGGTGCATATTCGTCAATGGCTCGCCACCTCACGTCTTACAATGAGGCTCCCGAACGCGCCATGTCCAGGCCTCTCGACGATTTCTTTTCACTTAGGCTCTCGCCCTCCCACTCCGTCAGCCGTCCCGAGAGGCTGCTCTCCGCTTCGCTGCCAACTCCTGCCGCCATCTGGCACACTTTCGAGGCCATGTCCAATCTCTCGCGCCCCGAGGAGGAGGCCGATTGGCAGATGTTCAGCTCCATGAAGCGCGTGGCGTGGAAGACGGGTACGAGCTTCGGCGGCCGCGACGCCTGGGCTGTGGGCCTGACGCGCGATTATGTTGTCGGCGTATGGGTGGGCAATGCCACGGGCGAGGGACGGGCAGGCATGACGGGCGTAGGGTTCGCCGCGCCGGTCATGTTCGATGTCTTCTCCCTCTTGCCCGCGTCGTCGTGGTTCGACGAGCCTCTCGACGATGAGGACCCCATGCCCATTTGCCAACATAGCGGCATGAGGGCGTCCGATGTATGCCCCGATGTCGATACCGTCCGGCTTCCCCGCCAATGCGCCAAGACCGATGTCTGCCGCTATTGCCGACTTGCGCATCTCACGCCCGACGGTCAGTGGCAGGTGAACTCTTCTTGCGAGTCCGTGGCGCAGATTGTGTCAGTCGCCCGTTTCGTACTACCGCCAGCCATGGAGTTCTACTATTGCTCGCGCCACGCCGATTATGTCCCACTCCCGCCCATGAGGCCCGATTGCGACGATTCGCCGTCCGGTCGTGTGGCCATAATATATCCACAGGCGGGGCAAAGCCTCGTCCGTACTCGCGATTTCGATGGGCGGCTCCAGGGTGTCGTCTGTCAGGCTGCCGCGCCGTCTTCGGCTACGCTCTTTTGGCATCTCGACGATTCTTATCTCGGCTCAACGTCGGGCAATAACCAGATGCTTGTCGAGCCGTCGGCTGGGCTTCATCGGCTTACTGTTGTGTCCGCCGACGGGCAGTCTGCCTCGGTCAGTTTTTCTGTGGAGTGATTTTATGCATATAATTACGAATAAAATTCTTATCTTGTTAGACAATTATTTCGGTTTTAATTAAATCTAAAAATGAAAACTTGGTTTACGCCACTTATGTGGCTGTTCGTCGCCTTGCTATGCCTTGTGCCGACGGCCTGTAATCAAAAGGCTGAGCCTTCTGGTTACAATCCTTTTATCGACAGCTTCGTGTCGGGGCAGGTCTCTAAGACCTCAGACATTGTGGTTGTCTTCACAACAGATGTCGACGAGAAGACGCTCGCCAAAGTCGACCCAGCCGATGTCATGACCATCTCGCCCTCCGTAAGCGGACGATGCCGTTTCTCCGATGGGCATACCCTCGTTTTCACGCCCGATAAGGGCTTCGACCATGCCACCGAATACACGGTGACGGTCAGTGTGGGCGACCTCTTCCCCGATGTCGAGGCCCAGTGCCGCGAGTTCGTCTTCACTGTCGTGACGCGCCCGCTCGTCTTCATGGCCGAGACGTCCTCTTTCGCCGAGACGACCGAGAACCACTACGCCATTTCGTTCGCCGTGACCTCTTCCGATGTCGAGGATTCCGCCCGTGTCGAGAAGAGCGTCTCCGCGTCGCACGGCTCTGTCTCGTGGTCCCATCATGCCGATATGTGCCACCACGTCCTCAACGTCAATGTAGAGGCCGCCAATGAACGCCAAGAGCTCGTGCTGAAAGCCAACGACGACGCGGGCGACGGAAGGGTAATAGCCACTTTCACCGTGCCGTCCAAAAACGAGATGATTGTCGTCGAGTCCCGCTTGCGCCACGATTTCCAAACGTTCATCGAGGTCACTTTCAGCAAGAAGCTCGATGAGAATCAAGACCTCACCGGCCTCGCGTATATCAACGGTTGTAAGAATCGCCAAGTAGATGTCTCGGGCAATACGATACGCCTCTATCCCGACCTGAATACCCAAGGACGCGTTACGGTCATGCTCTCCGGCGCCATCCGAAGTGCTTCGGGCGCGACGCTCGGCTCCGAGCAGCAGATTCCTGTCAACGTGAGTGTCTTGAAGCCAAAAGTCGAGTTCGCTTCAAAAGGCGTCATTGTCCCTCTCGATGGGCAGGTCACAGTCCCCTTCAGTGCCGTCTATCTCCGCGGCGTGCGTGTCAAGGTCATCAAGATTTTCGCCAATAACGTAGGCGCAATTCTCCAGGAGGGAGGACTCGACCTCAGCTACGGTCTCACTCGTTATGGCCGCCCCGTTGCCGTCAAGACGCTCATTCTCGACGAGCAGGGTGCCGACCTCTCCAATTGGCGAACCTACTCGCTCGATTTGACAGACCTCTTCAAGGCTGAGCCTGGCGCCATGTACCGCGTTGACCTGATTCCCGTGCCTGGTCTGACCGCTTGGCCCGGTGCCGACGAGTTGCTAAAGAGCAAGGAGGAGGCCTTCGCGGACGACGAGAGGATTTTCAAGAAGATGTGCGAGCAGTTCGACTCCGGCAACGGATGGTACGATGCCGACGACCTATCGTGGGAGGTTATCAACTGGAACGAGACCGACGACCCCACAAAGATTTCCTACTACCGCGGCATAGGTGCCAGTCGTAATGTCCTCGCCACGAACATAGGCCTCTCGGCTTTCATGGGCGATGACAATCAGACCACGGTCGTCGCGCTCGACCTTCCCTCTGCCCAGCCCATCAGCGGGGCCGAGATCACAGTCTACAATTACCAAAACCAACCCATAGCCTCCGCCACGACCGACTCCGAAGGCAAGGCCATCTTCGCCCCCGATGCCCTCAAAGGCAGGCCATTCTACGTCAAGGCCGTGCAGGGGCAAGACAACTCGTTCCTCCGCCTCAACAAGGGTGAGAATCTCTCCACCAGCTCTTTCGACGTGGCGGGCGAGCAGACGCAGGCCGGCGGCCTCAAAGGCTTCATCTACGGCGAACGTGGCGTATGGAGGCCCGGCGATACTCTTAATCTCGGCTTCATGCTCCGAGATGCCGACTCCAAGCTGCCCAAGGGGCATCCCGTGACGCTTGAGGTTCGCAATCCCGTTGGCCAACTTGTCAGCCGTCAGATTCGTTCCGATGCGCCAATGGGTCTCTATGCGTTCAAAGTTCCTACTGACGTTCAGGCTCCTACGGGTTCGTGGAGTGCAAAGGTCACTGTCGGCGGAGCCGTCTTCGAGAAGCGGCTCAGGGTCGAGACCATCAAGCCCAATCGCCTAAAGATAAATCTCGGAATCCCCGATGTCATCCCCTCCGTCGGTTGCTCCATGCCTCTCCATGTCGAGTGGCTCAATGGCGCGTCTGTCGGCGGCCTCCGCTACGCCACGACGGTTACCATGGTGAAGTCCACGACAGCCTTCAAGGGCTGGGACGGCTACGTCTTCGACGATGCCTCTCGCGAGTTCGAGTCCGTTGAGCAGACCGTCGCCACGGCGCAGACCGATGCTGAAGGAAACGCCAATGTGGCTTTCTCACCCAAGTTCGGAAGCCCCGCCCCAGGTCTCCTGCGAGCCGCCTTCACCACGAGGGTCTATGAGCCAAGCGGCGAGTTCAGCCTCGACTCCAGGCTTGCCGCCGTCTCGCCCTACGGATGCTACGTCGGCATCAAGAATCCTCAGCAAGACCGCAAAAGGCTCACCACGGGTGAGAATCATACGCTCACTGTCGCCGTGGTCAATTCCGATGGCAAGCCCGTCACCTTCCACGGCGTAAATGTCGAGGTCTACAAGGTCGAGAACTATTGGTGGTGGAGCGCGACAAACGATGTCGCCAATTTCCGCTCCAGCAACTACCGCAAGCCCGTCAAGACGTTCAATCTCTCTTCTAATGAGAAGGGCGTCGCCACGTTCTCGCTCAATTTCCCCAACGATGAGTGGGGCACCTACCTGATTTTCGCCAAAGACGCCTCTGCGTCAAACGGACACTCCGCGTCGTTGCTCTCCTATTTCGATTGGCCCGATGTCTCCGACCGTTTCAGCCAGGGCGGCTCCGAGGCCACCTCTCTCGCCGTCTCGTCCGACAAGGAGGAGTACAATGTCGGCGAGCGCATGAGGCTCTCTTTCCCCTCCGCGCCTGGTGCCAAGGCTGTCGTCTCGCTCTGCCGAGGTGGTTCGGTCCTCTCAACCCAAATCGCCAATTGCGCCTCGTCGCAAACAAGCGTCGATGTGGAGGTAACGCCCGAGATGATGCCCAATGTCTACGCCTACGTCAGCCTCGTCCAGCCATACGCCCAGTCCGCCAACGACGCGCCGCTCCGTCTCTACGGCGTCGCGCAGGCCAGTGTCACGTCCAAGGATAGCCACCTCGAACCAAAGGTCGTAGCCAAGGACGAGTTCGAGCCTCTCAGCCAGGCTTCCATCACGGTCTCCGAGACCTCAGGTCGCCCCATGGCCTACACGCTCGCCATTGTCGACGAGGGACTTCTCGACTTGACGCATTTCAAGACTCCCGACGCCTGGAGCTCTTTCTTCGCCCGCGAGGCACTCGGTGTCGGGCTGTGGGATTTCTACAACATTGTTTCCGGTGCCTACGGCGGACGCATTGAGCAGCTCTTCAGCATCGGCGGTGACGAGGATTTGCTCGGCAAAGGTCCTAAGGCTTTTGTTAATCGCTTTACGCCAATGGTGCGTTTCTACGGCCCGTTCCAAATAGGCAAGGGCGACAAGAAGACCCACAAGGTCGACGTGCCAAACTATGCCGGCCGTGTCCGCGTGATGGTTGTCGCCACCGATGGCGCAGCCTATGGCAGTGCCGAGAAGAGTGTACGTGTCACGAAGCCCCTCCTCGTCTACGCCACCATGCCCCGCCAAATTGGTGTCAACGACCGCTCACGTCTCTCTGCCACCGTCTTGGCCTCCAAGGCTGTCGGCTCTGTTGATGTCACCCTCACCGTCTCCGATGGTCTGAAGGTCTTTGGCGAAACGAAAAAGACAGTCTCGTTCGATGCCGAGGGCGACAAGACGGTTTCGTTCGATGTCGAGGCGGGCAGCGTCCCCGCCAATGCCACGGTCTCTTTCCGCGCCTCTTGCTCTGCCGATAAGGCCGAATACACCACCAATCTCGCCGTCCGCCACGTCGGTCAGCTCCTCACCACCACGTCCGATGCCGCCATTCAGCCGGGCAAGGAGTGGGCAGCCTCCGCCAAGGCTGTGCAGGGTGTGCCAGAGAGTGCCATCATTGAACTCTCTTCCGTCAAGCCGCTCAATGTCGCCTCCCGCGTGGCGACGCTCCTCGCCTATCCTCACGGATGCGCCGAGCAGACCACGTCCAAGGCTCTCGCCCAGCTCTATCTGTCCGACTTCACAGCCCTCACGCCCGAGCAGCAGAAAGAGATCGAAGCCAATGTGAACTCCGCAATCAAGAGGCTTTATAGCTTCGCTACGCCATCCGGCGGCTTCGCCTATTGGCCCGATTCGCCCAACGCCAATCTGTGGGCTTCTGCCTACGCCTACGTCTTCTTCAGCGAGGCCGAGAGCCGCGGTTTCTTCGTCCAGTCGTCTGTCAAGAAGGCTCTTGCGCAATACCTCTCTTCCAATGTCGGACGCATGAAGAAAACCACCAAGGCCTCCTGGGCTTCCGACGATGCCCTCGCCCTCTACGCCCTCGCCCTCGATAAGAAGGCGAACATGGCAGCCATGAACCGCTCGCGCGAGGTGCTTGCGTCGCTCAAGTCGCCCAATGCCGAGGCATCCGACCTCCTCGCCGCCGCCTACGCCCTCGCTGGACATAATGCCGAGGCGCAAAAAATCCTCTCCGCGGCAGGCGGTGCAAACTTGGCCATCAGGCTCATCGCCCAAACGGCTACTTCCGACTCCCGCGCTGCCCAAACGGCCGAGACGCTTCGCCAAGAGCTGGTCTCCAATTCGTGGATGAGCACCTATCAGGTAGGCACAGCCCTCATGGCATGGTCGCGCTTCGCCAAGAAGTTCCCCTCGGCGCAAGAGATTAAAGCCTCCGTATCCGCAGGCGGTAAGAACGTCGCCAAGGTCGAGACGCAAAAATCCGCATGGAATGGCAATCTCAATCCCGCCGACGTCAAGTCCCTAAAGGTCAAGAACAACGGCCAAGGTGTCGTCTACGTCTCCCTCGCCCAAACCTCCCAAGTCGGTCAGCAAAGCGTCTCCCCCTCCGACAACGGTTTGGCTGTCGATGTGCAGATGTCCTCGGCCAATGGCTCCGCCATCTCCTCGTCAAGCCCCGCGCTTAAAGCCGGCGACACCTATTTCGTCACCATAGTCGTCCGCAATACCGTCGGCCGTGAGCTTACGAACATCGCCGTCAGCCATGTCCTGCCCGCCGGTGTAGAGGTCCTCAAAGTCGAGAGCGGCAACAATTGCAGCAATGTCGATGTCCGCGACGACCGCATCCTCTTCTACGCCGACGAGCTGCCCGTTGGTCAGACGGTCACGCTACGCGCCACCCTCAGTGCCACCTACGCCGGCCATTACTACAAACCCGCCACAACCGCAGAAGCCATGTACGACAACAAGATTGGCGGCTGCGACGCCAGTGGCGAGATGACCATCGACTAAAACGCCATCTCTCCCCACATCCCACAACAAGCCGCCCCCGATGCGAAAACATATCGCATCGGGGGCGGCATCATTATAGGAGGGCAGACGACAACCTGGAGCCGGAAAGGCACGTCAGCTGCCGCGGCAATCAAACCCGCGCATGGTGATTGACGGGTTCATAAAAAAAAGAGGCCGAGGTTGAGAGCCCCAGCACGAAACATCACCGGTTGCCGCCTTATGGGCGGGTGACATGGTTATTCTGCGGCAGGCAGGACGACAGGGCGCACAGCAAACCCGTAGCCGCGGCGGAGGGCGTAGTAATCCCAAACGAGGCCCGAGCCGAAGTAGAGGTAGTACGCGTTGCTGGAGCCGTACGGACTGAGCGAGCGCGACCAGTAGCCGCCGTAGCCCGCATTGTCGAGATCCGAGCCGTAGCGGTAGCCCGCGGCGGGGAGGAAAATATGGGGGTCGGTGGCGACATCGTAGTCGGAGGATGGGGAGCTGCCGGAGGTGACCTTTGTGCCTTTGTCGGCGTCGGTCTTAGCCTTGTAGACGATGTAGCCGTTGACGGACTTGCCGTTGTAGGTTGTGGTCCAGACCCAGTAGCATTGGCTTGTCAGCTCAGCTATCATAGCCTGAGTTGGCATCTGCCACTTGCCGCCCCAAGTCTGAGACGCGACGTCGTCGGAGGTTTCGAGCTCGGTCTTGCCGTCGCCAATGAAGTTGCCCTCGGAGTCGTACCACACGACGTCGGTCTGACCGTCGGCGATTTGGTACTTGGTGCAACCCGTCCAATCGTTCACGGCTGAGTCCATCCATTTGTATGTGGACCAATCGTAGGACGTCTTGGTTTGGGTCTCGCCCCAGGCGTAGTAGTCGCCGTAGTCCTCGGGGTTCGTTGCGCCGATGTTGTGGTCTGCCCAAAGCGTGCCGCTGGGGAGACCGAGGTCTACGGCGGTGCCAACTGTGCCGTTGTACGGGTTGGGGTTCTCGAATGTGACGTAGGCGGG
>JALEMI010000103.1 GCA_022768325.1 Bacteroidales bacterium
GGCGGAGGTATCGATGTAATTATAGTAATAGACTGAGGGGGCGCCTTGGAGGAAATCTCCGTTGTCGAGGAGAATAACGTTGGAGGTGTCGCGCACCTGCTGAATGTAGGTGTAGGCGTTTGAGAGGCAATAATCGGCCACGGTATCGCGGACGAAATCGTAGTTGAAGATGCTGCCGTGGGTGTCGGTGGTGTAGAGGATATTGACCGACTGAGCGTGGGCGGCATAGGACGAGAAGGCAAGAGCCAGTGCGAGACTTAGCCTTTTGAGAAGAGAATTTGGATTAGTCATAGAGTTTAGTTTAGCGATTAATTATTTCGGGGAGAAGCTCCTTACTTGAAACGGAAGACGAAACCGGGGCGGAACGCAACGATGACACTATCTTCGACAACCTCGTAGCCGACGAGCATGGACTTGACGGTCTTGGTCATGGTGTTGGAAGAGGGGCTGTAAACCCATGCCTCGGTGAACTGAATGCCGGCTACCTTGTCGCGAGAATAGTTGGGGTCTTCGACCTCGCGCACCTTGATGTCGTCAATGGAGAGGACATTACCCTCCATGTCAGTGACCGTGACACCATGGGAGTAGACAGCGGCGAAAAGGGAGTCGACGAAAGCCTGGCGGTCGAAGTTGGCGTAGAGTTCTTCGGCATCTGCGTCGCGCAAATCTTGTGGCTTGAGGTAGACGTTGTAAATAATCTCATTTCCGTCGGCTGATACGACTTGAGGATTTGGGACGTTGGTCTCGACTTTTTGCTCTGGCGCATTGTTGTTGGTGCAAGAGGTGAGAGCGAGAGCGACTGCTGCGAGAGAGAGAAAGAATTGTGACTTCATAAAATGAGACTTTTTGGGGAGAATGGGAATTATCTGCGTGGGGAGAAAGATAAGGGCATGGCGTTGGAGCCTGTGACATGACCAGCGTCGACAGCGAGGCGGCCATTGACAAAGACCTTGTCGACCACGTGGGAGAGATGGGCGCCGTTGAGAGGCGACCATTGGCACTTGTAGGCGACATCGGCGACGACATTATCTTGCTCTCGGACGAGGACAATGTCGGCCCATGCGCCGGGCTTAACGTGTCCGCGGTCCTTGATGCCGTAGACGTCCGCCACATTCTCGGACATGGAGCGGGCGATGGAGGGGAGGGAAATATGGCCTTGATGGGCAAGAGTCAGGAGGACAGGGAGGGAGTGGCCGACCATGGGCATACCTGAGGGCGTTTGCCAATAGGGGTGGCAGAGCTTCTCGCGGAGAGTATGTGGGGCGTGGTCTGAGCCAATGGTGTCGATAATGCCGTCTTGCAAGGCCTTGCGGAGGGCGAGCATATCTTGGCGGGTCTTGATGGAGGGGTTGCACTTGATAAGCGGGCCGTAGTTATTGTAGTCCTCGTCGTTGAACCAGAGGTATGCGGGGCAGGTCTCGGACGTGACGAGCGAGTGGTCGGCTTGGGCGAGGGAGTTGATCTCGTCTTGTGTAGAGACGTGGAGAATGTGGAGGCGGGCTTGGTGCTTTGTGGCGAGGGCGATAGCCTCGTCGGTGGCTTCGGCGCAAGCTCGGGAAGAGCGGATGTCGCGATGGGCTGACCATGGGACATTGTTGGCGTAGCGGGCTCGGGCATCGTCCTCATTCGCCTTGATGACGGACTGCCTCTCGCAATGGCCAACGAGGAGGGCGGGAGCCTGCGCGAAGAGCTTATCGAGAGTACTGTCGTCATCGATAAGCATTCCGCCTGTTGACGAGCCCATAAAGAACTTGATGGCCGCCACCTTGGAAAAGTCGGCCTTTAACAGCTCGTCGAGATTATCGTTTGTCGCGCCGAGATAGAAAGCGTAATTGGTCAGCATCTTCTGCTTGGCGGCATCCATCTTGTCTTGCCAAGCCTGAATGTTGACGGTCTGCGGGACGACATTGGGCATATCCATTACGGACGTCACACCGCCGAGGAGGGCGGCAGCGGACTCGGAGGCCATGTCGGCCTTGTGGGTAAGCCCCGGGTCGCGGAAATGGACGTGTTCATCGATACCGCCTGGGAGGAGGAGGTTATTGGAAGCATCGACAACGGAGTCGGCGGAGGGCTTTGGCTGCCCGTCTTCTATGATAGAGCCGATACGGCCGTCGCCGTCGATGAGGACGGAAGCCCGTCGGACACGGCCGTCGGCAACCAACTGAGCATCGTCGATACGGAGAGTCGTCATGCGCTTTGCTTTCTTTTATAGGAACAGAAGAGGCTCCTGATTTTCATGCCTATTACGCCCCACACGGCCTCATTGAAGATGCCGCCGCTCATTTTGGACTTTCCTTGTTTGCGGTCGGTGAAAATGATGGGGACCTCGATGATTTTGAAACCGAGCTTGTAGGTTGTGAACTTCATCTCGATTTGGAAACCATAGCCCTTGAGACGGATATTGTCGAGGTCGATGGTCTCAAGGACCTTGCGGCTGTAACACTTGAAGCCGGCGGTGGTATCCATAATCCTCATGCCCGTAACCATGCGGACATAGACCGAGGCGAAATAGGACATGAGGACGCGGTCCATGGGCCAGTTTACGACATTGACGCCCGAGATATAGCGTGAGCCTATGGCGAGGTCGGCACCTTGATCTACACAGGCTTCGAGGAGGCGGTCGAGGTCGTCGGGCGAATGGGAGAAATCGGCATCCATCTCGAAAATGTAGTCATAGCCGTGTTGGAGCGCCCACTTGAAGCCAGTGAGATAAGCAGTACCGAGCCCGAGCTTGCCTGGGCGTTCGATGAGGAAAAGCTCATCGGTATACTTTGTCATGAGGTCCTTGACGATTTGGGCTGTGCCGTCGGGCGAGCCGTCGTCGATGACGAGAATATGGTAGTCGTGCTGTTGTGAGAAGACAGCACTAATGATTGCCGTAATGTTCTCTTTCTCGTTGTATGTTGGTATTATGACTACGTCTTTTGACATGTTAGCGCGAGTGGATTTGCGAATAGCCAAAGATAGTAAAAAATGAGAAAGAGAGCGAAGAGGCGACCGCCCCTTCACCCTCTTTATTAATGTGATTGACCCTCGCTGAGCGGCAAGCCGCGAGAAAGGAATGCTGGCTTAATAGGTCTCGTCGGTGAGGCAATTGAACGTCAGTTCAGAAGTCTTGAGCCCCTCGGAAGAGGCGACGATACGAGCGTTGCCGGGCTTGCCGTTGCTTCGGAGGACGACCATGCACTTGCCGTAGAACGCCTTTCTCTTATCGTCTTTGAAGCGTTCGAGGCTGAAGGGGCAACCGTTGTCGACGCCCTCAATTTGCGCGACGCCCTCGACCTTGAAGTTGATTAGGTTTTGCGCATTGGGGCAGAGATTGCCATCCTTGTCGACGACCTCGACCGTGACGAAGCACAAATCGTCGCCGTCGGCGTGAATCTTTTGGCGGTCGGGCGTGAGGCGTATTGCAGCTGGGCGGTCGGCGGTATTGATGATTCTTTCGGCCACCTGCTTACCGTCCTTGCGGCTTACGACGCGGCACTCGCCGGCCTCGAAGTTGACTCGCCAGAAGGCGTGGAGCATATTCTTGTTCTTGGACTGGACACCTTTGGACTTGCCATTGATGAACAGCTCAACCTCGTCGGCGTTGTTGTAGTAGCACCAGAGGTCGACCTCCTCGCCGGGCTTCCAGTTCCAATGGGGGAAGACGTGGAGGACAGTCTTTTCGGACTGCCATTCGGCTTGGTAGAGGTAATAGGCATCCTTGGGAATACCCGCAAGGTCGACGATGCCAAAGTATGAAGAACGGGCAGGCCACTTGTAGGGCGTAGGCTCGCCGATGTAGTCGAAGCCAGTCCAGACGAATTGACCCGAGATAAAATTATTGTCGCGGACCTGAATCATAGTCCTCTCATGGCTTGAGCCCCAGGGTACGTGGCAATTGTCGTAGGAAGAGCACGAGACGCTTGGGTCGTCGCTGGAGAACATCCAATCCTTGGGCATGATGAACGTCTTGGTGCTGGGCATCTTGTAGTAGCCGCGGGTCATGAGGGCGGAGTTGCTCTCGGAGACGTAGAAAGGCTTGTTCTTGAAGAGGTATGGGACGGAATCGAAATTATCGTTGTGATAGTTGAAGCCGATGAGATCCAACGCATTGGCCTTGAAGAGGTTGTTGGAAGGCTCGGCGGCATTGCAACCAGCGGTGACGGGACGGGTTGGGTCGGCCTTGCGGACAATCTCGACAAGCTGGCGGGTGAGGAGCGAGCCTGGGGAGAGCTGGTCGGACGCGGAATTCTTGGCACCGCGGCCCATGGCGACATCTATATTGGCCTGCTGCGCGTCCTCGGTCTGAGTGCTGGTCTCGTCCCACTGTTCGAGCACCTCATTGCCGATGCTCCAAGCGATGATAGAGGGGTGATTGCGGTCGCGGCGGATGAGGTCCGTTAGATCTCGCTCGTGCCACTCGTCGAAGAAGCGGGCGTAGTCGCGCTCGGTCTTGGGGCGTCGCCACATATCGAAAGACTCGTCGATTACGAGGAGACCCATCTTGTCGCAGAGGTCGAGAAGCTCTGGGGCGGGTGGATTGTGAGTGCAACGCACGGCATTGGCACCCATCTCGACCATCATTTGCAGCTGCCTCTCGATGGCTCGGGTATTGATTGCGGCACCGAGGCAACCGAGGTCGTGGTGGAGGCAAACGCCGTTGAGCTTCAGCGGCCTATCATTGAGAATGAAGCCATTTGTGGGGTCGAAATAGAAGCTGCGGACACCGAAGGGCGTATCGTAGTTATCGAGCGTTGTGCTGCCTACTTTGAGCGTGGTGTGGGCGGTATAGAGCATAGGGTCGTCGACATCCCAAAGGCGGGGATTGGCGATGCGGATGCTTTGGTTGATGTCGGCTTGTCCCTCGGCATCGACGTGGAGCGTACCGACCTCGGAGGCCACCTTGATGCCATTATTGTCGGTGATTACCGTGTGGACATCGACATCGACACCGTAGGGGTTGCTGTTGCAGATTGTGGTCGTGATGAGGACATCGGCCTTAGCCTTGTTGACGAGTGGAGTGCGAATCCAAGTACCCCAGGGAGCGACGCGGATATTGTCGGTCTTGGTGAGCAAGACATTGCGGTAGATACCGCAACCGCTGTACCAGCGTGAATTGGGTTGGTCGGTGTTATCGACCTTTACGGCGACGACATTGTTACCGGGCTTGAGGTCGGGCGTAACGTCGTAGATGACAGACGAATAGCCGTAGGGACGTTGTCCCTCCTTGATGCCGTTGACGAAGACGGCACCGTTCATGTAGATGCCATCGAACTGGAGATAGACACGGCCTTTGAGATCCTCTTCGGAGACGTGGAACGTCTTCCTGTACCAGCCCATGCCGCCTGGGAGCGCACCGCCGCCGACACCTGAGGGATTCTCGGGAGAGAAATCGCCCTCGATGGCCCAATCGTGGGGGAGATTGAGGACTCGCCAATTGGAGTCGTCGAAATCGGCCTCGTAGGCATCGAGCGTATCGGTGAGGGCGAAAGCCCATCCGTCGGTGAACCTTTCGTGGGAACGTGTTTTAACGGTTTCGGAGCAAGAGAAAAGCGTTGCACCGAGCAGGGAGAGGGCGCAGGAAATGGAAGTCAGTCTCTTCATTGGCGAAGGGGTGGATGACGTGTTAGAATGGTTATTAATTCTCGATACAGACGATGTCGAAGGGGAGGACTTCGGTCATGAGATCCTTGTAATCCTCGCCGGCCTCCTCAATATCGGGGCAGTTCTCCTCGAAATACCACTTCACGCTGTAATTCTTACCCTCCTTATTCATCTTCTCGAAAGCGCGGAAAAGCTCGAGGAGGCATTTGGAGCTGCTGGTATTGAAATAATCGAGACAGACCGACACGGCGAAACCGTCAGCCCCGAGATTGGCGATATGCGCCACGAGGTTGCGGTAGAAATCGGCGGCGTTGTCCATGAACGAACGCCCTTTTATGACAAGCTCGCCACCATCAAAAGTAACGAGCGGAGAACGCTCCGTCTGTTCGAATATGGTTTTAATCATCAGAAGTTGTTAGTGCGTTTGGCTCAAAAAAACGACGTTAGTCATCGATCTCCTCGAGCTCGACGGTGACGTGCCTGAGGACATCTCGGAACTCCTCGGCGGAGTCCTTCATATCCTCGTCGTCGGCCTTGTAGCTCCATCGGATTTTGCACTCGAGACCAGAGACGCACTTCTTATCGATGAGCGTCAGGAGATCCATGAGGCATTTTGAGCTACTCGTATTGAAGAAATCGAGACCAATCTCGACATTGATGGGGCCGTCATACTCGTCGACGAGTTTTTTTATGGGGGCGTAAAACTCGACGGAATTTTCCATGTATGAGCGCCCCGAAATTGCGAGATTCCCGTTTTGGAAAGAGACTGTCGGCGTTCTATTGGTTCCTGGGATCAAGGTGTTCATTTCAGTAGGATTTTTGGAAGATGGAAAGACTTCGTCTGGAGACATAGCCTCGGGCTATATTTGAAATCGCCATCTGACGTGTTGAGTGTTGACTATCCGCAACTCAACAAAATTAATATTTTTTGAATGTCGAATAAGGTAGATTTTAACGCCAATCTGTCATGATGACGAATTGTCCACCATATTTAGTCAGAAAGCGTCCCCTCCTTGTTCTCGTTGTACGCAAGGAGGGAACGCTTTGTTATGTTAAAACACTCCCCTGGTTTACATTCTTGCCGGTACTTGAATACCGAGCGTCCATAGGGCGTTTTTGATAACCTTGGCGACGACCTTGCAGAGAAGTAGCCTGTTGGCCTGCTTGCTCTTGTCCTCCTCGCGGAGAATTGGGCAATCGTGGTAGAACTGGTTGAAAGCTTTGGCCATCTCGAACGCGTAGTTGGCTACGAGGGCTGGGCTGAACTCCTTGCCGGCCTGCTCGATGACGATTGGGAGCTGCTCGATGAGCTTGATGACCTCAAGCTCCTTGACATCGAGGGCCTCGGGGACGAGCCTCTCGGGGACATTGACACCAGCCTCGGCGGCCTTGCGGAGGACGGACTGCGTGCGGGCGTAGGAGTATTGGACGAAGGGACCGGTATTGCCGTTGAAGTCGATGGACTCGGCGGGATTGAACGTCATGTTCTTGCGGGGATCGACCTTCAGGAGGAAATACTTGAGCGCGCCGAGACCGAGAATGCGGTGTACCTCAGCTGCCTCGTCGGCAGTGAGACCGTCGAGCTTGCCGACGCTTTCGGACATCTCGCGAGCCGTATCGACCATGCTTGCGACAAGATCGTCGGCATCGACGACCGTGCCCTCGCGGCTCTTCATGCGGCCATTGGGCAGCTCGACCATGCCGTAGGAGAAGTGGACGAGGCTCTTGCCCCACTTGAAGCCGAGGCGGTCGAGGAGAATGGAGAGGACTTGGAAATGGTAGTTCTGCTCATTGCCGACGACGTAGACCATCTTGTCGATGGGGTACTCGTCGTAGCGGAGGCGAGCCGTACCGATGTCCTGAGTCATGTAGACACTGGTGCCGTCCTTGCGGAGGAGGAGCTTCTCGTCGAGGCCATCGGCGGAGAGGTCTGCCCATACGGAGCCGTCGTCGCGGCGGTAGAACTTGCCTTCCTCAAGGCCTTTGAGGACGAGGCCCTTGCCGATCTTGTATGTCTCGCTCTCGTAATAAATCTTATCGAAATCGACGCCGAGGGCCTTGTAAGTCTCGTCGAAACCGGCGTAGACCCACTCATTCATCTTACGCCAGAGGGCGCGGACCTCGGGATCTTCGGCCTCCCACTTGCGGAGCATCTCGCGGGCCTCTTGCATGAGTGGTGACTTCTCTTCGGCCTCCTCCTCGGACAAGCCTTGCTCTTGGAGCTCCTTGATTTGCGCCTTGTACGCCTTATCGAACTTTACGTAGTAATCGCCGACGAGGTGGTCGCCCTTTTGATTGAGAGACTCGGGCGTGGCGTTGTTGCCCCACTTTTGCCAAGCGAGCATACTCTTGCAGATGTGGATACCGCGGTCGTTGACGATATTGGTCTTCACGACCTTGCAGCCACAGACGGAGAGGATGCGGGAGAGCGAATAACCGAGGAGATTATTGCGGACGTGGCCGAGGTGGAGAGGCTTGTTGGTATTGGGAGAGGAGTACTCAATCATGACGAGTGGCGAATCGGCATTGGGGTGGACATAGCCGAAATCGTCATTGGCATCGGCAGACTCGACGACACTTGCCCAGAAAGAGTTGGAGAGCGTGAGATTGAGGAAGCCCTTGATTGGCTCGGCGCTTGCCACATCTGGCACATTGGCAACGAGATAATTGCCGATGTCGGCACCAGTCTCCTCTGGCTTTTTATGGGAGATCTTGAGCAAGGGGAAGACGACGACAGTGTAGTCTCCCTTTTGGTCCTTACGGGTGACAGTGACCTGGATGGTATCGGCGGGCACGTCGGCGCCGTAGAGTTGTTTGAGGGCTTGTGCTACAGCCTGTTGAAGTCTGTTCTCTGTCTTCATTTATTGATTTGAATGATGAGGAGTGAAGTATCCGAAACTGAAAGTGACACCTTATCGGACATCGTAGCCGAACTGCTTAAGAGCGGCATCCTTGTCGCGCCAATCTTTAGTGACCTTGACGAAGAGCCTGAGGTCGACCCTCTTGCCGAGGAACTTCTCGATGTCGCGTCGGGAGACCATGCCGAGCTTCTTGATGGCGACGCCGCCCTTTCCGATGATGATTCCTTTTTGGCTATCGCGGGTTACGTGGATTACGGCGTGAATCTCGGCGAAATCGTCGTGATCGTGGAACTCGTCGATTTCAATCTCAACGGAATAGGGAATCTCCTTGGCGTAGTAAAGGAGAATCTTCTCGCGGATGATCTCGGTGACGAAGAAACGCTCGCTCTTGTCGGTAAGCTGGTCGCGGTCGAAATATGGCGGTGCTTCGGGCAGGAGATCGACGATATGGTCGAGGATGACCTTGGTATTGAAGCCGTGGAGCGCGGAGACAGGGATAATCTCGGCATTGGGGAGCTGCTCATGCCAATACTCGACTTTCTTCTCGAGCTCCTCTTGTGTCGTGAGGTCAATCTTGTTGATGATGACAATGACGGGGACCTCGAGCCCCTCGACAGCCTTGAGGAAATCGTCGTACTTATCGGGCTTCTCGACGACATCGGTGACGTAGATGAGGACATCGGCATCGCGGAGGGCACCCTTGGAATAGTCGAGCATAGTCTCCTGCAGCCTGTAATTGGGTTTGAGGACGCCAGGGGTATCGGAGAAGACGACTTGATAGTCGTCGCCGTTGACGATGCCCATGATACGTTTTCTGGTTGTTTGAGCCTTGGACGTAATGATGGAGAGCCTCTCACCCACGAGGGTATTGCTGAGTGTAGACTTCCCGACGTTGGGGTTTCCTACTATGTTCACGAAGCCTGATTTCATCGGCAGTGGGGTCTTACTTAATGTACTGTTTCTTGAGAAGAGGGAGTATTGGAGAAAGTCACTTCATGTATGGGGAACCGCGTGATTACTTCATCATCTTTTTCAGGACGGGGCAGAGCGCGAAGAGCAGCACTGAGGCGATGCCCGCCATGACGGCAAAGAGGGTGAAGAAATCGGTAAGCGTGGCCACCTCGTAGCCGAGGAAGCTCTTGGCGGCGCGTCCCGCCTCGGGGAGCAGCGTTGCAAGTTTGCCCATCAGAATGTTGGAAGCGGCATTGCTCATGAACCACACACCCATGAGCAACGAAGCGAAGCGGGCGGGGCTGAGCTGATTGACCATTGAGAGGCCTATGGGAGAGAGGCAAAGCTCGCCAATGGTATGGAGGAAGTAGAGGGCGATGAGCCACATCATGGAGACCTTGACGCCCGGCTCGACGCCGTCGGTGGCGTAGGCAATGACGACATAGCCCAGGGAGAGAAGCGCGAGACCGATGGCTTGCTTGACGGGGCTGGCAGGTTCCCATCCCCTCTTGCTGAGGAACGACCAGAGGGAGACCATGACCGGGCCGAAGCATACGACGACGATGGGGTTGACGGACTGGAACCAGGTGACCTTGAACTCCATATCGCCTACATTGCGCTCGACGCTGTTTTGGGCAAAGAGGGTGAGCGAAGAGCCGGCCTGCTCGAAAGCTGACCAGAAGAAGATGACGAACACCGCGATGATGTAAATGACGCCGATTCGCTTCTTCTCGCTCGTGGTGAGACCGCGATCCGTGATGATGAAGACGGGGAGGGCTATGGCAATGGAGTTGATGGCGGCCGAGATGTAGTCGGTGGCGGAGACAGGGGCATCGCCTGAGCCCCAGAAAGCGAAGGTGAAGAAGAGAGCGATGCAGCCGACGAGGCAGCCCCAAAGCCTAACGGGGGAGTTCTTGCGCTCGGGGGCATGGGCGGCGTTCTTTTCCAATTCGGCCTCATGGTCTTTCTCCTTGCGGAGCGCGGACTGTGCGGGCGGGAGACCTATGGCCAAGCCTTCGGGGGTGGTGAGGAACTTATTCTTCAGCAAAGTGAAAGTGAGGACGGAGATAATCATTGCGATGCCGGCGCAGAGGAAGCCCCACTTGAAGGGGGAGAGATTGTCCCAGCTGCCCTCGCCGAGCGTACCGCAGATGAAAGGCGCGATGAAAGCGCCGAGGTTGATTCCCATGTAGAAAATGGTGAAAGCGGAATCCTTACGATTGTCGCCATGCTCGTAGAGGTCGCCAACCATTGTAGAGATGTTGGGCTTGAAGAAACCGTTACCGATGATGAGAGCGGCGAGACCGGCGACGAGCAGGAAACGCGCCATACTATTGTCGACAGAGGGGTCGACAGCCCCACCCTCTTCAAAAATTGCCTGCTTGACGACGCAGGCGGACGCGAAGAGGAGGAACTGGCCGACGGCCATGATTAGACCTCCCGCGATGATAGACTTGTTGTTGCCCCAATAGCGGTCGGCAATGTAGCCGCCGATGAGCGGGGTCAGATAGACGAGACCCGTGTAGGAGCCATAGATTTGTGAAGCCGTAGAAGAGTCGTAAAACGCGGCCACAAGGTAGAGGACAAAGAGTGCGCGCATACCGTAATAGCTGAACCTTTCGGCCATTTCGGTGGCGAAGAGCAGGTACAGCCCGCGCGGGTGTGAAGTTGCCATATTGTTACGTTTTTCGGTTAGGTTAGGATTTTCGTGTGTGGTATTGTATTAGGCTTATTCTCAAATGTTCTTTGCGGCGGCCAGTTCTTGCTCTGTTGCGGGACGGCGAGCGACCTCCCTATCGGCGGGGACCTCGTCGTGGCGTTCCATGTAGGGGAAGAAATCGAGGATTGCGGACTCGTTGACGGCCTTGACCATGAAGTCTGGCGTGTCGTTGAGGGCGTCGTTAGTTCTGTCGATGGCATCCTTGATGTCCTCGGCGAGGGTGAGGACGGTTTGGCTGACGCGTTTCTCCTTGCCGGAGTTCTCGTCGATGAGGATGAAGGAGATTTTGACCTTGTACCAATATCCGCCCTCTTCGGAGGGTATGACCTCGGCGTAGCGGGCCTTGCGGATGCTTGTTACTTGAAACTCGCCTTGGATGACCTCGGGGAGCTTCTCGTAGGCACGTTTCTCGGCCTCGGTATATGTAAGAGCGTCAAAGAGGTAGACTTCGCTTACCCTCTTTTGTTGGTCGGTGCCTTCGACAGGTTTGCTGTACCGCACCGTGCATTCGAATAACGTCTGCATACGGGAATTAAATTACCTGGCAAAGGTACGAAAAAGGAGGGAGGAAATGGCGGGGTTTATGGACGGAAATGAAGAGAGGGTTTTGGGGCGGGAGGGGTTGGCGTGACGGGGTACTACGTAAAAGGCGCACCAACCGCGGAGGTTGATGCGCCTGGTATTAGGAGTGGGGAGAGAAGGCGATACGCTTTTGGAGAGGTTAGTTGGCTTTGGACTGGAAGACCTTGTAGGCGAGGCCAGCGAGGGCGGCACCTACGAGAGGAGCAACGATGAAAAGCCAGAGGTCTGACCATGCTGACCAGCCATCGGCATTGGCGAAGAGGCACTGGCTGAAAGATCGGGCGGGATTGACACTCGTATTGGTCAGGGGGATGGAGATGAGGTGGATGAGCGTGAGGCAGAGACCGATGGCCAAGCCAGCGAACTTGCCAGCACCACGTTCGTCGGTAGCACCGAGGATGACGATGAGGAAGACGAACGTGAGGAGAGCCTCGGCGAGGAACGCGCCCACGAGCCCTACGGTCTGATAGCCTGCACCGGCAGCGGCGGCGAAGTCGGCACCGTAGCCATTGGCGGCGAAGACACCCGCATTCCATCCGTCGATGGAAGAGCCAATAACATAGAGAGCCGTGGCGGCGAGAGACGCGCCAAGGAACTGCGCAGCCCAATAGGCGATCATCTCACGGAGGGTCATGCGGCCATTGACAAACACGCCAAGTGAGACGGCAGGATTGAGGTGCGCGCCAGAGACATGGCCAACGCCGTAGGCCATAGTGACTACCGTAAGGCCGAAGGCCAGAGAGACACCGAGGAAACCGACACCGCCGAAGAGGGCAGTGCCGCATCCGCCTAAAACAAGCCAGAAAGTGCCGATGAGCTCGGCAATCATCTTGACAGACAACTTCATAGTTTTTGTAATTTGATTCTGTAAAGGCTTTTTCTACGGTTTGTTAATACGATGTTCGGGGAAGAATGGTTACATACGAGGGGGGAAAGGCTTACCGAAACGGGAACGATGTGAGGAGTCTCTACGAACTTCTCCCGAAAGAAATTAAGGACAAACGGTCACTTTAACCCTTTTCGACACGACTCCACAAGATTTCATTCTACTAATGAAGTCACCACTGCCAACACCCTCTCGCCAAAATTCAGACCATTTAAGCCGCTTGCCCTCTTTAAAGCATCGTAACAAATCGGCTTTTAGCTGTATTTTTCCCCCTTTCTGTTCGCCTCTTATACGTCGAACAAAAAACAGGGTCAGGGCCTATCGTTAGCCCATAAAGCTCAGCCACCCCAAAAAAACATCCAACTCGTCAAGAGTATTGACATTGGCTGACGCGAGAAATTCCTTTATAATCTCGTCTTTACTCTTCATTTCCATCATATACGTTTGTTCATCGTCCCCCCATCCGCCACAGCCGCCCGCATCAAGGCGAGCGAAAACCGTAGCAAATCGAGACTTTTTGAGAGTTCGACAATTTGCGAGGAAGCCATGGAGCAACTCCCTTTGCGCCTCATTCATAAGGGCGTAATACTCTGTATGGTGAGGAGGGGGGCTTTCCCGTCTGGGGACGATATTCTCTTAGCGTTTGAAAGGCGTTTAAAGGGCGTTTGAACGCCGTTTGAACGGGTGTGGAAGCAGGTCTCCTACTCGATTTTGTCGAGGAGGGCGGTGAGGGAGATTGTCTGGGTTTTGTTGAGGCCTTCGGTGGAGAGCTCTGTTCGCTTGTTGGCGAAGCCTGGGGCACCGGCGAGGATGATGTAGTTGACGTTCTTCTCGGCTACGAAAGAGACCTTGCCCTCGGGGGAAGTCTTGAGCTTGACATTGGTGCCGTCGGAGCCTACGATGCGGACGAAAGCGTCGGGGGCGGGGCGGAACGTGGAAGCCCTCTTGGCTGTTGATTTCTTTGTGTCTGACTTAGAAGACTTTGTGGTCTTTGGGGAAGAGGACTTTTTAGTCGTCGACTTCTTGGCTGTGGAGGTGGCTTCGGGCTTGGCGGAATCGGGGGTGGGATTGGCGAAAGCCAATTTGCCGCTTAGACCGACAGAGGCCTCGATGGTGAGGATTACCGGGGGGAGGTAGAAGGAATAGATATTGTCGTAGCCCTTGGCATTGCCTCTGTTGCTGGAGAAGAGGCCCTCTTCGGTCATGCCCATGAACGTTATTCCGAAATCGTCGCCCGTGCTATTGATGGGAAGCCCCATATTGACGACTTCGAGGCGGCCGTCCTCGCGCTCGGTGGCCTTATAGAGGTCGAGACCGCCATAGCCGCGATGGCCATTGCTGCTGAAATAGAGAGTTCCGTCTTGTCGGACATAGGGGAACATCTCGTCGCCGATGGTGTTGACCATTGCACCCATATTTTGGGCGGGTCCCCATGAGCCGTCGACATTTCGGAGGCTTTTCCAGATGTCGAGACCGCCGAAGCCGCCTTTCTCACAATCGCTTACGAAGAAAAGCGTCTGGCCGTCGGGGCTTAGCGTAGGATGGGCCACCATGAGAGTGGAATCGCCACCCGGCGTGACACGCACGGGATCCGACCATCGTCCGCCCTCGCGCTTCATCTCGTAGGTCTGCGCGGGACTGCCGTCTTGCTCGGTGAGGGGGCATCGGGTGAAAAGCATGGTGCGACCGTCGGGCGAGACGTAGGCTACACCGTCGTCCATGCCCTTGGCACCGAATGGCTCTTCGAGCGGCTCGGGGTAGGTCCACTTGCCGCGGGCATCGACACGCGACATATAGATGGTGGAATTGGCTTGGCCCGTAATCTTATTGGCTTTCTTTTTCTTCTTCTGCATCCGCATGGAGCTGAAATAGACGACATCGAAAGCGTCGCCTACGAAGACGGGGCAGAAATCGGAAAACTTGCTATTGATCTCCGTGAACGGCTTCACAACGTATCCGCTATCGGTGGCGGCATTGGACTTGGGGTTAAGCTCAGCCCATTGGCTTTTGGCCATATTGACGGAAGCCTGGCCTACGCCAGTGCGGAGGTCGGTCTTGTGGCGATCGGAATAGACCGTATAGGCGGCGTTTGCCTCGTCGAACTTGCCGAGGGCGCGGTAGGCATCGCCGAGACGTAGAATGGCCACATCGTCCTCATAATGAAGCCTTACGGCCTTCTGGTAGGCGACGGCGGCCTTGGACGTCATCCCGAGACGGCGGTAGCATTCGCCGAGGAGGAAACACTCCTCGGCCACACGGGACTTGTTCTTCTCGCCTTTTTGCGCGGCATTGAAGAGCTTGGCCGCCTTGTCGTACTCGCCGAGCGAATATGCTTTTTGCGCAGCCTCGTAACCACCGCACGAGGTGAAAACCACGATTGAGGAAATGAGAATTACGACGAGCCTAAGACAAGACATAACCACGTGTGAATTAGCTGTTTTGCAAATCGTTGAGTTTGCGGTAATAGCCGTTGAGCGCCATCAGCTCATCGTGATTGCCACGTTCGACAATCTTGCCCTCGCTGAAGACGAGAATCGTATCGGCGTGTCGGATGGTGCTGAGGCGGTGAGCGACGACGATGGACGTGCGGTCCTTAAGGAGCTGGTCGAGAGCCTCTTGGACGAGCTTCTCGCTCTCGGTATCGAGAGCCGAAGTGGCCTCGTCGAGGATGAGGATGTCGGGATTTCGGAGAATGGCGCGTGCGATGCTGATTCGCTGACGCTGGCCTCCGGAGAGGTTGGAGCCTCGGTCGCCGACGATGGTATCGTAGCCATTCTCTTGTTGGACAATGAAATCGTGGGCGTTGGCGATGCGGGCAGCCCTCTCGATGTCCTCTTGCGTAGCATTCTCGACGCCGAAAGCGATGTTATTTCGGATGGTATCGTTGAAGAGGATGGGGTCTTGACTAACGATGCCCATACGCCCTCGGAGGTCGTGGAGCTTATAGTCGCGGATGTCGACACCATCGATGAGAATCTGGCCCGAAGAGACATCCCAGAAACGGGGGAGCAAATCGACAAAAGTGGACTTGCCGCCGCCGCTTTGGCCTACGAGGGCAATCATCTTGCCGCGAGGAATGGTGACACTGACCTCCTTAAGGACCTGGATGTCGGCCTCGTAGTGGAACGAGACGCCTCGATACTCAATCTCGGACTTGAACTCGGGGAGAGCCTTGCCGTCGGGACGCTCGAAAATCTTATCGTCCGCCATGAGAATTTTATCGATTCGCTCCATGGCCGCCATGCCCTTTTGGATGCTAAAGAAAGCCTGGGAGAAGGCCTTGGCGGGGTTGATAATCTGATAGAAGATGCCGAGATAGGCGAGGAACTTGGCGACGGATAGAGTGCTCTCGCCGCTGAGGATGAGCGTTCCGCCGAACCATACGACGATGATGACCAGGAGAGTGCCGAGCATCTCGCTGACGGGATGGGCGAGGTCGCGGCGTCGCATGATGCGCTTGGCTATGCGGCAATATTGTTGCGAGAGATCGTCATATCGGCCGTTCATCTGCGCCTCGGCATTGAAAGCCTTGACGATGCGGAGGCCGCCGAGCGTCTCCTCGAGGATGCCGAGAAGCTCGCCGAGCTTGGCCTGCCCCTCCTTGCTCTGCCTCTTGAGATTCTTGCCGATTCGGCCAATGATCGTACCCGCGAGAGGGAGCATGATGAGCGCAAAGAGCGTGAGCTGCGGGCTCATGACAATCATTGCGACGAAATAGACGATGATGAGGATGGGGTTCTTCAGGAACATATCGATGGAGGCCATGACAGACCCCTCGACCTCGGCGACATCGCCCGTGGCCCTCTGCATGATGTCCCCCTTACGCTCTTTTTGGAAAAAGCCGACGGGGAGCGTCACAATCTTGGCGTAGATCTCCTTACGGACATCGCGGATGACATTATTGCGAAGCCCGACACTGGTGTAGGCGGCGAGATAGGCAGCGGTACACTTGAAGACCGTTCCGAGAACCATGAAGAGGCCGGAATAGAGGAGAGCGTAGCCGGCACCAAAATTGAGCTTGATAAGCGTGACGTAATAATAGAAATTATTGACAATCACCTTATTATCTAACGCCCATGGGAGGAGGTTGGTGACCTCACTCTCCTGTTGGAAGATAATCTCGAGGACAGGAATCATGAGCGCCATGCTCAGCACGGAGAAGAGCGCGGAGAGAATGTTGAAGAGGAAACTTAGCGCCACTTGGTGCCAATAGGGCGGGACATAGCGCTTGACGACCTGAAAGAAATACCTCATCTATCGGTTGATTGGAATCTGGGGGATTTTTTTACTGTCGGAAAATGCCTGTGTAGGACTGCGGGGTAATGGCTCGCAGCTCGGCCTTGACACTCTCGGAGACATTGAGCGTCTCGATGAAATCGGCCATGGCCTTATGGTCGATATGCTTATTGGTGCGCGTCAGTGCTTTGAGCGTCTCGTAGGGGTTGGGATAGCCCTCGCGTCGGAGGATGGTCTGGATGCCCTCGGCTACTACGGCCCAATTGTTCTCGAGGTCGTTGGCGATGGCTTCGGGATTGAGAATCACCTTGCCGAGACCCTTCATGATGCTTTGGATGGCGATGAGGGCATGTGCGAGTGGCACACCGAAATTGCGGAGGACCGTGGAATCGGTGAGGTCGCGTTGCAAACGGCTGACGGGGAGCTTATTAGCGAGATGGTCGAGAATGGCATTGGCGATGCCGATATTGCCCTCGGCGTTCTCGTAGTCGATGGGGTTGACCTTGTGGGGCATGGCGCTGGAGCCGACCTCGCCGGCCTTAATCTTCTGCTTGAAGTACTCCATCATGATGTACATCCAGAAATCGCGGCAGAGGTCGAGCATGACGACATTGATGCGGCGGATATTGTCGAGGACGGCCGAGAGGTCGTCGTAGTTTGAGATCTGCGTGGTGTATGGCTCACGGCGGAGATGGAGCTTCTGGGCGACGAAATTGTTGCCGAAATCGACCCAATCGATGGCCGGATATGCGACATTGTGGGCGTTGAAATTGCCCGTGGCGCCGCCGAACTTGGCGGGGAGTTGGAGAGCCTTTAGCTCATCGAGCTGGCGCGAGAGGCGTGAGACGAAGACCTTAACCTCCTTGCCGAGGCGCGTCGGGCTGGCTGGCTGTCCGTGGGTGCGGGCGAGCATTGAGACATCGGCCCACTCATTGGCAAGTTCTTGGAGACGGTCGATGAGGGCCTGAGTCTGAGGGATATAGACCTCGTCGAGAGCCTCCTTGACGCTTAGGGGGACGGAGGTATTGTTAATGTCTTGGGACGTGAGGCCGAAGTGGATGAACTCCTTGATGGAGGAGAGGCCAGCGGCATCGAAACGCTCTTTGAGGAAATATTCGACGGCTTTGACATCGTGGTTGGTGACAGACTCGATCTCCTTGACGTGGCGGGCATCAGCGAGGGAGAGATTGCGATATATGTCGCGGAGCGCCTCCTTCTGGTCGTTGGAGAGCTGACCAATTTGTGGAAGCGGAATCTCGCTGAGCGCGATGAAGTATTCAACCTCAACCCTGACGCGGTATCGGATGAGCGCGAACTCGGAGAAATAGTTAGCGAGAGACTCCGCTTTAGCGCGGTAGCGTCCGTCGATGGGCGAAATGGCTGTCAATGCTTCGAACTCCATGATATTGTCGTATTGTGTCGTTGTTTTTCCGTGTTAATACTTTATGCTAATAAACCACAAATGTAACAGAAAAGGGTGTGAGGGCAAAACTTTTAAGCCGCTTGGGGTGTTGCGGCGGTTGAAAGAGAGGCGATTAGGGCAAAAAGAAAACGCCCAGCCATTCGGGGAAAAAGAAGGCTGAGCGTGGTCTGAACGTGTTGCAAGAGCGGCGTGTTACTTTTTGAGGGCCGCCTCTTGGTTGATAAGTGGATTGGCGTAGGCCGTGAAAATTTGCTGGCGGAGGAAAGCGCGGTCGGCAGTGGGGCCGAGGGCGTCGATCTTCGCATCGACATAGGCGAGGAAATCCTGACGCTGGGCGGGGGAGTAGTGGTCGGCGTGGGCGTCGGAGGCGTTGAGCATATCGAGCGAGATGTAATTACCGGGCGTGAGGTGGTAATTAGCGTAGATTTGGGAATCGACAATCTCGGCGATGGCGGTAATCTGCTCATTCTTGGTAAGCCCGGCGAGGGCGTCGAGAGAATCGTTGATGGGCGTGCCGAAAGCGAAATGCACCCTACCCTTTCGTCCGTTGAGGCCTGTGGCCATGTGGGTGAGGTCCTCGTTTTGGGACTTCTTGTAGGCGGGATCGTCCCTCTTCTGCTGGAATTGGAAAGCCTTTAGGGCGTCGCAGGGGTCGTACTCGTAGGTTATGGCGACGGGGACGATGTTGAGTTGCTTGAAATTGGCGATGAGGTCGGAGGAGCCGCTGAGGTTGAGCATCTTGAGGACGCTGCCTTGTGTCTTGTCGTTGCCGTCTTTGGAGCGGCCTTCGCGTTGGGCAATCCAGATGTTTTGGTGGCCATTGGTGATGCGGTCGCGGACATAGGCGGAGAGCGTTGAGGACGCGTCCATCTGTTGGCGGACGGGCATACCACGTTTCACGACGAACGACTTATTGAGCTTGACGAGGTCCTCAATCCAATCGTAGATGAGGAGGTTGCTGCCGATGGCTATTTCGGTGGTGGTGAAGCCGGCCTCGTCGAGCTTGACGTTGAGGAAAGCTGAATCGAGGATGATGTCGCGGTGGTTGGTGAGGAAAAGGTATCCCCCTTGCGGGTCGAGGTTGTCGATGCCGCTGGCCGTGACGCCGTCGGTGCATTTATGGATTAGGCCGTTGAGATATGGGATGATGAATTGCGACTGGAAATCTTTTACAGACCTCGAGGCCTTGAGACGTGCGACGACATCTGGTATGTTTGCGCTGGGGAAGAGAGCCGCAATGACGCCGAGGAAGCGTGGTTCCTGGCAAAGATTGTTGATGACACTCTCCACCTCGTTGTCGCGGAAAGGACGAATGTCTTCGAAATTGAAGTTATCTGCCATAGTCAAAAAGAGGGGAGTTAGCAAGATTGAGCAAGCGCCGCAATCCCCGGTGCAAATATAATGCCTTTTTTGTAAGAATATGGCGACAGCAAAAAGCCCGGCATCGGGAGAGACCGAACCGGGCAGTAATGGGGATAATGGAGAAGTCGCTGAGAAGAGAAGTCTGTCAGGGACTTTTAGTAGAACTGGAGAGAAGTTGAAGCGGCTGTTTGGTCGGCAGCTTTGGACTCGGGGACGCACTGGAAGTCGTTGAACGTGTCCTGAGGGTTGTTGGAATTGTTGTCCTTGACGGAATCCATCTTACCCGTAGGGGTGTTGAACGTGAACAGCGCGTCGGCAGCAGACTTGCTTACTTTCATAGTTTTAGAAATTTAGAATTTATAGATACCAGATTTTCGAGTTCGAGGTTGAATTGGCGTGTGGGCTTCATTTCCACCTCTGCTCGTTATTTACAGTGTTATACGGAGGCAGAGCAGAAATGTTTTAGAAGTTTTATTATTTTTTAGCCTTTAATTTAACGTGACGGGCGAAACCCTTAGGGGAATGAGGGTTTGCGAGGGGAAAGAATTTTTTGGCAAGTGTAAGTTATACAGAGAGATAGGACATTTTGTAGTACAAAAGGAACAATAGCGGGGTTTGCAAAAATATCCTAAACAAATGAAACGGCAGTGGATTTTTTTTGGGGGAGGTGTCAGATGGTCTTACTTTTTGAACAGCTTCGCCCAAGATTTTAGGACATGGCCATGGCGGGGTGAATGTCATAGGCGAACTTTTTATCTTTTGGGGATTGAGTGATATTTATTCGTTCAGCATAGTCATACTGCCGGACGAGAAACAGGCATACATCCCTCACAAGAAGATTACTGTCAGCTCACCATCTTCCGACCGTCGCATCACTTGCAGCATGATAGATATTCTTCATCTTCCTCGCATATTTCTCGTGAGGAGGCTATTGACCGTTTTTAGTCACCATGCACATCTATCGTCGCTTCATATTGCGGACTACAGTTTCGCCACAACCTCCTCAGGAAGTCCTGTCGCCTTGGCTATATCCACCGCCTGCATCCCAAGAGATTTCATCTTGCGGGCGACTTCCTGCAAGGCTTCCGCTCTGCCTTTCTCCTCTCCCTCTGCCAATCCTTCTGCCCTGCCCTTCTTTTCTCCCTCTGCCAATCCTTCTGCCCTGCCCTCAGAAAAACCAACTTCGCGCTCTGCCTTGGCTGCATTTCGCTGTGTCATTACCTCTAAAAGATAGTCTTCGTACTCATACATCTCCGCGTCCGAGTAGGCCGACCGCTCTACTATCTGCAAAGCCTGGCTGATCTCAGGGCTTGCGAGCATCACTTCGTCCACATGCTTCGTCTCTTCGTTTATCTCGGTCAAATACCTCAGCCACAGGTCCTTTATCGCACGGCTCCCGCGATCCTTCGGCTTGTACTTCACGAGCTCCACG
>JALEMI010000110.1 GCA_022768325.1 Bacteroidales bacterium
ATACGAGTCCTTGCCGCAAGGGCTCAGGATGTACTTCTCGGTGGAATGCGAGACCGAGGAGGAGGCTCGCCTTGTCGACACGTGCCTACGCGGCGTGCACAGGGTGGGACGTTCACGCTCGGCTCAGTACGGGCTTGTGGAGATAACTCCCTTTGACTTTGTGACTTGCGACAAGAGGAGCGACGGCGAGGCGGTCGAGCTTGTGATATATGCCGAGAGCAGACTGATTTTCCTTGACAAATGGGGTCAGTGCACCTATCAGCCCGAGGCTGCGGACTTTGGACTGGAGTCGGGCGAGATAGCCTGGGAGAAGAGCCAAATCAGGACATTCCAATACTCGCCATGGAACTATAAGAGGCAGTGCTTTGACACGGACAGATGCGGAATTGAGAAGGGAAGCGTGATAGTCATCAGGAACGCGAAAGGAAGCGTGGGAAGCCATGTCGGCTACTATCAATCGGAGGGCTTTGGCCGCGTGATTGTGAACCCGGCTTTCCTCTCGGCCGACGAATTGGGAGTGGCTGAGTATCAGCCTGCTAAGAGTGCGCCGATCGAAGAGAAACAATGCGTGGCGACCGTCCGACTGGGAGGCAACGCCCTGCTTGAGTATTTGACCGCACAAAAGCAGAAAGAGGAAGCGGAGCAAGAGATTTACAAAAAAGTGAATGAATGGGTTGAAGACAACGTCAAGTATTTCAAGGGCGAGAACTTCGCATCACAATGGGGAACAATCAGGAGCTTGGCCATGCAGTGTCCTGATTGGGAAACCCTGAACGCAAAGCTCTTCTCAAGCGAAGATGGCTACCTCTGCCACGGCGTGGCGAAAGAGAAATGGCAAGAGCGCGGACGGAAAGAGAAATTCCAGAGAGTATGTGAAGAGAACAAGTCTAACGCCCAGTTGTTTGTAGTGAACCTGGCGGCGGAGATGGCCAAAAGAATTAGAAAAGAGGAAAAGAAATGAGCAACAATAGCGAAGCAAACTATAAAAACCGGATGCTGGCCCGCGTGATTGTGGAGGCCAAAACCCCGATAGCCGTTGGCTCCGGCCTGAAAGACATCTTGACGGACTCGTTGGTCTTGACGGACGTTAACGGTCTGCCGTACCTCCCCGGGACCAGTATTGCGGGAGTGGTGCGGCATTCGATGGCTGAACGTCGCGAGGAGGTCGACATGAACAACTTGTGGGGCTTTCAGAACGCCAGCAAGGGGGCGGGTTCCCGCCTGATAATATCCGACGCCCGAATCCTCAACTCGAAGGGGGAGGTGTGCGACGGGCTGGTCTCGCGTGACGAGATAGCTAAAGACGACCTCTTGCGCCACTATGAGGAGTTGCCAATCCGTCAGCACGTGCGCATTGGCAGTCAAGGCACGGCAGAGGCGGCCGGCAAGTTTGACCAGCAAGTGGTATTCTGCGGGACGCGCTTCTGCTTCGAGATAGAGCTCTTGTGCAAACAGCCCGAGCCCGAGGCTTGGCAAAAAGTGCTGGACACCATTTGCGGAGACGGATTCCGTATTGGCGGGGGAACTCGCAATGGCTTTGGAGAGCTTGAGGTTAAGGAACTTAGGCAACAGACCTTGGACCTTGGGGACGCGGAGCAAATGGAGAAGTACGCGAGGAAATCGTCCAACCTGCGCAAGTCCGCGGAATGGTGGGACGACATCGCCCCGACCGCAAAGAGGGATGTTGACCACAGGACATGGAACAGGTACGACTTATGCCTGCAACCCGCCGACCTCTTCATGTTCGGGTCCGGAATGGGCGACGACGAGGGCGATGCGGACATGACCGCAGTGACCGAGAGCAAAGTCGTCTGGAACGGCGACGGCAAGCAAGGGAGCATGGTTGAGAGGCAAGTGGTGATTCCCGCCACTTCGGTGAAAGGGGCTTTGAGCCACAGAGTGGCGTATTATTACAACAAGAGCCACCGACTGTTTGCGGGAAATCCCGAAGCCAAGACGGGCGACGAGAACCCTGCCGTGAAAGCGTTGTTTGGCTGTGGAACCAATGGCGGCTCAATCATGCGAGGAAACGTGATATTCTCCGACATCATACAAGGGACGGCAAAGGAGAAAATCTTGAACCACGTCTCGATAGACCGCTTCACAGGCGGCGCGATAGAGGGGGCGCTCTTTGCCGAAAAGCCATTATGGGGCGACCAACAGTATGCGCTGAAGATATTGGTGAGCGACGCTGTGGACGAGGAGTCAGTGGAGTGCCTGGAGATGGCTTTGCGCGACGTGTGCAATGGCCTCCTGCCGTTGGGCGGAGGCGTGAACAGAGGACATGGCGTGTTCCGCTGCACGGACGCGAAAAAGAATGGTGAACCTTTTCAAATTGAGAGATAAATGGAGAAACAAGACAAGATAGAAATCCCGTCCAGCGGAACGATGGAGGGGTACGTGTGGTGGAGCGACCAGACCTCGCCACAAGTGTACGAGCAAGGGACGTTTGGAGGATTGGAGAGCAGAGCCTCGGACAACCCGTTTGTCATCGAGGCCCAGCTGTATGACGACAAAGAGCGCGTGTCGTACGGAATAAAGCACGTTGACGGCCATTACATCGTGTGCAAACACGAGGGCGTGGAGCGCAATGCGGCAGAAGAACAGAGCTACGTCGCGCACCGAATGCCCAACGTCGGGGGCCTCGTCTTCCGACAAGAGTGGGTCGCGGAAAAAGATGAGCTGTGCGAGGGGATGGAAGTCCTCCGCCCTGGCGCAGTTGTGTTTGTTGGATTTAAAAAATGATGAGACCATGATAATGAAAGCACCATATAACTTCGTGCCACTGGCCGATAACGTGTACTTCCCCGCATGGGTGGGCGATATTTCGCACGACGTGCCGTTTGCGGATGGCGTGAGCGGAGAGATTGAGATTACGCTGAGGGCTAAGACGCCAGTCTTTGTGAGGAACGGGCATACGAAGAAAGAGGGAGAAAAGAAGGAGGGGGACTACCGCAAGGCGAGCGTATTGCCCAACGGGCGATACTACCTGCCCGGAACGTCGGTGAAAGGCGCAGTGAGGAACATCCTTGAAATTATCACATTTGGTAAGATGAGGGTGGACGAGAGGGCTCAGTTTGCCCAAAGAGACTGGGAAAACAAGCTCCTCTACCCACTCCGTGACATTAAGGAGCAGAATAAAATTTGTGGAGGCTGGCTGTGCCGAAAAGAGGAGGACTACGTAATTAGGGAGTGTAAGGAAATACACCGTATCGCCTTGAAGAGGGTTGACGATTGGCTAAAGGGGGAGATCAGGACGGAGGAAGAGGTGATGCGCAATGAGTACTCAACAGACAGAGGTAAAAACTTGAAAGAGAGTGGGGAGGGAAAAGATGAGATAAAAACGGCGAGGCATAAATATGCGCTTTTGGAGAGCAGGGGAATCGGAAGAGAACGCCTCAGGGGGTTGAGATTTGATTTTGACGAAAAGTTCAAGAAACAGGGAAAAGGCGTGAAGGTGGCGGCGGACGGGCCGATTACTGGCACGATAGTCTTCACAGGACAGCCAAACAATGCGGATTGGGAGGTTCGCGGTAAAAAAAGTGGCAAGTTCTATGACTTTGTTTTCGAGGACAATGAAGAGGGACGGGGAAATGAGTTTCCCCTGCCAAAAGGTAAGTTTGAAAACTACGAGTTCATATATGCGGAGTCGGAGGACTGGACCGAATGGAAGAAAGAGCTGGACGGAGACGGAATCCCAGTTTTCTTCAGGAAAAAAGAGAGTGGGGAAATCAAGGACTTCGGATTGGCGCAGATGTACAGATTGCCGTACGAGAAGACGCCGTATGAGAAAGAGCGAGCGCGTTATGAAAAAGAGGCTGGCGCGTTAGACATGGCGGACTGCATATTCGGCTACGTTGATGGGCAGAAAGCCCTCAGAGGACGCGTTCAATTCTCGCACTTCATTAGCGAGGATGCCACGGTGGATGAGCCTAAGACATTGATATTGAACGGACCTAAGGCGTCGTATTACCCTTGCTATATTAAGCAGACGGGCAATGGAGGAAAGGATGCTAATTACAAGACGTACAACGACGGTCTGCTTGCGGGTTGGAAAAAATACGTCTTGCGAGACGGGACGTGGGAGAAAAAGATGAACAATGAAAAGTTGGACACGGAAATATTCCCACTGAAAGCCGGCGCTTCATTTAAGGGACGCGTGGTGTTCCACAACTTGAAGCATGAAGAGCTTGGCGCGTTGCTGTCGGCTCTCAGTTTCCATGGCAACACGGACAAGTGCTATTTGCAGGTTGGGCAAGGCAAGCCGTACGGCTACGGCAAGATGTCGGTGTCGGTTGACGCATTGCGCGCAGTAAGAAATGATGACGACACGCTCGTTGACTCGGATAGCGCAATGGGAAGCTTTGAGTTGATGATGGACAAGTGGCTCAATTCGTCGTGGCGCAAGACCCGTTCGGTGAGAGAGTTGTTCGCATTGGCGTCCAATTCAGTTGGCAAAGAAGACGAGAGGTTCAAGTACATGAGCCTTGATGTCGACGGCAAGAATAACGAATTTACCGACGCGAAAAAAGGTAATGAATACTTGATGAGGTTCAGCGAATTGCAGAAACCCGCGTTAGACGACATAGACTCGAAGATTTCCGGAGAGTTGCAGACCGAAATACAGAAAAGGGAGGAGATGGCGGAGCTCAGCGACAAGGCGAACGAGGTGCGCGGGTACATCAACTCAAATGAATTCACGAAGGCCGAGAGTGCAATTGCTGAAATGGAGGAGATTGTGAGAGGTTTTAGGGTCTTGGAGAACGACCCCTCTACAAACCCCGAATGCGTGGCACTGCGGAAAGCGAAGGAGGAGAAACACCTTGAAGTACAGGTGAACGACATTCAGCAGTATATTGACACGGAAAGAGTCTCGGATGCGAAAGACAGTTTGAGGAGATTGAAGGAGGTGACTTTCCTGTACGTGAGCGACAGGGCAAGTGAAATAGTTGCCTCGTTGGAAATGAAGATAAAAGGGAAAATAGCTTCTGAAGCGCTCGTGTTCAACAGCTTGAAGTTTAACACGGTACAGAATAATGTGGGGAAATGGTTGGAAGCTAAGGGGAAGGGACAGGAGTTGGACGAGGAGGATAAGAACACGGTGGTGGAGGCTCTGCGAAAACGTTACATGGAAGAGAGTTCCAAAAACAAGAGAGACTTCGAAAAGAAGGAGAAGCCCAAATATGCCAAGTGGCTTGGGGAGGCTAACGCCGACCTCATTGCCAAGGAGTGACGCGAAATGAACTGTAAGAAGTTGAAAAGCAGGAGTTCGGTCACCGCGCTTGCGATAACGGCGATTATGGTGGGCGAATTCCTGTTTGTCGGCATTGCGGAAGACGCACATACGGGGCGTCTGGAGTGCCTGTGGCAAGACTGGCAGAGGTGGGCGGCCATGTTGTTGGCATTTGGCGTAGTGGCCAGTGTGCTGTGGCATCGTCGCCCATGGGACGGCTTTTTTAAGGATACGTTAGTTCTCTTTCTGGGGAACATTGTGACGGTGCATTGGGAGTCCATCTTGTCGTTAGTCGTGTTCGGTTGCCATTTCTCGTGGGGGATGGACATATTGCAAAGCGCGTATTTGGAGCATGACGTCTTGTTGCGCATAAAGGGCGCGACATTTCTGATTGGGGCAGTGATTATTGTGCTTATTCAGCCCAAAGCGGAACGAAAGCCGGAAGTGCAGGACGAGGAGAGGACGCTGCTGGTGAGCGGGTTGAGCTACCCGCGGGGAGAGTTCAATCTCAACGGCTTCGCTTACCCGTTGGAACATTATCGGAACACGAAAAAGGTGTTGGTGTTCACGTCGAAAGAGAACATGGAATCTGAGAGTAAGTGTGGAAAAAACATTTATGAGGATGTGCGCGAAGCTATGGAGAGGGCTTTGGGGAGCGGCGGGACGCTTCCAAAGGTGGAGTACGTGCTGGTGGACATGAACAACTTCGAGGAGTGTTACAACGCGGTGGAGAAGAGGTTGGGAGAGTGTGAGGGTGGCGACACGCGCGGCACGGTGATTAACGTGTCGCCCGGAACATCGGCGTTGACATCGGCACTGACGTTGCACGCAATACGCGGCCAGCGTCTGATGACGTATAACAAGCAGGGAGGGGAGCACAAGGGGAACGTTAACGTTAAGGTGAGGCTTGACGTGTTCACTGTTGAGACCTTGGTACGCGAGCTGAGGCGAGAATTAGACGAATCGTAATCTAAATTAAATATCACAAAATGGAAGAGAAAACAACAAAGAAACTACACATTGCGCTGGTGGGCGACCAGACCGCGCCCGTGTTTCACGGAATCGTCGCGACAAACCCCGACAAGGTGATTCTGATTTGTTCGGACAAGACACTGGCGGGCGGACAGCGACTGCAGGAAATGCTGGGCGTTCCGATAGAAATTATGGAGTTTTCGCCCACGGACTTGAAGTCCATAAACGAATCGATTGACGAACTGCAAAAGCGGATCGCGCCAGAAGACGAGGTCTCCATCAACTTGCAGGGTGGCACAAAACATTGGGCCCTGATGTTTATGAGGGCGTTCTCTGGGAACCCGAAGGTGCAGATTTGCCTGATTGACCAGAACAACGTTTTTTCGGACCTCAATACGCTGGAGACGAAGGACGTTGTCTTCGACATGGACATAAATTTCCAATTGTATGGGAATCCGCTGAAGAAGTACACCCGATTCGAGGAGTATACGGAGGACGACGCCGACGTGGCGAAAGAGATTGAGAGTATCAGGAAAATCAACTTCAATCAGTTTAACAAGCTGACCACCGTATTGACGAAAGAGCAGCAACATAAGCTCAGGAGTGAACCCAGCGGCTCGTGGAACTGCGGCGAGGCGTACGTGGAGTGGGAGCGTCCGAGCTATGCAAAGATTTCGCTGTTCAACAAGTTTAATTGTAGGTACGAGACCAAGGTGTTGGAGTCGGAGAATGCCGTCCGATTGCTGTTCAACGCCGGGTGGTTTGAGTACAAGGTTGCCCGTTTGCTCTCGAGATGGAGTAAGGCAAAGGAGATCCGCATGAACTGCATTTTCGAAGAGAAGAAACAAGGCTCGCAAAATGCCAAGAACGAGGCGGACATCATAGTCAACGCGGGAAAGAAACTCCTATTCGTGGAGTGTAAGACCCAGATAACGAACACTACGGACATTGACAAGTTCCGAACCGTGGTGACGAACTACGGAGGCGACGCGAGCAAGGCGTTGTTTGTGACGGATGCCAAGATGGAAGGAATTGCGATTGAGAAATGCGAGGAGAGTGACATTGCGCACTTCTCGCTTAAAGGAGAAGGCGGAGAGTCGGTTCTTTTCACATTGCTTGACAAGGAGATTGGGAAGATTAACAAGAGGTAAAACACCCAAAAGCAACGAGTTATGAGCAGGAAAGTATTCATGTCGTTTCTTGGGACCAATAATTACGGGGCGTGCAGTTATGTGCGCGATAAATTCAAGTATAAGAACGTACGTTTTATACAAGAAGCCACATTGGCCTACTTGACCAGCCTGGAGGATTGGGGGAGCGACGATTGCGCCTACATCCTATTGACGGAGGGGGCCGAGAGGATGAATTGGGTGGACAATGGTCAGCGCGACCGTGAGACCCACGAGCCAATAGTCCAAGAGGGGTTGCGCTCCCGTATGGAAGGGATGAAATTGCCAATAAGGGTAGAGACGGTGGAAAAGCTGCCTGACGGCAACACGGAGGAGGAGATATGGGAGATTTTTGAGCGGGCGTATGGTGTATTGGAGGAGGGCGACCAGCTGTATCTTGACCTTACGCACGGGTATCGGTATCTCCCGATGCTGATGATGTCGCTGGTGCACTATGCCCAGTTCTTGAAGGGCGTGAAGATTTGCCACGTGTCTTACGGTAACTACGAGGGGCGCGACAGGGCTAAGAACGAGGCTCTGATTGTGGACTTGATGCCGCTTGTGAACTTGCAGGAGTGGACATTTGCCGCGGGACAATATGTAGAGAGCGGGAGCGTTGTCCGTCTTAAGGAGGTGGCCAACAGGGCTTTGCGCCCCTTGTCCGCGGAGGCAAAGGGACGAGACTTTAGCCTGAACAACATGAATATGTTCGTCCGGACACTGGAAGAAGTTGTGGACGAGAGGCTCACGTGCCGCGGGCGGGCCATAATCTCGGCGGAGAAGATGAAGAAGCTGAAAGGGCTGGTCTGCTCGATTGAGGGTGTGAACGTGAAAGCCTTGATGGCAATCTTTGAGAAAATCAAGGGCACGTTGGACGAGTTTGACGACAAAGAGAACGTGGACAATTGCTATCGAGCCGCGAAGTGGTGCTTTGACAACAGGCTGTACCAGCAGGCCTCCACGATATTGAAAGAATACGTCGTGACGTTCTTCTGCCGGCGTCATGGACTTGCGGAAGACGACGTGAAGTGCCGCGAGATTGTGGACAAAGCCTTTAGGAAACTAAATATGATATATAAAGCGGAGAGGCCCGAAAGCGGCGAAGAAGTCGCCTGCCTGTCGCCACGGGATCGGATGTTGTCGCTCTGCAACAGCGTTGAAGGTGTCGGAGCGGTTGAGGAAAAGGAGTTGGAGGTGATGGTGGACGAGTTGATGACGGCGGAGCTCGTCGACACTTTCTGCAGCTTGTCCGACGTGCGTAACGACTACAACCACAGCGGAATGCGGCAGAACCCGGTGAACTCTAAAAAGCTGGTTGACATGATTAGGGAGAGCATGGACAAGTTTGCGCATTTGGTGGGCAACATTGACGAAAGGAGGGACGGCGATGCTGGTTAACATATCGAACCACCCGAGTAAGGGGTGGAGCCAGGGGCAGATAGAAGCCGCCCGGCGAGAGTATGGCGAAGTGGTGGACTATCCGTTTCCCATGGTGTCCCCCTCGGCCACGGGCGAAGAGGTTCTGAAGATGGCCGAGGAAACACTGAAGAGGGCTCTTGAGATGGTTGACGATGAGAAAGTGACGCTCCACGTGATGGGAGAGATGACGTTGACTATGGCGATAGTCCAAATGGCACGTCGTCGCGGCCTGACGTGCGTGGCATCGACATCGGAGCGGGTTGTGGAGGAGGGACCTGATGGCCAAAAGGTCTCGTACTTCAACTTTGTGAGGTTTAGGGAGTATGTGTGAGGAAGAAGCTCATGCGACCAGGGAGAGAGCGAATTAAACACTTATTGAAAGCGTATGGAGATAGTATTGAACACATTCGGCGCCTGCCTTGGGCGCGACAGCGACGGCTTCGTCATAAGCTATGGCGAGGGTATGCAGCGGCAGAAGATTCCCGCCGTGGGGATTAGCGGCATCCAAGTGGGACGCGGGGCCCAGGTGACGAGCGACGCCATATTGCTGGCCGTAGAGAAAGAGATTGAGGTCGTGTTTGTGGACAAGGCGGGAGTGCCTCAAGGGCGGGTATGGAGTCCGCGGTACGGGTCGATCTCGACGATACGCAAAGGCCAGCTGGCTTTTACTTTCGCCCATGAGAGTGTGGACTGGATTAAGGACCTGATTTGCCAAAAGATTGCCAATCAGCAGGCATTGCTGCTGTTGATGCGTGCGGAGAGTGACGAGATGACGCGCAAGGTGGAGAAGAGCATAGGGAAGTTGGAGGACTACCGGAACAAGATTGCCGGAGTGGACGGAGACGTGGTGAGCGATGTAGCGGCGGCATTGCGCGGATGGGAGGGGCAGGCGGCAAAGGTGTATTTTGAGACCATGAACATATTCCTCCCCGAGAGTCTGCGATTTGCGAGCAGAAGCCAGCACCCGGCAATGGACGTGGTGAACGCCATGTTGAACTACGGGTACGGGTTGTTGTACAGCAAGATTGAGGGCGCGTTGCTGAAGACGGGAGTTGACCCGTATATTGGCGTGATGCATCGCGACGACTACAACCGCCCCGTGTTGGTGTACGACATAATTGAGATCTACCGCGTGTGGGTTGATTACGTGGTGTTCTCGCTCGTGACGCAAAACGTCATAACCGACGAGTATTACTCAGTTCGGGAAGATGGCTCCTACTGGCTGGAGGCGTTGGGCCGGAGGATTTTAATCCAGTCGGTCAACGACTATCTTGACGAGGTTGTGACCCAGCGGGGCGTCCAGCGCAGCAGGGGGACGCAAATCTTGCTGTATTGTCAGGACTTGGCGCAGAAGTTTAAGCAGTTTTGTTAGTGGTCTTTGCGACGCACACACACACTCACTCAAAAAAGCCTGAGATATGATAATGGCCGGAAGAAATGTCCGCCAAGCGGAGGACAAGTTGACAAAGATAGGGGTGGACTACCTGTACCAGAGTTTGCGGAAGCCGAATGCCGACGTCGCGGCGCGGATTCGCCAGTTGCGCATTGTGCGAGACATTGACGAGCGTCGGTATCGGGACCAAAAGACGCAGCTGCCGTACGTGGTATGCGGGATATTCTCTCCAGCCGTCAGGAAGAAAGCAAACTTCGCATATACAGAATATTTCATTTTGGACATTGACCACGTCGTGGGAAAGGGCTTGGACATGGCAGACGTGCGTCGGCGCGTAGAGGCGGACCCTCGCGTGGTGCTGTGTTTCATCTCGCCGAGCGAGGACGGGCTGAAAGTGATGTTCAGGCTTGCTGAGCGGTGTTATGACGCAATGGTTTACTCCACGTTTTACAGGGCCTTTGCGCGTTCGTTCTCAAAGCAATACGGGCTGGAGCAGGTGATAGACGGCAAGACTTGCGACGTGTCTCGCGCCTGTTTCATAAGCGTTGACCCCGAGGCGTATTATAATGGCGAGGCCGAGCGTATTGACTTGGGAAGCGTAGTTCCGACGGACAGCCCGACGGAGGCTCTTGACCTGTTGAAGGATTTGAACAAAGAGGACTCGGAGGCCGCGGCAGAAGAGCCTCGAAACGTGGAGCCCGACGACGATACACTGGGGAAGATTAAGGATTTGCTGAACCTGGCTCGGCGGAAACGCTCGACGCCTCCCGAGGTGGACGTGCCGAAGGAGCTGAACGTATTGATGACGGGCCTGACGCCATATCTGGAAGAGAACGGCGTTACGTTGCTGAACGTGAGGAACATAAGCTACGCAAAGCAGGTGAGGATGCAGGTGGCTGGCAAGGAGGCTATGGTGAACATCTTCTACGGGAGGCGCGGCTTCAAAGTGGTTCGTTTGGCGGCAACGGGTACGGACGTTGACGTGACGGAGATGTTGGGGGAGTTGATTGAGGTGTATATGGCGGAGAATGGTTTCGTCAAATGAAAAAAGAACAGGCGCAATGGGCAAGAAGAAGGTAGAGCTGGGGTTCGTGGAGCAGATGCGTCTGTTGGGGCAGGCGGGTCTGAGCGGAAGCCCCGTGGTTGGACATCCTGAGGGTCCAGACATTGAGGAGTTGCCGAGTTTGGACGAGAGGGTGAAGGCAATTTTGGGAGTAGTCGGAAAACGAGAACGAAAAGCAACAGACGTGTTATTCTTTGTGATGTATGACATAGCCAGCAACAAGGTTCGTCGGCTTGTGGTAAAATATTTGCAGAAGAAAGGCTGCCACCGGGTGCAAAAGTCAATCTTCTTGGCAGACCTCGACGCGAAGGTGTATGAGGAGATAAAGAACGACTTGGCGGAGGTCCAGGCTGCCTATGAGAACATGGACAGCATACTTGTTGTGCCGTTGTCGACGGATTATCTCCGGGCGATGAAAGTGATAGGGCATTCGGTGAATATCGATGTGATTACGCATAGCCGGAACACCTTGTTTTTTTGAGGTGGGGCCTTGTCTTGCCTTATAAGCCGGGCGCATCCCAGCAGGTGCGCCGGGTAGCTGATGCGATGTGTGGCTTGCAGGTCAGGAGGCGAGAAGAGCGATGGAGACGGTGGTCCACGACCAGACGTTGTCTTTGGCGGGTTGGGGCGTGAGGAGGATGACGGCCGTGGCTTTGTCGCCCACATTGAGGCCGGAATTGGAGAAAAGTTTGGGAGGGATGAAGGCGAAAATGCCTTTTGGGGTGCGGATGAAATGTGTGGTGCCTTTCTTGTTTGTCGTGATGACCCCTACAACTTGTTTGTGGAAGTTGTTCCATCGCGGGTTGGCGGTGCGGAGGGAGAGCAGTTTGACAAAGCCGTCGGCCTCTTGGCGGTCGGCCCGATAGAGGATGCAGGAGCCGACGGCTGGCCTGTCTTTGAGAAGCTTGTCGTAGAGGAAGAAGATAGACTTTTGCGGGCCTGTGATGGCGTTGGCAATATTCTTGCCGGCGTTGACGTGGTATATTACGGCAAAGGCTTCGGGGGTGTCGGCGAGGAGGATGTCTTGGGTGATGGCCATGTGGTCTATGGGCGGGTTGGCATCGGCAACGTCGGACGAGAACCATGGCTGCGAGGCCCATTGGGCAACCTCTTTGGGCAGTGGGGCGTGTTCCTTCTCCTTGATTGTCAGATATTTGCGGAGATGTCTCTTGGCTTGTGCGTAGTCGGCTCGCCCGATGAGGGCTTTGGCTGCGCCGAAACGGACGCGCACGAGGAACTCTTCAGGGGCGGGGCATGACGCGGCTCGGAGAAGGCAGGCGAGGTGGCGTTGGTCGGTTGGAGGAAAAGCTTCGGAGAGGAGTTGCCAAGCCCAAAACTCTTTCTGTTTCTTGCGGACAAAGGGGACGAGCGTGGCGACGGCTTCAGCAGGGTCGGAGCATGAGGCCATGATGAGCTTGCCGGCGTAGTAGGAGGTGAAGGTGAAATCGGGATGTGCGTTTGAAGCCTCTTTCAGTTGCGGGATGAATGATAGTATGGCTTGCGTGTCTTGTGTCTTGAGGAGAGATTTGGCGCAGGCTATGTAGCATTGCTCGGCGAGCGAGATGGGCATACGCATTCCAGACGGTAGTGTCTTGGGTTGGAAGTCTTCGGGTCGGAAGTTGCCCCATCCCCACCACTCCATGAGTTGGGGAATGCCGTTCCAAGCGTTGCGAAGGGAGAGAAAGGCTTGGAGGAGAGCGGAATAGTGGTCGGCTGGCTTCTCGGGGTTGAGTTTTTTGGCGAGCGCGAAGCAGAAGTCGGCAAGTTGGGCGGTTTGGGTCTGCGTGAGGCCTTGCTTTTTGTTGGAGATTAGGGACCGGAGCCGCCAGCAGAGAGTGTTGGCGAGCGTCGGGTTGTTGGGGAGTATGTTGAGATGGACAATTGCGAGGAGGTGTTTTTTGAAGGCATTGGCATCTTTTCCCTCGGCGTATTTCTTGCAGAAGGCGTCGTGCACCCAAGCGAGGTTTGTGGCAGCCCATGTGTTGTCGGGGTTGGCTTGGAGGGCGGCTTGTGCGGCTGCAAGTGCTTCGTCGAGTTTTCCGGCTTGGCGCAGTTGTTTTATGTTGTCCATTTTTTAGGAAGTGCTGGGATTACACTAAGATACGTAATAATGTGAAAGGATTGTTTATATATTTAAATGTAATTTAGAGTGACGCAGTGATGCGAGGCGTGGTGTGCTTGTAGCGCATGGCGGGTGTGTCACGGGTTGTTTTCTTGTGGGAATGCGTGAAGTCCTTTGACATGGTGTTATTTTTTTGATTTTGATGTTAGGTTGTATTGAAAAAAGGAGTAATTTTGCAGGGTCTTAGAAAGAGTTAAATTATGTAATAATTTGGCTTTAAGACAGAGACATCGGATTCGTAAGTGCTTGAAATATAGAGCGAAAGCGAAGGGTACTGTCGGTGAGTATCGTCCAAGAGAACAAGGATTAAGACTCCCAGGTCCTGTAAGTTACAGGTTGCAGCTACGGGTCGGTGAGTATCGTCCAAGAGAACAAGGATTAAGACTGGCTGGATTAGACATGACTTCACAAATGAAGTCGTCGGTGAGTATCGTCCAAGAGAACAAGGATTAAGACACAACGACACGATTAGATTCAACACTAAGCTTATATTGTCGGTGAGTATCGTCCAAGAGAACAAGGATTAAGACATAGCTCGGCGAATGTCTTCGCCGACAAAAGAAAGTCGGTGAGTATCGTCCAAGAGAACAAGGATTAAGACTATGAAATCCTCGGGATTAAACCCGGGAATTTTATCTGGTCGGTGAGTATCGTCCAAGAGAACAAGGATTAAGACGCGAATGTCTTCGCCGATAAAAGAAAAGCGTCGGTGTCGGTGAGTATCGTCCAAGAGAACAAGGATTAAGACTCGCCGATAAAAGAAAAGCATCTGTTACGAGGTCGGTGAGTATCGTCCAAGAGAACAAGGATTAAGACAGCCTCAGAATTGTTAAGCTCGGCGAATGTCTTCGCCGGTCGGTGAGTATCGTCCAAGAGAACAAGGATTAAGACTGTGTTTTCGGCGAACTCTTGTTATTGTCCGCCGCGTCGGTGAGTATCGTCCAAGAGAACAAGGATTAAGACGTTTCGCCGATATTGTCGTTGGTTCCCATTACGAGTCGGTGAGTATCGTCCAAGAGAACAAGGAT
>JALEMI010000123.1 GCA_022768325.1 Bacteroidales bacterium
CACCCTCAGCGTGGAGGGCAACCCGAAACTCTCCGCCACCTTCATCGGCATGCAGCCTGGCGAGATTGACCTCGCCGCCGGCCAGACCGACGTCACACTCCAGGACGAGGAAAGGGAGATGGACGAGGTTGTCGTCGTAGCCTACGGCACCTCTACCAAAGGCACTTACACAGGTTCCGCCGCACAGCTCAACTCCGACGTCATTGAGAAAAGGCAAGTATCCGACGCTTCGCAAGCCCTCTCTGGTGTAATGCCGGGCGTCATGACGCAAAGCAGCAACGGTCAGCCGGGTGTCTCCTCGAAAATCCGCATCCGTGGCGCTGGTTCTATCAACGGCTCTATGGACCCGCTCATCGTTGTCGACGGTCTTCCTTTTGATGGCGACCTCTCCGACATCAATACTTCGGACATTGCCAGCATCACCGTCCTCAAAGACGCCGCCTCCACGTCTCTCTACGGCGCACGTGGTGCCAACGGTATCGTCATGATTACCACAAAGAAAGGTAAGCAAGGCGAGGCAAAGGTTACTTTCGAGGCTCGATGGGGCGGCAACACCCGACAGGTCGAGAACTACGACGTAATCCGCAGCCCGTTTGAGTACACCGAGATGGCCTACACAGCCCTCAAGAACTCCTATCTCTCAAACTACGGTGAAGCTGCAACTGACGAAGACGCTCACGCCTACGCCAATTCGCAGCTTTACAGCCAGGATTCAAAGGGCATCTATCAGAACAAATATACTGGCTACAACATCTTCACCCTCCCCGACGGCGAGGAGCTTGTCGGCGCTGACGGCAAGATTAACCCCAAAGCAACTCTCGGCTACTCCGACGGCGAGTACTTCTACACCCCCGACAACTGGGAGGACGAGATATTCAAGAGGCAGGGCCGCCAGTCTTACGACCTCACCGTTTCAGGTGGCACGGACAAGACGACCTACTTCCTCTCCGCAAGCTATCTTAACAACGAGGGTCTCGTTCCCAACTCCGCTTTCAGGCGCGTCTCTACCCGCGCAAAGATTGACTTCCAAGCCAAGTCTTGGCTCAAGCTGGGTGCCAACGCTTCCTATTCCAACAACAGGACCCGTTACCCTGGCGAGCAGACCACGACAAACAGCTCTGGCAACGCATTCTTCATTGCCAACAGCATCGCGCCTGTCTATCCTATCTACGTCCGCAATGCAGACGGCACCATCAAGAGCGAGACTGGCCGCATTGCCTACGACTACGGCGAAGGATCTTCGTCAAACTTCAAGCGTGAGTTCATGAGCATCTCCAACCCTCTTGGCGACCTCACATACGACCGGACGATGTACGACATGGACATCTTCTCTGGCAACGCTACTGTCGACATCACTCCAATCTCCGGCCTCACGCTCTCCGCTAAGTACGGTCTCTACGTCAACAACAGCCGCTACGGCTCGCTCGGCAACGCCTACATGGGTCAGTCCAGCAACTACGGCGGCTCCGCAACCCAATACCACCTCCGCACCTACGGTCTCGACCAACAATATGTAGGTACCTACCAGTGGACAATTGCCGATGTCAACGCCTTCGACGTAATGGTCGGCTACGACGGCTACCACATGCGTAACTACGAGATGGGCGGCAACGGCGACCACCTCTACAACCCCGAGAGCTACTTCCTCTCCAACGCCACGATGAACTTCACCGTCTCCGGTAAGGAGATAACCTACGCAACGGCTGGCTTCTTCGCTCGCCTCAACTACGCTTTCAACGAGAAGTATCTCGCCAACGTATCCTACCGCCGCGACTCTTCCAGCCGCTTCTCTGAAGACAACCGCTGGGGCGACTTCTGGAGCGCAAGCGCAGGCTGGCTCATCAACAAGGAAAACTTCATGGCCAACGCCACTTGGGTCGATATGCTTAAGCTCAAAGCCTCCTACGGTGAGCAAGGCAACGACGACATCGGCAACTCCGCTCGCGGCAACGAGGACTACGCTTACTACGCTTACCTCGACCAATACTCCGTAACGGGTGCCAACGGCAAGTATTCCGACGCCACCCTCGTCTACAAGGGCAACCCCGACCTGACTTGGGAGACCTCCAAGAGCTGGAACATCGGTCTTGACTTCGCTCTCTTCCGCGACAAGGTTTCTGGTACTGTTGAGTACTACGGCCGCAAGAGCTCCGATATGCTCTACTACAAGCCCGTAGCCTCTTCCAACGGTTATGTCGAGATTCCTATGAACGTCGGCTCCATGACCAACTCCGGTGTCGAGATTGATGTCAATGTAAATGTCCTCCGCATCAACTCTTTCAATTGGGACATTACTGCCAACGCCACCTTCAACCGCAACAAGATTAACGAGCTCCACAGCGAACTCGGCGGCTATTTTGTCGACGGCTCACGCGTCTATGAGGAGGGCGAGAGCATGTATCGCCTCCACCTCGTCGACTGGGCTGGCGTAGACCCCGAGACTGGCGAAGGTCTCTACTGGGCGGAGGATGAGAACGGCAAGCGAATCAAGACCAGCGACTACAAGACCGCACAGACATACAAGGTCGACACGGACGACCTCATGCCTAAGGTCTACGGCGGTTTCGGAACCTCTCTTGAGTTCTTCGGCTTCGACGCTTCTGCCTCTTTTGCCTATCAGCTCGGTGGCAAAATCCTCGATAGCGGCTACGCTGGCCTCATGCACGGCGGTTATGACAAAGGTCGCAACCTCCACGTCGATGCTCGCAACGCTTGGACTCCCACCAATACCAACACCGACGTTCCTGCCCTCAACGCAAGCGCAAGCGGCATGTACGCAAGCAACTACTCCACACGTTACGTCATCAGCTCCAACTACTTGGCTCTCAACAACGTAACCTTCGGCTACACGGTTCCTCGCTCTCTCACCAGCAAGCTCTTCCTGGAGACCGTACGCGTCTACTTCACCGCCGACGGCGTCGCACTATGGAGCAAGCGTGAAGGCCTCGACCCACGTCAGAGCTTCACCTCTGCCACAACATCCACCTACACCTCCATCCGTTCCATCTCCGGAGGCATCAAGATCACGTTCTAATTCAATAGGACCTACAATCAATAGACAAAATGAAAAAACATATATACATACTCGCGTCTGCGTCGCTGACGGCCTGCGCCTTCACGGCCTGCGAAGACATGGAAACCGAGCCTAACGGCGGATGGGTCTCCGAAGAGCAGAAGACACAGGTTTACGAGAACGACCCTTCGAAATCTCAGGCTGCCGTGGACGGTGCTTTCATGAAGCTCTCCACCTACATGCCCAACGAGTCCAGCGTCGGCTCTGCCCACAACGATTTCGGCTATCCCTCCATCATGCTCTTCACCGATGCTGAGGGCGAGGATATGGTATCGACCGAATCGGGCTACAACTGGTTCTCGCACCAGGTCCGCTTCACCGACCGCTCCATTTCCAGCTACATCCAGCAGATGGTTTGGCAAGACCTCTACTCCTACGTAAGCAGCGCCAATGTCATCATCTCCAGCATGGATAAGAACTCCGAGTCCGGAAGCGTCCTCTTCAACCTCGCGCAAGGTTACGCGCTCCGCGCTTTCGCCTATTTCCAAATGGCGCAGCTCTATCAGTTCAACTACGTTGGCAATGAGGACAAGCCTTGCGTCCCCATCGTAACCGACGAGAATGCTGACGAGTACGCCCTCAACGGCGGCGGACGCTCTACCGTCAAGGAGGTCTACGACCTCATCTACTCCGACATCAACTCCGCCATCGAGCTTCTCTCCAAGGCCGATGCCGTCCGCTCCGGCAAGCACCTTGTTGACCTCGCAACAGCATACGGCATCCGCGCTCGCGTCAACCTCGTAACACGCAACTGGAAGGCAGCCGCCGAGGACGCGACAGCCGCCATCGAGGCATCCGACGCCTTCCCGGCCTCCATCTCCGATGTCTCCGTTCCTTACTTCAGCGACATCAACGAAGGCAACTGGATGTGGGGCATCGACATCGCTGAGACCGACGACGTAGTCTCCTCCGGCATCGTCAACTGGCCCAGCCACATGGTCTCCCTGACCTACGGCTACGCCAACTTCTCCGACGGTTTCCGTATCAGCCGCAAGCTCTGGAACACCATCGCCGACTCCGACGTCCGCAAGGGCTGGTGGCTCAACGACGACGGAGAGGCAATGCACATGAGCGGCGAGACAGCAGTTGACCACATGACCAAGGACATGAAGGCCGGTTGCCTCGCTTACTTCGGCTGCGCCGTTGGCGACTACTACCCCGCTCTCACGCAGGTTAAGTTCGCCCCCTACAAAAACGAGGTCGGCACCAGCACCAACGCCAACGACATCCCCCTCATGCGTATCGAGGAGATGTATCTCATCAAGGCCGAGGGCGAGTACATGAGCGGCGGCAACGGTCTGACCACTCTCAACCAATTCGTCTCCAGCTACCGCGACCCCGAGTACAACTACACTGGCTCCGACGTTCATGAGGAGATCTGGCGCCAACGCCGTATCGAGCTCTGGGGCGAGGGTATGAGCTGGTTCGACATGATGCGCCTCGGTGTAGGTGTCGACCGCCGCAACACTGGTTTCGAAGCCGACTACACCTTCACCTTCACCGGCGACAACCCAATCCTCCTCTGGCAGCTTCCTGAGACTGAGGTTCAGGCCAACAACCTCCTCTCCACATCTGACTACAACCCAATCGTAGCATCTCCAAAACCTGTTATCGAGACTGGCGAGGAGTCCATTGCCGACGAGAAGATTAGCTTCTAAACGACGGCTTACGATTGTCACCCATTGCGCCCCGACGGCTCTTTTGAGTTGTCGGGGCGTTTCCTTATTATCCAATGGCGCATAGCAAAAGCCCCGCTGAATGTGTTTCAACGGGGCTTCGTGTCGTTTCGCTTGTTGCCTTATGATGAATGACCTGTTGTTACTCGGCCGGTGCAAAAGTCTCTTCAGCAACACTCTTAAGGTTTCCGGCATCCACGTAAACGTTGAGCACGAGGACAACCACATTGTCGTCCGTAATGATGCTGCCGTAGCTGCTTGTTGCGTAACTGTCGTCTTTCGTGTACGTGGCGATGTCGCGGATGGAGACGCCGCCAAAGTCGCCATATTTGCAACCAGTGGCCTGAGATTTTACGGAGACAAACCTGTAACCGTCACCGCCAAGGACATTGCCCTTTTTGTCGGTGAGGACCGTAAAGTAGAGGTCCATAGTGCCGCCATTTCCAAAAACACCGGCGTACGATACGCCTTTAAGCCTGTAATTCTTGGGGTCTACGTCGCTCTGCTCAAGAACAGCGTTGCTAACCTCGCCGCCAAAGTTGGTGTAGACGTAAGACTCTGTGCCAGCCACTTGAATCCAGTTGACACCGAGGAAAGAGACGGTCTTTGAGACGGAGACCGAAGAGCCCTTTACGGCAACGGCCGTGATGTAGTGCCTTGAGCCCCTGCCGTCAATCTCGGTCTCGTAGTTGAGGGAGGCGTCGGTATCAACCTTTGTGCCAGCCGCGATTACGTGCTGAGCGTATGCCGCGTCGTCGCCGTTGTAGTTGGCCTTGTAGTCTGCCTCACCCT
>JALEMI010000002.1 GCA_022768325.1 Bacteroidales bacterium
GACGACATTGAGCCAGAAGTTGGTGAGGCCGAGGGCGGGGAGGATGGAGCGGAAGCCTGCCGTGAGGAAACAGTGGGTGACGTAGATCTCGAGGCAATAGCGTCCGCATAGATTAAGGAGCGAGACGTTGAGAGCCTTCACAGAGGAGAAGAGCTTCCAAAAGAAGAGGCAGAAGCCGAGGGCGACGAGAGTGTTGAGGTAAGGCTGATGGTTCAAGCAGTCGTTTGGCCAATCGGAACCACCACCCCAAAAGAGGAGGCTCAAAACGAAAGACGCAACAAACCCGAGCGACGCTGCCAACCAAGAGACAGAGACCTTAGCCCTAAAGAGAACTATGCCAATGAAGAAATAGATGGCAAAAAACAAGAAACGGTATTGGACTGCGAAGCCAAAAACAAAGGGGATATCGGAGGCTAACAGACTCAAAACGAGAAAAACGGGCAGCAACAGATACCCTTTTCGCAAACGAGGCAAAGGAAGGCAGACAATATAAAGAACCGCCAAAACGTAGAGATACCAATAGAGGGAGAACGGTCGCCACGGGGAACAAAGCAGGTCGGACCAAGACGCGTCATTATTCGCATATCTGGCGAACAACATTCTGAAAGAGACCAGTAGAGCAGTGAAAAGGAAATACACTATCGCAATGTTTGGCAATTGCCACTTTAGCTTTGCCCATTTGGGGCGACCCTCGGCATCGAAATAGGCCATTGCGTACATGAAGCCGCTAACGAGGAAAAAGAGCGGCATGTGGAACGTGTAGATGGCCTGAAAAATGGAATACTCCACACAACGGTATTCGGGGAACGCTCCAGCATTAAGATACCCGTCGAACACATGACCCAGTACTACGCAGATGATGGCGAAGCCTTTTAGACTGTCGAGCCATGCGATACGGGGGCGGGAAGTTGTTAAACTTTTATCAGATTGGGATTCGGGGGGGGTAATTCTAAACATTGGGGTTAAATATTAACAATTGCTACTTTCTACTGCACGGCGGCGACAGCTGCAATTGCGGCAGAGAGAATGGATGGTGAGACGGAATTGGAAACGGCCACGAAATCGGGGTTACGGAGGTCGGGGCGGTTGTAGGTCACGGGGGAGGAGTCGGCCACGTTGAGGAGTTTACCGCCTGCGGCCTCGATAATGGCCTGCCCTGCGGCAGTGTCCCACTCCATGGTGGTGCCGGAACGGGGATAGATGGAGGCGGAACCCTCGGCTATCATGCATTGCTTGATGCTGCTGCCCATGGGTACGAGCCGGACATCGTCCCACCCTGGGAGACGGGAGAGGGCATCGACAACGCGGCGCGTGGCCTCACCAGGATGACTGACGCTGCCAAGGACAACGTGTGGGGTAGGACCGAACGTGATGGGGAGCTTGATGGGCGACAGCACCTCGCCAAGGGGGGAGAGAGTGCCTCGCCAAGCATTGCCGCCCTGAGTGAAATAGACCGTCCCCGTTGTCGGGATGGCAATGACACCGAGAGTCGGGCGGTGTTCCTCAACAAGAGCGATGCATACGGAGAACATATCGTTTCGCTTGATGAACTCCTTGGTCCCGTCGAGAGGGTCGACGACCCACATCTGGCGATGGTTGGAGCGGACGGCGTACTCCTCGTGAGCCGTCTCCTCGCTGAGGATAGGGATGTCGCTTTGCGACAAGACGTTGACAATGCGCTCGTTGCTGGCCATGTCGGCCCGCGTCACGGGTGTATTGTCGGCCTTTTGGATGACACCCATATCGGCATCGGCCTGATAGACCTCCATGATGGCTTGCACAGCCTCGGCAGCGGCACGGAGGGCCAGCGTCAGGAGTTCAGTCTCTTGCGGCTCTGTCATTTCCCGAAAGAATTAGCGATACGCTTGAGAGCCTCGGCGAGGCGAGGGCGAGGGCAAGCGAGATTGATGCGGATGAAGCCGTCAGGCTCGCCGTAGATGTCGCCAGACGAGACACGTACCTTAGCCTCGGTGAGGAGCTTACGACCCAGTTGCTCGGAATTGAGACCCGTGGCTCGGCAATCGACCCACGCGAGATACGTGGCCATGAGACGCGAGGCCTTCCACCCTGGGAGCGTATCGGCAAGGAACTGGACGAGGAGCTGATAATTGCCCTCGACATATTGGCACATCTCCGTTAGCCAATCCTCGCACTCATTGAACGCCACCTGAAGGGCAATGACACCGAAGGGATTGACATCGCAAATCTCATTAACGTTGACCACACGATTCACTGCCGCACGGAGCGTAGGGTTGGCTATGATGAAATAGCAAATCTGAAGACCCGCGAGGTTGAAACTCTTCGTGCAAGAGGACGTCACGATGGCATCCTGCTGGAACTCGTCACCAATGGCTCCGAAGGGCGTGAAGTGATAGCCGGGCATGATGATGCCGCTATGAATCTCGTCGGCAATAATCTTTACCCCATGACGGCGGCAGATGTCCGCCATTCGGCGGAGCTCATCGGGCGACCATATACGCCCCGTGGGATTGTGGGGGCTGCAGAGGAGGAAAATCTTGGTATCGGGGAGGGCGGCCTTGCGCTCGAAATCGTCGAAATCGATGTCGAAAGTGTCGCCATTGGGGACGAGCCTATTCTCGACAAGATGGCAACGGCAATTGCGGATTGAGGAGAAGAAATGGTTGTAGGCCGGGGTTTGGCACAAGACGCCGCACGGCTCACCACCCGAGAGCGCCATGATGGAGGCCGAAACAGCAGGCACTACACCCGTGGTGTAGAGAATCCAATCCTTCTGGACGCTCCATCCATAGCGGCGGGAATACCACCCCTGAATGGCCTCGTAGAAAGAGTTGGGGACCTTGGTGTAGCCAAAGACGGCATGGTCCAGACGACACCTCAGCGCGTCAAGAATCTTTGGCGCAGCCTCAAAATCCATATCCGCCACCCAAAGGGGAATGACATCGGCATCGGGCGCATCGATGTCCCACTTCCAAGAGTTGGTATTGTGGCGGGAGGTTAGTTTATCGAAGTTGTAGCTCATTGGCGTAATTGTCGGTCTTGACAAAGATATTGCCTATTTGCGAACTTCGATGACGCAATTGGCGGGAAGCTTGATATTTTCGTCTAATATGGCGTCGCCAATGGAATCGGCGACAATATGACCAGAGCGGGGATTCTTGACGGACGTGACGTGACCCGAGATTTGGGCGTCGACATCGCTGTACTCGAAAGCGAGATCGGCATCGGCGGCCATGGTGCAATTGCGGAGCTTCAAATTGTCGGCATAGCAAAGGGGTTGCGTCTCAACGATTTGGCAATTGATGAGCGTAAGGCGTTTGGAATACCACGCGAGATACTCGCCATTGAGGGTGGAGTCGATGACCGTGACGTTCTCCGTATTCCAGAAAGCGTCCTTGGTATTGAGGACGGAATTGCGGATTGTGACGTTCTTGCAGTATTGGAAAGAATAGTTGCCGTTGAGGGTGAGATTGTCAATCTCGACATTCTCGCAATGCATGAAAATGTAGTCGGCACCATTGGCCACGACATCCTTTAGCTTGATATTCTTGCAATGCCAAAGCGTCTCGGCGGCATTGAGGAGCTTGACATTCGTGAGCTCCAACCCGTCCATCTCGCGGAACATCTTGGGGGCTTCGACGGTGGAGTCGGACATCACGAGATTCTCCGAATACCACAACGCGGCTCTTGCGCCCTCGGTGAAAAGGCAATTGCGTACGGCAAAGCCCTTGGTGCACCAGAAAGGGTACTTGCCCTCAAAACGGCAACCATCGGCCTCGATGTTTCGGCACTCCTTAAGTCCGCTCTCGCCTGCCGCGATGACGACACTCTCGAGCCTGAGGTCGGAGGAACGATAGAGAGGGCGTTCGCCGCCGAAGACCTTATCTTTTATTAATTCCATAATTGTTTAGTTTTTAATGTTACTTTGAACGGCGTTCAAACGGCATTTGAAAGCTATTTGAGCATGGCACAATCCCAACGTCCCCACCGGAGACGGACAAGGAAAATGACACCGCGGAAACAGAGCTCAACACACATGGCAGTCCACACCCCCGCCAGTCCGAACGTAGGGGCCAAGAGCCACGCGAGGGAAAGACGCACAGCCCAAATGCTCGCCAAATTCATGATGCAAGGCTTCAGCGTATCGCCCGCCCCGACAAAAACGCCATAGCAGACAATGGAGGCGGCAAACATTGGCTCGGCAAAGGCCTCAATGCGCAACGCCTCGACACCAAGGACGCAAATCTCGTCGACGGGCGTAAGGATTGACATCATAAGCGGCGCGCCGACGTACATCAGCACACCCATGACACTCATGACAAGCATCCCCATGACGACCGTGACGCGGGCAAAGCCGCGCATGAGCTGCTTGCGCCCCGCCCCCAGGCTCTGCCCGACAAGCGTCTGAGCGGCATCGGCAATGCCGTAGCCGGGCATATAGCAGATGCTCTCGGCCGTGACACCGAACGAATTGGCGGCAATGGACATCTTACCGAGCGGGGCGACAATGGCCGTCGAGGCCACCTGCGCACCCGTCATGACGATATGCTGGACGCACATGGGGAGCGAGATGCGCATGGCACGGGCGAGACATCGGCGCGACGGGAGGAAAGAGCCGCTCTCGGCCGTCAGGCGAAGCGAAGACGAGCGGAAAACGACGAACCACGTGAGGAAGAGAGCCGCGGAGATCTCGGCCGCCATGGTGCCAAAAGCAGCACCACGGACACCAAGCCCAGCCCCAGGAATGGCGACCCCTACGCCAAAGAAGGAGACTTCGCGCGTTGGGAAAATGAAGAAGAAATTGAAAACAACATCGAGAAAACACATGGCGGCATTGGTAAGGCTCGGGACAACAACATTGCCACTGCTGCGAAGCGAGCCACTGAAAAACATCACCACCTGCGTAAAGGGGAGCGTCAGGGAGACAATACGGAAATAGGCCGTGGAGTCGTCGCAAATCTCCTCAGCACCGCCAAGCCAATGAGGAAGCGACCCACTGATGGAAAAAGCCGCGGCGAGGACAAAGAGGCAAAAGACAAACGACGACAAGAGCCCCTGGCGGACAACACTGCGCGCCCCGACAAGATCTCGCGCCCCGACAAGATGAGCCACCTGCACAGAGAAACCCGACGCCACAGAACTGCAAAGCCCCCAAATCATCCATGCGCTCGTGGCCATGAGGCCCACCGAGGCCGAGGGGTCGGCGCCAAGGCGGCCCACCATGGCGGCGTCGATGTACTCCATCATGATATGCGAAATCATGGCGAGTATTGACGGCAAAGCCAAGAGGGCAGTAAGCACCACTTGCTGACGGAGGTCGAGGGGGCGCCCCTCGCGGAGCAGCGTCAGGAGGTGGTCGGTCGTCTGGGTACGGAAAAGAGATGGCATGGCGCGGGTTTTATCCTCGGGTAGGAGGGTACGTTGCTGGAATCCGTTGGGTCGGCAACTCCCACGTGTAGTAGCGGGTGACGGGGTGAGGGGCGTCGCGGCCGTCGTATTCCGTTGCGGAAGCCAAATAGCCGTCGTCGTCGAGAGTGTAGCTGTAATACGTGGCGCCTCGTTGGGTATAGTACGTGTGATAGCAGACGGAATCGGGCAGCTGACCCGTCAGAAGGCCGAATAGCTCGGGATGAGCGAGGGCGAGACTGGTTTGGATGAACATATTTGGGACCAAGAAGGGGGCATAGCCTTTACAGCTTTTGCCGCTGTAATAGAGCCTGTAATCGATATTAGCGTCGTCGGCCAGCCTCGCCAGCCTGTCGCCCTCCCAATAGTAACGTGCAAAGAACCCACTGGCAGACTCCACCTTTTGGAGTTTGCCGTCAGAGTCGTAGGAGAGGTGTAGTTCGCCATAGCGGCCGCCCCCTGGCGCGGTGGTGACCAGCTCGCCATCGAGCGAGAAGAAATCAGAGCCACCCAACGAGACCTCGCCGGCCTGCCATTCGCAAGTGTTTGTGTACCAGCCCCAGTCTTCAGCAATTACCTGTAGTCTTCCGTCGGCGTCGTAGGAGAACATTAGCGAGTCGCCCTCTTCGGGGCAGTATATCGTGACGAGCCTCTTAGTGGCGGCCTCGTCCGTCATGAGGGGACGGGGACCGTCGGCCCGCCCTTCGTCGTCGCACGACGTGGCAGAACACGAGACCGTCGCGGCTATTAGCGCCATTGCGGCGAAACGTAGAGTTTTCATGATGGGCGTGAAATTAGCTCATCGGCGCGAGCTTTCGCATACCCGGATTTGGATTTGTCCTCAAAAACCGACGACGAGGCTCGGTTGGAGAACCTCGTTCGGGGAGCCGAACGTACTACGGACATCGGGCGGCATGATTCTCTCATGCCGCCCGACGAGTTGATTCGTTGTTCAGGCCTTAGGGGGATTAGTCGTCAATAATCTCGTAGCCGGAAGTTGTCTTACGAAGATGGAAGACGTAGCCGCTGAAGATAGATTTCTTGCGGAGCGGCTCATGCGTCTTGCCTTTGTACACGATATTGTCCATCTCCCAATCTGAGGAGTAGTAGCCCTTGATGGCGTGGAGCGTGAAATGTGGGACAATCGTGAGGGACTCCCCATTCAGGTTTACGACTGATTGGTAGCTGCGAGAATAAACGACCTCGTCGCCGTTTTGGGATTCGAGCGTTATGCAATCCTCGCACGTGTTGGGTGGCGGCAGCAGGAACGACACCGTGTCTCCTTTGCAGAGGCTGACCTGCACCGTCTTGCCGTCTTCGTCGGAATAGACCGAGGAATTGGCACAAAATGCGGAATCGACCTCAATGCCGTCGATTGCGAGAATCACCTCTTTCGTCCCTCCCCAGAGTATGGGTTCGTAGGGTGTCGGGTCGTCATCGTCGGAGCAGGAGGCAAAAAGAGAAAGCGCGGCTGCGAAGGCGAAAATGCAAAAGACGTTATATTTCATAATTACTTACTATAATAATCCAAACCCGTAATCATCTGAAGCGCATATCTATAACTGATATTCATACCATTACCATTTTCAACAATGAACCATCCATTATTGCCTCCAATTTGACCCCAATTCATGTAAAACCGATTCTCGTATTCCGTCCATTTCGTCACACTTGCTGAATGGAACAACCTCTTCCTCCGCTTAGTCGATACTGCAATCAGTGCAGAAGCCAAAGCACAAAGAATTCTCAAAAGTTCTCTTCTCATTTTGGTTATTATTGGTTTTAAGTAGTTGCTGAGAGAGTATATTGCTTGAGCGTCTTCTGAAAGGAACGCACACAAAAATATAAGATTTATAGGACAACATCAACAGCATACACACAAACCATACGCCAAATGCTCAATTTGTTCGTTCCAAGCAATAACGCACCGACGTATCGCGTCGTTTGCTCCTTCTGACGACAACTTGGACAGAATGAGGAAAATGGGAATTCCGGGCTATGCTCTCTCTCTCACACAAAAAAACTCCCTCCCCGAAGCCCACGCAGCTTACGGAGAGGGAGGGTGAAAGCGGGGCTCGAGGCCCTACCCTTTCACTTGACTGATGAACTTTGCTATTGAACTGTCGGAGACGCCGTTCTCCTTGATGTACTTGACGAAAGCGGTTCCGATAATCGCGCCGTTGGCATGGGCGCAAGCGTGGTCGAAACCTGCCTTGTCCTTGACACCGAATCCGATCATGCGCTTGTTGCGCAAGCCGAGGGCGTTGATGCGGTCGAAATAGCGAGAGCGGTAATCGACGGAAGTCTTGATGTTGCCCGTGATTCCAGCCGACGCGACCATGTAGATGAAACCATCGGCTTGGGCATCGATTTGGCGGATGCGGTCGTCGGGTGTCTGAGGCGCGATGAGGGGGATGAAACGGATGTCGCGCTCATCGAAGAGGGCCTTATAGTTGGCGAGATACTCCTCCCAGGGGAGGTCGGGGAGAATGACGCCATCAACGCCACGCGCCTTGCAATCGTCGAGGAAACGCTCAACGCCATAGTGCATGACGGGGTTGATGTAGCCCATCAGGACAACGGGGATGGTGATGGTGTCCCTCATTCCGTCGAGTTGCTCCATGAGTTTCTTGATGGACATACCAGCGTTGAGGGAGTCGAGACTCGCCCTCTGAATTACGGGGCCATCGGCGAGGGGGTCGGAGAAGGGCATTCCTATCTCGACAAAATCGACACCACCGCGTTGAAGAGCCGTCAGAACCGTCATGGTATCGTCTACGGCGGGGTAGCCGGCTGTGAAATATATGGAGAGCAGACCGTCGCGCTTGGCGAAAATGTCGTTAATCCTATTCATTGTCAGAGAGATAAATATTTAGAAAAGGCGTTTCATGTAAGTCTGCATATCCTTATCGCCACGGCCGGAGACAGTCACGACGACGAGGTCGTCCTTCTTGAACTTCAGCTTAGGCAGGGCAGCGAGGGCGTGAGAGCTCTCGAGGGCGGGGATGATGCCCTCGCTGAGCGTGAGCAGCTTGGCGGCCTCAAGAGCCTCGTCGTCGGTGGCGGAGAGAACCGTCTCGCGGCCTACACTGGCGAGATAGGCGTGGAGCGGGCCGACACCGGGATAGTCGAGGCCTGCGGAGATGGAGTAAGGCTCGGTGATTTGGCCGTCGTCGGTCTGCATGAGCATGGTGCGGCTGCCGTGGATGATGCCCTCCGTTCCGCGGGCAATGGAGGCCGCCGTGTCGCCTGAATCGAGACCTCGGCCTGCCGCCTCGACGGCAATGAGGCGGACGGACTCGTCGTCGAGAAAATTGTAGAACGAGCCGGCGGCATTGCTGCCACCGCCAATGCAAGCGATGACGTAGTCGGGCAAATCCTTGTCGGTCTGCTCACGCACCTGGCGCTTGGTCTCCTCGCTTATGATGCTCTGCAAACGAGCCACGAGGTCGGGATAGGGATGCGGGCCAACAACAGAGCCAATGACGTAGAAAGTGTCCTCGGGATTGGAGATCCAGTCGCGGAGAGCCTCGTTCGTCGCATCCTTCAGGGTGCAATTGCCGCTCGTGGCGGGTACGACCTCCGCGCCGAGCATCTTCATACGCGCGACATTCGGGGCTTGCCTCTCGATGTCGAGAGAACCCATGTAGACGAGGCACTTGACCCCGAGCAGGGCGCAAGCTGTCGCCGTGGCCACGCCGTGCTGACCGGCACCCGTCTCGGCAATTATGCGGTCCTTGCCCATCATCTTGGCCATGATGACCTGACCGAGCGCGTTGTTAATCTTATGGGCACCCGTGTGGGCGAGGTCCTCGCGTTTGAGATAGATATTCGCGCCGAAGATTTCAGAAATCCTCTTGGCGAAAGTCAGCGGCGTAGGGCGACCTACATAGTCGCGGAGCAAGCCAAAATATTGGCTCTTGAACTCGTCGGAATCGAGAATCTTGAGATATTCTCGGCGAAGCCGTTCCACGTTGGGATATAGCATCTCGGGAACCCATGCACCACCATATCGGCCATAATTGCCATCGGGGGTCACTTGATATTTAGACATGAGGGAATGTGTTGATTTTCTTGTTGTTATTCAATTCTTGAAATTGCCTCGTTGAGCAGGTCGTAGTCCTTGATGCCTGGCGCGGACTCAAAACGGCTGTTGAGGTCGAGCATCATTGCCCCGCTTTGCGCCGCCTCGACAATATTCTCGGGACCAATTCCTCCCGCCAAAATCCACGGCATACGGAGAGGCTGGCGGAGAATGAGTTGCCAATCGAACTGCTGCCCCGTGCCGCCGAAGTCGGGCGTCTTGTTGTCGAAGAGATAATAGTCCACCACCTCCGTATAGTCCCATACGCTCTCGAAGTCGTGGGCATCGCCAATGTGGAACGCCTTGATAACCTCGACACCGAGGTCGCGGATACGTGCGCATTGGCGCGGCTTCTCGTTGCCATGCATCTGGACGGCTGAGAGGCCGTAGGTATTGATGGCGTCGCGGATATACATCTCGGAGGCGTTGACAAATACTCCTGTGCGCTTGACCGAGGGCGGGATTATGGAGAGCATATCGGGATTGAGCTTTCCGACTACGTAGCGGGGCGACTTGGGGTAGAAGATGAAGCCCATGTAGTCCGGTTCGAGGAAGAGGATGCGACTGATATTGTCGATGTCGGTCATTCCGCAGACCTTGATTTTCAGTTTTCTATCCATAACCTTGTTCTTTTGTTTAGTTAAATGTTCATAGCCTTGGCGTAGTCGTGGCACAACAGCTTGCACGCCTCGCCGGGATTCGCCTCGCGCATGAAGCACTCTCCGATGAGGAAGCCGTCGAAGCCAGCGCGGCGCAGGCGCACCATGTCGTCAATTCCGCGTATTCCGCTCTCGGAGATTCGGGGAAGGTCGGCCGGCAAGAGATGGCTTACGCGGATGGAGTGGTCGAGGTCGACAGTGAACGTGCGCAAGTCGCGGTTGTTGATTCCCGCCACCGTGACGCCCTCGGAGACATAGCCCACCTCATCCTCGCCATGAAGCTCCATCAGGACCTCAAGACCAAGTTGCTTGGCCGTCAGAGCCAAATGGCGAGCCTCGTCCGACGTAAGGATTGCGGCAATGAGAAGCACTGCCGACGCGCCGTAGGCTCTTGCCTCAAGAAGCTGAACCTCGTCGATGACGAACTCCTTGCGCAGCACGGGGACGGAGGCGTAGGACACGGCCTCGTGGAGGTCGGCAAGCGAGCCGCCAAAGAAATCGGTGTCCGTGAGGCACGAGATGGCACTGACCCCCGCCTCGGAATATGCGCCTACGACATCGCGCGGCATGATGCCCTCATGGATTACGCCCTTGGAGGGCGACTTCCTCTTGAACTCGGCAATTATGCCGTTCCGTTGGCGGATGCTTTGGGCAAAGGGGAGAGGCGTGGGCGCATCGGCAATCATGGCCATGAGGTCGGCCGTGGAGTGTCGGCTCTTGGCCTCGGCCACCTCCTCGCGCTTGCGAGCCACTATTTTGTCAAGGTAATTGCTCATTGTTGGGCGGCGATAATCCTTAAGAGTTGAGCTCGACAAACTTCTTGAGCGTAGCCAATGCCCTTCCGCTGGCGATGGACTCACGCGCATCGGCTATGCACTCCTCGATGGGCTTCTCGGGGTCGATGGCATGAATTGCGAAAGCCGAATTGGCCACGACAACGTCAATCTGACCTTGGCTGGCCGTGCCGGCGAGGACGGCATCGAAGACGCGGAGGGCATCTTCCCTGGTCTGCCCCACCCCGCCGCAAATCTCGTCGGGGTTCACCTGCTTGAGGCCAAGCTCATCGGGCGTGAAAATCTTCTCGATTGTCCGCGACTGGGTCTTAAAGGGTCCTGTGAGAGAAATCTCGTCATAGCCGTCGAGGCTGTTGACGATGCAATAGCCAATCCCGAGCCGCTGATTGACACTGTTGTACAGCCTCATCTGGTCAAGATTAGCGACGCCGAGAACCTGATAAGCGGGGCGGCACGGATTGACAAGCGGGCCGAGGAGATTGAAACAGGTCGGGATTTTGAGAGCCTTGCGGATTCCGCTGACGAACTTAAGCGCATGGGCAAAGAGCGGCGCATGGAGATAGGCGACACCGCACTGGTCGATGCTGCGGCGGAGGCGAGCCTCATCGGCTGAGAACTTGACCCCATGCCCCTCGATGACGTTTGACGCGCCACTTACGGACGTCGAGGCGTAATTGCCATGCTTGGCGACCTTGTATCCCGCTCCGGCTACGACGAAACACGAGCAAGTGGAGATGTTGAAAGTATTCTTGCCATCGCCGCCCGTGCCGACAATGTCGATGGGCTTAAACTCGTCGAGATTGACGCTCGTACCCGTGGCGAGGACGCCCGCACGAAGTCCGAGAATCTCGTCGACAGTGATTCCGCGCATCTGGAGGGCCATGATGAAAGCGGTGACCTGCTCGGGAGGATAGGCCTCTTGAGTGATGCCAATAATTATCTGCTCGGTCTCGGCGGCGGAGAGGCTCTCATTGGCGACGAGCCTTTTGAGAATGTCTTTCATTTATGAGGAATGTGTTTTTATTACGTCTAAACTATTAGTCATTGAGCCAGTTGGCGATGATTTTTGCTCCATCGGGCGTTAGGACGCTCTCGGGGTGGAACTGGATGCCTCGGACATCGAGAGACTTGTGGCGGAGAGCCATGACCTGCCCCTCGGGGCTCGTGGCCGTGACCTCCAGACAATCGGGGAAGCCCTCGGCACTGACAACCCACGAGTGGTAACGGCCTACGGGAATCTCGGCTGGAAGCCCGGCAAAGATGCTATCGGCAGGTTGGGCAATGAGGGCCGGCGTCTGCACCCCGTGAAAAACATCGCTAAGGTTGACGAGCTTGCCGCCAAAGAACTCGCCTATGGCCTGATGACCGAGGCATACGCCCAGGATAGGCTTGCGCCCCGCATAGGTCTTGATGACATCGAGCAGCAGACCCGCCTCGCTCGGGATGCCCGGGCCAGGGGAGAGGACAATCTTATCGAATTGCTCAAGGTCGGGGAGAAGGAATTGGTCGTTGCGAACCACGTGGACCTCAGCACCCAACTCCTTGATGAGGTGGGAGAGGTTGTATGTAAAAGAGTCGTAATTATCGACGATGACGATTTTCATGACTAAAGCTGTTTCAGAATTACAATTTTTCGGCGATGAAGATGGCCTTTCGGAGGGCGCCGAGCTTATTGTTCACCTCTTGAAGCTCGTAGTCCTCGTCGCTCTTGGCAACGATTCCGCCACCGGCTTGGAACCACAGCTCGCCGTTGCGGCTGACGAAGGTGCGGATGGTGATGGCCTGATTGAGCGAGCCGTCGAAGCCAATGCTGCCGACGCATCCGCCGTAGGCTCCGCGGTTGTGGGGCTCAATCTCGCTGATGAGCTGCATGGCCCTGACCTTTGGCGCGCCCGAGAGCGTCCCCGCCGGGAACGTGTCCACAAAGGCCTTGACGGGATCGGCACCCTCGTCGAGAGTACCGCTGACGCGGCTCACAAGGTGAATGACGTGGCTGTAATACTGCATATCCTTGTAGAAATCGACCTTCACGCCGTGGCAATTGCGGCTAAGGTCATTGCGGGCGAGGTCGACAAGCATGACGTGCTCGGCGTTCTCCTTAGGGTCGTCACGCAAATACTGGGCGTTTCGGGCATCTTGCTCGGGGTCGCCCGTGCGGCGGGTAGTTCCCGCAATCGGGTCAATGTATGCGCGGCGGGAGCTGCCATCGATTCGGCAGTGGGTCTCGGGCGAAGAGCCGAAGATTCGGAAACCGCCCATGTCGAGATAGAAAAGGTATGGCGAGGGATTGATGCTTCGGAGGGCGCGGTAGAGCTTGAAATCGTCGCCCTCGTACTTTTGGACGAAACGTCGGGAGAGGACAATCTGGAAAACATCGCCTCGGAGGCAATGGGCTATGCCCTTACGGATATTGGCTTTGTGCTGCTCGTCGGTGAGGGGGCTTGTCGTCTCGCCCACAGGGTGGAAATCGTAGGTGCGGACATCGGAGCGGCGAAGAGCGGAGACGGCTTTCTCAATGCTGGTGTCGGTTGACTGACCATCGGGCACGAGGGAGACAATCCGCATCTGATTATTAAAATGGTCGAACTCGACAATTGTCTTGAAAAGGATGTAGAGAATGTCTGGCGCATCGTATTGCGGGTGTTTCTCGTCCTTGATGTCAATTCCCTCAAAGTATCGTACGGCGTTGAAAGTGGTGTAGCCAAAGAGGCCGGCGTGTCCGTTGCCCTGGACTTGGAACGAGTTGAGGAACAGGTTTATGGCATCGGCCGCGGCGAAATCTTGTGCAATGGGCTTAGCGAGTTTTGAGCCGTCGGGGAAAAGGCACTCGGCGAGACCGTGACCTACTTGCACCCGCGCAATTGGCTCAACCCCAATGAAAGAGCGGGCATTGTCGCCGCCGTGATAATCTGAGCACTCCATGAGAATGCTTTGCGGAAAAAGATCTCGCAACCTCATGTAGACACCGACGGGGGTGTGGAGGTCGCCCAACATTGTGAGAGATTCCGTATGGTATTTAAAAGTGGCCATTTAAGGTTTGTTTTTATTGTCGTTGTTTATAAAGGGGGGAAAAAGAAAGAGCCTTGCCGGAGTTATCGACAAGGCTCTGTATGCGTGGGTACAGTGACGAGCGCTTACCTCCGGGATTGAAAGTAAGAGATGCGCCACCACCATATATTGTTAATGCTTAGCATCGGATGTTTATTTCATTTTGTTCAGTGCAAATATGAAAAACTTTGTCAGAAAAATCAATAACCAGTGGGCAAAAAAAGCGTGGTGGTGGAAAATTTTACGTGCTTTACCGATGATGTGGAGAGGAATGTGAGGACGGTCGGGAGGCTGTCACTCATCGAGCGGCGGGGGATGCTCACCGCTAACGCCAAAGCCGTATACACCCGATACGCATGTGTACACGGTTACTATAGGTATGGCATTGCGGCCTGCCTTGGGTGTGACGGGGAACGGGGTTGGCTGTCGCATGGCGTGTCTTGGGGTATGGCAACCGGGACCGTCACGATAGTAAAAAAAAAACTATATTCGCAGGAAGCGGGAAGAGCTACTCAGAAGTCACTTTTAGCTTGCACAATTCTTACCAGATGGAACCTTGGACTGAACAAACAGACGAAAAGATAAAGATTGTTTTCATCGCGTCTTGCATAGAAAGCACAGCCGAGCGAGTCGGTTGCAGCCCTGAAGAGATGCTTGACAGAATGGAAGCAGTGGACCTTGTGGACAACTACATATACGCCCACTACGACGCACTTCATACAGAAAGCAGACCGAACCTAACCGACGACATCGTAGAGACACTTGAATTTTGGGAGAGCGAAAAAACGAAAAACGATGGACAAGATTGAGGTATACCACGCATCGTCGGTAATTGTCGAAAAACCATTGTGCGGCGTTGGCCGTCAAAACCTTGACTTCGGGCCTGGCTTTTACATGACTAACATGTACGATCAGGCTACGATGTGGGCACTGCGCCGCGCAGGGAAAATGCACACTCGAGCCATAGTCAACATATACATTTTAGAACGTAAAAAACTATTCAGAGTAGCAAACACCTTGATTTTCAGGCGATACAACAGAGATTGGCTTAACTTTGTTGTGGCATGTCGTAAAGGAATACCAGTATGGAGAGAATATGACTACATCGAAGGAGGAGTGGCGGACGACCGTGTGATTGACACCGTCGACCTTTACATTAACAAACTGATACCGGAAAGAGTGGCTCTCAACCGCCTACGTTACGTACATCCTAACAATCAGATTTGCCTCTTGAACCAAGAACTGCTTGACAGACACCTCACTTACGTAGATTTCACCGTTGCAAAGAAACTATAAGAATAATGGACAACTACAGCAAAGAGGTCCTCGACATACTCAGATGGAGCCGCATGGGAAACATAGCTTGCATCATAGCCGATGCGACAGGCACAACCCCGCTTCAAGCCCTCAAAAATTTCTACCACAGCACAACGTGCAAAATGTTCCACGACCGCAGCACGGGGCTGTACATTTATAGCGACAAATACATTGCTGAGGACTATCTTATGGAGATTGGAGAGAGAGGGGAAGTGAGGACGGAACGACACGGGGAGACCGGTCTTCCTTGAGCGGCGAGGATGCCGCTTCTCCCCGAGTGGGGGGATATGAATAAGGTGGGACAGTCAAGAGACCATCCCACCTTGAGGACTTTTTTGCGCGTCAGGGAGACGCAGCTATTATGAAAGAACCGTGACGCTAACCTTTTATGATTGCGATGGCCTCGTCGATGGAGACTGTCTTCTGCTCTCCAGCGGCCATGTCCTTGATTGTCACAGACTGCGCAAGTCGCTCATTCTCACCGCAGAGGACTACAAAACGGATGCCGCGCTTATCGGCATAGCCCATCTGCTTCTTCATCTTTGCTGGCTCAGGGTAAATCTCTCCGGAAAGCCCCTCTGCGCGAAGACGCGCGAGAACCTTGAGGCTATACATCTCGTCGTCGCCGCCAAAGTTGGCCACGAGGACATCGGTAGCCGCATTGGCCTCGCTGGGGAAGAGGTCAAGACGCGTCATGACATCGTAAATGCGGTCGGCTCCGAAAGAGATGCCGACACCCGAGAGACCGTCGAGACCGAAGATTCCCGTGAGATTGTCGTACCTGCCGCCGCCCGATATTGAGCCAATCTCAGTATCGAGAGCCTTAACCTCGAAAATGGCTCCCGTATAGTAATTGAGTCCACGGGCGAGGGTGAGGTCCAGCTCCGTCTTGATGTCGACACCGAGGGCGTCGATGTAGCCGAAGAGGGTACGAACCTCCTCAATGCCCTTCTTGCCGACCTCGCTTGTCAGGATTTTCTCCAGGCCGGCGAGCTTCTCCTCCTTGCCGCCGGCGAGACCGAGGATGGGCTGAAGAGCCTCTACCTGCTCGTCGGAGAGACCGTCGGCGCGAAGCTCCTCGTTGACATTGTCGAGACCTATTTTGTCGAGCTTATCGATGGCGACGGTGATGTCCATCATCTTGTCGGGGGCGCCAATGGCCTCTGCCATGCCCGCAAGAATCTTGCGGTTGTTGATCTTGAGGCAGACATTGATGCCGAGAGCCTTGAAGACATCGGCGGCAATCTGCACCAGCTCAACCTCGCAAAGGAGGGAGTTTGTGCCGACAACATCGACATCGCACTGGTAGAACTCGCGATAGCGGCCCTTCTGAGGACGGTCGGCTCGCCAGACGGGCTGAATCTGGAAACGCTTGAAGGGGAAGGTCAGCTCGGACTGGTGCTGCACGACGTAACGGGCGAAGGGGACGGTGAGGTCGTAACGGAGGCCCTTCTCGGAAATCATCAGCGCGGCTTTCTCGGGATTGGCTGGGAGAGGGCCGCCTGCGGATGAGAGGAAATCGCCTGAGTTGAGAATCTTGAAGAGGAGCTTATCGCCCTCGTCGCCATACTTGCCGAGGAGGGTTGAGAGGTTCTCCATGGCCGGGGTCTCGATGGGCTGATAGCCATAGCGACGGAAGACCTTCCTGATGGTGTCGAATATATAGTTTCGTCGCGTCATCTCGGCAGGGCCGAAGTCGCGTGTACCTTTTGGAATTGAGGGTTTTACGGTGATAGCTGCCATGGTTGTGGGCTGCAAATTTTGTGTGTTAGACGTTGAAACGGAAGTGCATGATGTCGCCGTCTTGAACCACGTAGTCCTTGCCTTCAATACCGAGTTTTCCGGCCTCTCGGCAAGCGGCCTCGCTCTTGAGTGCGACGAAGTCGTCATACTTAATCACCTCGGCGCGTATGAAGCCCTTCTCGAAATCTGTGTGGATTACGCCGGCGGCCTGCGGAGCTTTGTCGCCCGCATGGAACGTCCAGGCCCTGACCTCCTTAGGGCCGACGGTGAAGAAGGTGCGGAGGTTGAGGAGAGCGTATGCGGCGCGGATGAGCTTGGCGACACCGCTCTCTTCGAGACCCAGGTCGTCGAGGAACTCCTTGCGCTCCTCGTAGGTCTCGAGTTCTGCAATTTCGCTCTCGGTCTGTGCGGCAATGACGAGGACCTCTGCCCCTTCGCCCTTGACCTTTTCGCGGACGGCATCGACGTGGTGGTTACCCTTGTTGATGCTGCCCTCGTCGACGTTGCAGACGTAAATCACGGGCTTGCGGGTGAGGAGGAAAAGCTCGCGGTCGAGCTTCTGCTCGGGTTCGCTCAGCTCTACGGAGCGGAGGTTTTGCCCCGCGTTGAGGGCCTCGCGATAGCGGAGGAGCAGATCGAGCAACTTCTTGGCGTCGGCATCCTTGCCCGAGATGGCCTGCTTCTCGCACTTGGCTATGCGGGCCTCGACGGTTTCCAGGTCCTTGATTTGGAGCTCGGTGTCGATTACCTCCTTGTCGCGTACGGGGTCGATAGAGCCGTCGACGTGGGTGATGTTGTCGTCGTCGAAGCAACGGAGCACGTGGATAATGGCGTCGGTCTCGCGGATATTGGCGAGGAACTTATTGCCAAGACCCTCACCTTTGCTTGCGCCCTTTACGAGGCCCGCAATGTCGACAATCTCGACAGTTGTGGGTACAACTTGCGCAGGGTGCTCTATTTCGTTGAGGACCTCAAGTCGGTTGTCGGGTACGGTGATGACGCCGACATTTGGCTCAATGGTACAGAAGGGGAAATTGGCCGACTGGGCCTTGGCGTTGGAGAGGCAATTGAAAAGGGTGGACTTGCCCACGTTGGGCAGGCCGACAATGCCGCATTGGAGTCCCATTATTACTCTAAGGTTGAGATGGTTATGTGAAAACACGATAAGGAAGCGCAGACTAAAGCGTCCGCGCCTCCCTATTGTGGGTATGTTTTACGAAATTGTTAGAACGTGTAGCTGAAGCAGATTGCCCAGATTCGGTCATGCGAGTTTTTGTTGTAGCAATGCTTGCTTGAGGAGTTCCATACGGGCGTGATACCGGTCTGCCAACGGATGTCGACACCGATACCCGTTGGGGAGTCGTAGCCGATACCCGTGACGATATGGAACTGGGTCTTGTTCTGAGCACGAGCGAAATTGTTGATGGTATTGTTCTCGCGGTATGGCATGCCGTCAACGTAAGGAGTGCCATTTCCCGTGAGGGCGGGGTCGAGAAGAACGCCCTCGTGGTCGGACGTAGAAATCTTGTAGTCGAACCTCTGGCTGAAGAGCGGACCGGCATGGATGTTGAGACCCTTGTCGCCGAAGAGGTTAACGGGGAGATAGTACTTGAAAATGACGGGAATCTGAATGTTATCGGAGAGGAGCTGGAGGTGGAACCACTCGTTTTGGAGGGAGCCTTCGCCGCTCATGGTGTCGTGGGCGGGGGCAGCCTTGATGAGCTTCTTGAGGGAGCGGAAACCTGTACGTGCGTAGAAAACCTCGGGCTGGATGGCGAAATGCTCACCTATGTTCCATCGGCAGAGAACACCCCATTGTCCCATGCGGGCTTGGAAGTCGTCGGCATCACTGTCGACGGTAGTGAAGTTGAGACCACCCTTAAAACCCCAGTGGAACTCTGTTTGCGCCACGGACTCGAGCGCAAAAGCGCATACGAGAGAGAGCGCCAGCAACAGTTTTTTCATTATTGTATTATTCTGTTTTTTGCCTTGTACGCCGTAGCCATGTTTCATTTGTTGGCAAGTGGCGTTTTGTGTGTTGTTTTCGTGTGTTCTTACGCGGACTGAAGGATGCCGCGGCGTTACGAAGTGCAAATGTATGGATTTATTTTTGCTTAGCCATTTAGGCTACAAGCCTCGCCCGCATATCTTATGCAAAAAAGCGTGTGGCGGGTGTCATCGTCGGAGAAAAATCAATGAACGTCGTGAAGCGATTGGCTGAGGAGGGGACGGGCGGAAACGCCGGACACCGTACATGCGCATTTTGAGGTGATTGATTTTTTCATTTGCTTGACCGAGGGCAGTGGGGTTTTTCATCCACCGTCAAAAGCACTTTATTTTCAGTCGTTTAAGACATCTAAACAGCGATTCCTCCCCCATTTTCACGGCAATTCTTCCACCATAATAAAATTGCCGTCGCAAGATAGACCTACCAAATATGCTAAAACACCATACGCTGAGGGAGGCGACATTGCATACCTTTGTTTCGTCATAAGAGGGAACGCCCTAAAGCAATGACTATACATCCGATAGCTTAAATAGGTTGATTTTTTGTGGTATATTTTTGATGATGTGGGTCGGTGTCGTTGATGACATCGATCCATTTTTTATTGATTGGCTACTCTTTCTTTGAGAGCGTCACGAGGGGCAGAATCATCTCCTCCATTGAGACGCCGCCATGCTGAAGCGAGTCGCTGAACTCGTCGATTATGTCGCCCTTCTTATTGTTGTTGTACACAAAGAAACCGTCTTCTGGCGCAAAGATGTACTCGTCCGCAATGCTCCTTATGGGGAGACCTGCTCTCTGAATATCCCTACCCTGCAAGGCGAAGACCTCCTTCTCTTTGTATTTTAGCTTTATTCCCGCCTTGTAGCGAGGATTGCTATTGAGGTTTGGGCCAGCCACCTCGATTGGCTTATGGACGCGAATTGTCCCGTGGTCCGTGGTCAGAATAATCTTGAAACCATTGTCGCGGAGCAAGAGCAAGACCTTGTGCATGACGCCATTCACGAACCATAGGCGGGTCAGATTGCGATATGCGGAGTCGTCAGGGGCGAGGTCCTTAACCGTATGATTGGCTGTGAGCAAGTGGGATAGGGCGTCGGCAAAGTTGAAGACTAAGGCATTGAGGTCGTTGGACTTGTAGCCCGGATGACCTTTGGATCCGGCGAAACCCTTGATATAATTCTCGGCGCTGGAGTTGGTGAGGACCTTATAATAGGAATTCGTCCTGTTGAGGCGTTGCCTCTTGAAATAATCGGCAAGGAGTTCGCGCTCGAACTCATTCATATTGTGCGCCTCGGAGGCATCGTCTACCCAATATTGCGGATAGAGCTTCTTGATGTCGGCAGGAAGAAGCCCCGAAAATATGGCATTGCGCGAAAAGGCCGTAGAGGTCGGGAGGATGGAGCAATAGGCATCGGTCTTGATGTCGAAGTCCTTCTCCAAGTCGGGGCGGATTATCTCCCACTGGTCGAGACGGAAATTGTCTATCACGACGAGGGCCACCTTCTCGCCCTTCATCAGGCAGGGCTTGACTACATCGCTCAGGAGACGGTCGGACGTGTGGGGCGCATCGGCTCCTCGCTCGGCACCTACCCACGACAGGTAGTTGTTCTTCACGAACTTGCAGAACTGCGCATTGGCCTCGGTCTTAAGGTCGAGAAGCATCCCGACACTGTCGTTGGGCAACTTCAGCTCCCATTCCACAATCTTCGCATAGAGGCTCTTCCACTCGTCAAACGTGCGGCACAGCCCCACCTCTTGCGACAAACGCCCATAGTCGCGATTGAACGCCTCGACAACCGTCTGCTCAACAATAGACTTTTTGTCGAGCGTCATGATAACTGTCGCACTGAGCTGGGGAATATTGCATGGCTTGACAATGAAACCGTCGGCCATGTTGCCAAACGCGCTTTTCACCGTGTCCGTATCCTCATTCTTGGTCACCATGACAATTGGCACGGACGACTTCAGGCGCTTCATTGCGGCAAGCGTATCGATACCGCTCATGCCCGGCATATTTTGGTCAAGAAGGACGAGGTCGACAGACTCGTTTGTAAAGGTCTCCACGGCATCGTCGCCGTTGGTCTCGGTCACGACGCTATAACCCTCTTTTTCGAGGTAACTAATGTGGGCGCTGAACGCTGAAATCTCATCGTCCACCCAGAGGATTTTCTTTTTCACGTGCGCAACAACTTTGTGACATTCAATCTTTTACAAACCGTAATTATCCTTCATGAACTGCAAGAACGCCTCGTTTATGCCCTCGACGGCGCAGAGGCGCATATTCGTCTCGCTAAGCATATATATGCGGGGCAGAGGCGTGTCGGAGAGCCGTTTCCAGAACGACTGCTTACGAATGGCGTAGAGATAGACCTCGGCATCGCGACGATTCTTGAAGGACGAGATGACAACGGCCTGCCGCCCACCGTGAAGGGTTGGTGTGGCAATGTCGTAGTCAGTCGTTATGAAGTTGGAGAAATTGTAGTCGGCAATTGTAAAGAGCGCGTCGTTCTTCTTGCCGTCGTCGATAAGGCAGAGAATCACGTGCGTAGAATCGGGTTCGTAGACATAATTCACCGTCCTCGGCGCAGCCGCTGAGTCAGCCAAAGCGTCGTAGCTATGGAGAGGCGACGCATAGTCGGTATGGCGCACGGGCGAGAGCCCCTTGTCCATCATGGCGAGGAGGATGCGGGCAATTGAGTCTTGCGGAGTGCCGGCAAAAGATGTCGTGATGTCCGTCAGGTCGGCACGGAAGCCGTCGGCATTGCCCTGCTTGGCTCGCGACATTGCACGGACAAGCATATACTGCGGGCGTTGCTCAGCCTCGGGGTCGGGTGTTTGGAGACCAGCGGAAGCCATGGCCTCCGCCTCGGCAAACTGACCGGAGAGATAGGTGGCGTACGCCTGACGATATGCGGCCTCGCGGCTGTCGTGGTCTGCCTGACGGCGCGACATGAACGACGGGTCGGCAAGGCTTTGGGCCAGGAGGCTTTGCGGATATTGACGAGCTATGCGCGCGTCTGTCTGGGCAAGACCTGCCGTATTGCCTTGCTTCTGCTGCGCAAAATGGAGGAGCGCAAGGGCATCGTACTCGCGCTCGGAGCCGCCAAAGCGTCGGAGGTATGTCTCAAGCTGTTGGGCGCAGAGGTCGTAGTCTTCGATGTCGTTATAGAGCAACTCCGCACTGCGGAGGAGGGCTTTGGCCGTCTGCGCCTCATTGACCGATTGCGCCTCGGGCGTGAGGGGAAGCCCGGCCATGAGCGACTCACGCGTCCAAAGGCGAGTAGCCTGGTCCTGCTTCTCAATCTGCGTACGGACCTCTTCTGCCTGATTGCCGTCGGCTGCGGCATCGTCGCCGCCCATCATGGCATCTGTGGACGACTTGTCGGAGCGTCGCCAATTGTCCTCATTGCGACGATTGCCCCATCGGGAGCGGAACGTCGCCTTACCGGCCGTGACGAGCTGGGCGTTGTAGAAGTACCATGACGACTGACCTGAGCCGCTGCGCATACTCTGCTCCACTTGATAGAAGTCGCTTTGGCTCATGGCGTTGGCCTCTTCGGCCTCGCGTATCTCGCGTTCAGCCTCAATGCGCCTGTTGTGTTCCTTTGCAATTGCGTCGAGCCGCTCGTTGCGCTCCTCGGAGTTCATGCGCGCGAGGGCGAGCGTCGAGTCATTGTCGCGAATTATGCGAAGCTCGTCGGCAAGGGGCTTCAACTTGCGGGAGCGGAGGTCGGCCTCCGCCTTGCGGTCGTTGGACGATGCGAGATATGCCGATGCGCTGTCGAGCGACGTGGAGGACTCAATGTAAAGAGGCTCAGCCTGGTACAAGTCCGCCAAAGCCAGGAAAGAGAGGCCCTTCTGATTATCATTGCCAACCGATGCGGCAACGGACTTATTGAACGAGTCGATGGCCTTGTCCTTATGGCCTTTGGAGTTTTCGAGATTGCCAATGGCGTAATAGACCTGGTCGAGCTGGTCGGCGTTTTTGGGGTCACGCGCCATGCGCGCGAGGGTTTTCTCTGCCTGTTGCAACTCTTCGGGCGTAGAGGCTACGGTGGCGAGGTCGAGCTTTGCGGCAAAGGCCATGTCGTAGTTGCCCATCTGGCGCGAGAGCTTCAGGAAGAGTGGCGCGGCCTTCTGACGCTCGCCAATGAGGCGATACAATTGCGCCAAGATGTAGGTGTAGCGAGTGCGGCAATGCTTGTCGCGCGTCTCGGCGGCGGCCTTCTCGATATATGGCACGGCCTCGGCCCATAGGCCTTGGGAGATGTATATGTTGGCGTATGCCGCTTGGAAGTCGGCGTATAGGCGGTCGGGGGCTACGCCATCCATGTCATAGCTCTTAAGAGCGGCCACTGCATTGTGGTACAGGCCGAGCTGCGTGTAGGCTATGGCCGCCCATATCTTGGCCTCGTAGGTTGGCTCTTCGCCCTCGTGCTTGCGGGCGAGATAGTCGAATGTCTCTATGGCCTCGCGTTCCTCGTGGATTACGACATTGGCTTTCCCCATGAGGAGGTATGCCTCTGGCACGTATGGGTTGTACTCCTCCTTGGCGCGGAAACGCTTCTCCTCTTCGGTCATTGTGCCTTCGCGCTTGGCGGGCTTGACGGTTATGGAGTGAAGTTGGACGAGCTTGTGGGATTTTTTGAGTGCCGTCTCCATGTCACTCGCGGCGATGGAGGAGTTTTGGGAGTTTGAGAACTCGTAGACGGGGAGGACGTGGCTATAATCATTGCGCGTTGCGGTGCGAATCTTGTCGATTCCCGCATCGAAGGCCTCTACACCGTTGAAATATACGTTGTAATGCGACGAAAGACGCTGATAGCCGCGGCTTAGCCACGTGTTGTGCTTTGTTGAACAGGCCGCCACGATGAGGCAGAGCAACACTGCCGCAACAAGTGTCGCAGGGGCGAAAGCCGGACGCAAGGGTTGTATTGAAAATCGTCTTTGCACGAGAGATGGTCAGAAGTGTGATTGTTTTATGAAAGAACCGCAGAAAGTGTTGAGGTCCGCACCACGCATGACGCACAGGGGACCACGCCCCACCTCCACCCCAAACGCAGACATCTGCTGAGCGAAATCTTCTCGACTTGTTGCCGAAACGCCACGTACACCGTCGGGGACGCCGCATAACATTACGCCACCTGCGAAAATCATGCCCCCTATCTCTTGCGGCCCTTCGGGATTGAGGGTCAACGACTTGACACGCCCGTCAGAATCGACCTCAGCAACAGGGAATCGCCCAAACGAGCCGTCAGTATGCAAACAGAGATGGCAAGATATTATCATAGTTTGTTGTGTCAACGATGTCGTAGGGCTTATAGGTGAGCTTGATTTCCCTCATGGCGACCCTCATGTCTTTCAGCCTCTTATCCTCAAAGAGGACGACCTTGACGCCCACTGCCACGGCATCGGGCTTGAGCTGCGCGCGAAGCTCCGAGATGCGTTGCGTAATGCGCCGGTTTGTCTCCAAGCGTACGGAGTCGCGAGTCTCTGTCGTATCGGCGTATGAGACGATGAGGCGGGCGAAGGCTGTAGTCTCGGTGTCGAGCGTCTTCGTGATGGAGTACCGTTGGCTGAGGTGAAGCCGTCCGCCTTTCAGCGAGTCGAGCTCAATGTTGAAGGCGAAGCTCTCGTAGCGTTTGGAATTTGGGAAAAGGTTTTTCTTGAGGCTATCGGCCTTCTCGTCGAGAGGGAGGACGACCGACTTGGGCAGAGGGTAAGTTACTGTAATAGAGTCGTTTTGCGCCTCTATGGCTGAGGCTATGGAGTCGGTGAGGTTGGCAATAGCCTTGACCTTCTCCTCGCGTTGGGAGAGGATGGCAATGGTTCGCTCATAGACTGACGACATCTTATTGGGATGGTGCGAATACCAGGCGAGGACGGAGTCGTATTGAGCCTTCGTGAGACCGTAATGGTCTAATACTGTGTGGTATGTGTTCTCGATGGTCTTGTCTTTCGGCCCTTTTGTGGAGACCTCTTGGAGGATGGCATCGGCCATGTAGAGGTCGGCCATTATGCGAGCCATTTTCTTCTCGTTGGGGACGTTGGGGCGGACAGCCAAATAAATGGCACATGCGCCACCCGCCACGAGGGCGAGGGCGCACCACATTATGATTTTCTTCCTTACGGAATTCTTGTTTGTTGACATTGTTGGGTGTTTGGTGATGACAGGCGAGGCGTCACTTGCCGTCGGCACGGAGAATAGTGGCGGCCGTCTTGAACATCAAGAGGAAATCGAGCGTCAGCGACCAGTTGTCGATATACTCCATGTCCATCTTCATCCAATCTTCAAAAGAAATCGAGTTTCGGTTTGGAGCTACCTGCCAGATGCAGGTGATTCCGGGCTTCATGGCCAGCCTTCGCATCTGCCATCGCTCGTATTGGGCGACCTCGGATGGTAGTGGCGGGCGAGGACCTACGATGCTCATGTCGCCCAGGAAGACATTGAGGAACTGGGGGAACTCGTCGATGCCCGTCTTGCGGAGGATTCGCCCTACGCGCGTGATGCGGGGGTCGTTAGTCATCTTGAAGACGGGGCCCGACATCTCGTTCTGGCTCATGAGGTCTTTCTTAAGCTGCTCGGCGTTGACCACCATGGTGCGGAACTTGAAGACCTCGAACACGCGGCCACGAAGTCCCGACCTCTTTTGCATGAAGAATATGGGGCCTTTGCTGTCGATTTTGATGAGCAGCGCGATAATAAGGAAGAAAGGCAGCCCCACGAGAATCACACCAAGCGAAATGAGGATGTCGATGAATCGTTTGAACAGCAGACCGACGTAGTTCGACGGCATATTAGATATGGTCAGAACGGCATTCGTGTCGAAGTAGCGGACGTATGCGGAGCTGGACATACGGTTCAAGAACGTAGAGTATAGACGGAACGTGATGCCGTAATCCTGACACACTTCGAGAAGGTGGACAATGTCCGCCGAATTGACATCGTCACGCGCATAGATTACCTCGTCAATCTTTTGCGAAAGAATTGCCCCAATGTCCGCAGTGTTAATCGGATAGGTCGGGAGCTTACCGTCGAGCTTGTTCATTATGTAGTCGTCGCCAATAACGCCGACAACCTTATAGCCCCACTCATAGTGGCGATTGATGAGAGCCAAAAGCCGCTCACCGCTACGGTCGCAAACGAAGAGGACGCTCCTCATGTTGCGCCCTTTGCGCCGCATATTTCGCAACACGTGGTAGAAGACAATCTTCGACCCGAACGACAACACTATGGAAAGTCCCCAAAACAGGGCCAACACCATACGCCCGTAGTTCGGAAGCCCAAAGACGACCATGCACAATAGCAAACAAGCCACGCCAATGATGTTCTCAAGGACGTGAAGAATCAATATGTAGCTATACGGACGGCTTCGGTACACCTCATTGAGCTTAAGCGACATCTCCGCCGTGCTCCAAATAATGGCAATGAGCAAGAATGTCAGCAGCATATCGCGGCTGAACAACAAGGCTAATGCGGACGGATATGCGTTCCTGTAATAGACGTATACTGCCACAAAATATGACACACACGCAATGAGCACCACCGCCGCCGAGATAAGCGACTTGACGAAACGCCCTCTAACACTTAGTTTTTCTGCTGTCTCCATAAAAATGCTCCTCTGCTTTGCCACCAGAATTAGCGGTCAAATCCAAGGATTACAAATTTAATGATTTTTTAACGTCTCGCTAAATTGCTTTATCCTTTGTTCCTGGTCTTTTTTGCATATCAGGAGTGTTCCCTTATCTTCGGCCACGATGTAACCCTCAAGACCCTGCACCACAATGTCGAGCCCGCTCGATGTGCGGACAATGCAATCGTGGCTCTCGATGAAACTGATGTTGCCGCTTCCGGCGGTGGCATTTCCGTCGGCATCCTTGGTCAGCTGATTGTGGAGAGAGCCCCACGTGCCGAGGTCCGACCATCCGAAATTGGCGGGGAGGACGCACACGCCGCCTTTCCGCCCGAGAAGCTCAACATCGGACCCGCCAAGCGGCTCCATGACGGCGTAGTCAATTGATATACTGGGGCATTGGGGGAAAACACGTTCCACAGTCTCCGCCTCGCGCTCGGTGTAGAAGTCCACCGCCATCTCGTCAATCTTTGCGGCCACCTCGGGTTGGAACTTACGCAGGGCCGCCTCGGCAGTCTTGGCCTCCCAGAGGAAGATTCCCGAGTTCCAATAGTAGCCGCCCTCGGCAAGATAGCCAATTGCCACATCGTGCGACGGCTTCTCTTTGAAGGCCTTGACGGTTAGAATTCCACCTTCCGATGCTTCGCCACCTTGGATGTAGCCGTAGCCCGTCTCAGGGCGCGTAGGGGTCATTCCAAGGGTCAGCACTTTCGACGTACCGCTCACAAAATCAAGTCCTTGCGAGACAATGCGGCGGAACTCGTCGGTATTGACGACAAAATGGTCGGACGGCGAGACGACGACAACGGCATCGGGATACCGCTGGCGAATTTTCCAAATGACGTAGGCAATGCATGGGGCCGTGTTGCGCATGCATGGCTCAAGAAGTATGTTGTCCGACGGCAAAGAGGGCAGCTGCTCACGCACAATGGCCTGATAGTTTGCCGAGGTCACAATCCACGTATGGTCGGGCGCAAACTCGTCTCCAAAACGGTCGGCCGTGAGCTGAAGGAGCGTCCGCCCGACTCCGAGTATGTCGATAAATTGCTTTGGGTTGTCGGGACGGCTCATGGGCCAAAAACGGCTTCCTATGCCTCCCGCCATTATCACTAAGTGTTTATCCGCCATATTCTTGGGTAAAATTAGTTGTAGATTTTTTGTGGCGTAATCTATGGCTGTTTGTCAATAGCCTCTCCTGCTTCACGCACCGCCTCCACGCACTTATCGATATACGGGAAGACGTACGACGAAATCGGCTCAATGTATTTATATGTCACCATTTCCTTCTTTTGCTCTTCCGAGAAGATGCCCCCATCGCCCGGCCACAGCCTATTGGCCAAGCCAATAACGCAGCTGACCACAAGCAAAACCTTGACGACAGAGAACGCCCCGCCCAAAATCTTGTTTGGGATAGAGAGCGCGACCATCGAGAGAAAGCGCGTCGCAAGCGAGGAAACGAAATGGACAAGGATAACAATCACTACGAGCGTCACGGCAAAGGCTATCAAGCTCGTCGGGGTTCCCGCCAAATATGGCGAGATAAGTTCCTCAGTCTGAGGACAAAAGCGGGCTGCACCATAAAGCCCCAATGCCAAGGCCACAAGCCCTGCCAATTCGCCAATCAGCCCTCGCCGAAATCCGCTTACGAACGCGAATACGGCAATTGTAATTATGATTATGTCGAACATACCCTCCAAAATTAGGCATTCATGCCTAAAAAAACAAAGCCACCCTCGATTCTTGAAAATCGGGGGTGGCATCTGTGGCCTCACTCAGACTCGAACTGAAATTTAGAGTTTAGGAAACTCCCGTTCTATCCCTTGAACTATGAGGCCATTCCGGCTCAGTCGAGGACAATGCTCCTCGCAAAACCGATGCGAAGTTACGAAAATATTCTTACCTGCCAACACCGCCGCCTTTTTTAGCAAGACAATGCATATATTTGCTTAAAATTCACCCCCCGCAGAACTCGTAATAACAATGGGCAACCAGCAACGCAGCATCGTCATAACGGGCGGAGCCGGATTCATCGGCAGCCACGTCGTTAGGCTCTTCGTCAACAAATATCCGCAATACAACATCATCAACCTCGACAAGTTGACCTACGCCGGCAACCTTGAGAACCTCAAAGACATTGAGAATCAGCCGAACTACACGTTCGTCAAGGCCGACATCTGCGACTACGAGACAATTCTCGACATTCTGCGGCAACACAACGTCGACGGCATCATCCACCTCGCCGCCGAGAGCCATGTCGACCGCTCTATCCGAGACCCTTTCACCTTTGCCCGCACCAATGTAATGGGCACCCTCAGCCTCCTCCAAGCCGCTAAGACCTATTGGGAGAGCCGCCCCGAAGGGTACGAAGGCAAGCTCTTTTACCACATCTCGACCGACGAGGTGTACGGCGCACTGACTTTCGACGGCTCGCTCTTCACGGAGCAGACCAAGTATCAGCCCCACAGCCCATATAGCGCGTCAAAGGCCTCGTCCGACCATTTCGTGCGGGCTTTTCACGACACCTTCGGGATGCCCACCATCGTCACCAATTGCTCAAACAATTACGGCCCTTACCAATTCCCCGAGAAGCTCATTCCACTGTTTATCAACAACATACGCCACCGCCGCCCGCTCCCCGTCTACGGCAAGGGCGAGAATGTGCGCGACTGGCTTTACGTTGTAGACCATGCCCGCGCCATCGACCTCATTTTCCACAAGGGGAGAGTGGCCGAGACGTACAACATTGGCGGACACAATGAGTGGAAAAACATCGACATCGTCAAACTGCTCATCAAGACCGTCGACCGTCTCCTGGGCAATCCCGAGGGTTACAGCGATTGCCTCATATCGTACGTGGCCGACCGTAAGGGGCATGACCTCCGATACGCAATCGACCCCACAAAACTAAGCCGCGAATTGGGATGGAAGCCGTCGCTGCAGTTTGAGGAGGGAATTGAGAAAACCGTCAAGTGGTATCTCGACAATCAAGAGTGGATGGACCGCGTGACGTCGGGCGAATACGAGAAATATTATGAAGCGTTCTATGCCAATCGTTAAGGCTGCCATCCTATTGGTCGTCAGCACGTTGCTGATGTCGTCATGCTCAAACGACAAGACCAATACCAATGCAAACAATCAGCCTCGTCAGACCCGTAACTTCTACGCACAAGACGCAGCGTCGCAACTTGTCGTAACCCTTTTTGACCCTACGGGCGGAAAGATTGGCAACACTATTGCGACCTACGTCGACGGCGACATTGTCTGCGCCCCACTGTCCGCAGTGCGCGGGGCGCACCACGCCAAGGTGTCGACGCTCACCGAGACCGACACATATCCCGTCTACGGGTTTACGGCTTTCGACTTCCGGACGGACATGGTCTTGCTCCGCGTCGGGAAACGGAATAACTCATTCTCACGCTCCTACCCTACCCCAATATCCCCTGCCGACACCATTTTCGGAATAAACGCCAACACCGAGGGCAAGATTTTCCGCACGATGTTGAAGTATGGTGACAAGGTGACAATAGCCCCTGGTGCCGCGGCGTTTGACAATGCCGGCCGTCTCCGCGGCGTCGCCAATGTCAATGGCGACCTCGTCCCGATGCGAGACATCGACAGCCTCACGGCAAGGCAGACCGCCCAACACGCGTCGGTGTACGACCTCCGTCTCAAGACCGGGCGCAAATATATCAGCTACACAAAGGTGGCGGGCTTTCTCGTGAAGACGACAATGGGCAACTTCAAGATACGCCTTTTTGACGACGTGCCAGAGTATCGCGACAACTTCATAAAGCTCGTCTCCGACCATTACTACGACAGCCTGCTCGTCCATCGCGTCTTGCCGTCGTTCCTGATTCAGACAGGCGCAGCCGATACGAAATACGCCAAGGCTGACGACGTCATAGGGTGGCAAGGTCCCGGCTACACGTTGCCAATCATCGAGAATCAGAAACACTTCCACAAACGGACTGCCGTAGCCGCATCCAAACTTCCGCCAGACCGCAACCCGCAAAACCGTTGCGACGGCGGTCAGTTCTACATTGTCTGCGGACGCAAATTCACACCTGCGGAGCTTGACAAGATTGCCCGCGAGGAGCATAAGACATTCTCGCCCGCCCAACGCCAGGCTTACACCACCGTGGGCGGCGCACCACATCTTGACGGCGACTATGTCGTTTTCGGCGAAGTGACGCAGGGAATGGACGTTGTCGACGAGATTTCGAGGGTCGAGCTGACGGGCGATAAAGGCGACCGCCCATTGCGCAATGTCCGCGTTTTGTCAATATCCATGATTCTGAAGTGACGCGAAAACATAAGCCCAAGAGCGTCAGCGAAGTGATGGCATCCATCCATTCGCAAGACACTAAGCCAGAAATCATTGCTCGCCACTGGCTTTGGGCGCATGGATACCGTTACCGAAAGAACGACAGTCAATTGCCTGGCAAACCCGACATTGTCGTAACAGCCTCTCGCACAGCCATTTTCATCAATGGCTGCTTCTGGCACCAACACGAGGGATGCAGCAACTACTCTACGCCACGGACAAACACCGACTTCTGGAAACGTAAGTTCGAGAGAAACAAGGAGCGCGACACGCGTGTGCGCAACGAGCTGCGCTCTTTAGGCTGGCGGACAATGGTCGTGTGGGAGTGCCAACTCAAGCCCGCCAAGGCCGAGGAGACAATGGCGGCCGTCTCACACCTGCTCGACGAGGCAAGGCAAGAGTGGGAGGCTTTGCGCCCATCGGTCCGTCGTCACACCCAAATACCGCAAGACACCCCATCCCCTTCACCCTACAATTCCGACAGTCAGACCGACAACCTATACATGGCCGCCGAGGACGAGATGGACTACGGCAGCAACGACTCAAACCACTACCCCTCAGAATGATAGACACACACACTCACATCTACGAAAAGGCCTTCGCCGACGACATCGACAGCGTCATCGACCGTGCCAAGGAGGCCGGCGTGACGCGCATGATTCTCCCCTCGTGCAATATGTCCGACGCCCCTCTTGTTGCCGAAACTTGCGCCGCGCATCCCGACACGTGCTTCGCCCTCTATGGCCTTCATCCCACCGAGATGGGCGACGACCCAATGGCCGAGGCGGAGCAGCTCATGGACTTCGCCCACTCGCACGGTTCGTTTGTCGGCATTGGCGAGATAGGCCTCGACCTGCATTGGGACAAGAGCCGCAAAGACGAGCAAGTTGCGGTCCTAAAGTGGCAGCTCTCCTACGCCTACGACCATTCGCTCCCCGTCTCCATCCACTGCCGCGAGGCCGTATGGCTCCTTATGGAGACTTTCGCTCAAATGGGCAACCGCATTCCCTGCGGCTCGCTCCATTGCTTTGCGGGAAGCCCCGACGAGGCGCAGACAATATGCCGCAAGTGGCCACAACTGATGTTCGGTTTCGGAGGCTCGTCTACATATAAAAACAGCAAAGTGGCCCACATAGCCACGCTTGTCCCCAAGGACCGCATCATCACCGAGACCGACGCCCCATACCTGACCCCCGTTCCCTTCAGGGGCAAACGCAACGAACCCGCCTACATCCCCCTAATCGTCGCAAGGCTCGCCGAAGAGATGCAACTCCCCGCCGAAGAAGTAGCTCAACTCACGACCGACAACGCCATGCGCCTCTTCTTCCCCAATGAATCATAAAAGTAACAAAACTATAACACCGTCGCCGAAAACCGCTTATTCGTTGCTACTCAACGCTTAACAACCACTTTGGCAGCAAACAGCACCCACAAAGCGCAACCTAAAACCCGCCAAACACACTCATTTTGCTAAGAAATTAGCTCAGTAGTTGTAAAAATTTAGTAATTTGGCATCGGGAAGCGCACGGTCAGTACGCCGTGCGCTTGTCATTGACAAACAGAAAAACAACAAATTAATAAAAGTCAAATTATTCTACAGATTATGAAAAAGCTATTTGCCTACGTAGCAGTCCTCGGCATCATGAGCTTCAGCTCTGTCGCCATGGCACAAGATGAGAGCGCAGCAGCCCCCGCAGCCGAGCAGGTTGAACAGGCCGCAGCACCCGCAGCCGAGGAGGTCACCACAGAGGCCGCAGCACCCGTTGCAGAAGAAGAGGCTCCAAGCCTTCATCAGGTTCTCAAAGAGAAATTCGTCGAAGGCGGTGTAGGCTGGATGCTCCCCGTCCTCGCTTGTATGGTCTTCGGTCTCGCTATCTGCATCGAGCGTATCATCTACCTCACCGCAGCCAACACCAACACCAAGAAGCTCCTCGCTAAGGTCGAAGAGGCATTCGAGCAAGGTGGCGTAGAGGCAGCCAAGGAAGTTTGCCGCAACACCCGTGGCCCCGTCGCTTCCATCTTCTTCCAGGGCCTCGACCGCTACGCAGAGGGTCCCGACATGGTCGAGAAGGCTGTCTCCTCCTACGGCTCTGTCCAGATGGGTCGCATGGAGAACGGTCTCTCCTGGATCTCCCTCTTCATCGCCATCGCTCCATCCCTCGGCTTCATGGGTACAGTCGTTGGTATGATCGCAGCATTCGACTCCATCCAGCAGCTCGGCGACATGAGCCCTGTAGCTCTCGCAGGCGGTATCAAGGTGGCTCTTCTTACAACCATCTTCGGTCTTATCGCCGCTGTCAGCCTCCAGCTCTTCTATAACTACATCGTTGCTAAGATTGACTCCATCGTCAACAAGATGGAGGACGCTTCCATCTCTCTGATGGACATCATCCTCAAGTATCAGGCTAAGCACTAATTCACCCTCATCGGGATGCAAGGCATCCCCTTGTCGTAGCGAATAGATTAAGCCTAATAATAAATTAAGGAGATGAAAAAAATCGAATTTATAACCAAAATCGTCGAGTACGTCCTCCTCATCATTGGAGCAATCCTTGTATTGGCAGGATTTACCAACAGCGCGCAGGATGCCATCCAAGACGGCTCAGCAACCGACCTGGCCATCATGTACACGGGCTCGCTCCTCGCCATCGGATTCTTTGGTGCTCTGATTGCATTGGCCGTCGAGCTTGCTTCCGACACGAAAAGGCTCATCAAAGCCGCAATCTTTGCCGTTGCCCTACTCGTTGTTTTAGTCATTTTCTGGAACATCAGCGACGCCACTCCTCTGCCCCTTATCGGCTACGAGGGCGACCAGAACCAAGGCGCTTGGCTCAAACTTGCTGATACCGGAATCTTCTGCGCATACCTCGCCCTTGGCGGCGCTGTAGTCTCGATCATCGTCACCGAGATCTACCAGCTTTTCCGCTAAGAAAGCGCTGATATGAGTGTTAACAAACTAAAGTAACAAACTATGGGTAATAAGAAAGAGACGCCAGACGTCAATGCGAGCTCAACAGCTGACATCGCGTTCCTGCTGCTCGTCTTCTTCCTCATTTCGTCAACTATGACCTCCGACTTCGGTCTTGGCCGTATGTTGCCACCCATTGCCCCCCCCGACCAGACCGACGCGCCCATCATCAAGGAGCGCAACGTCTTCACCGTACAGCTCAACTACAAGAACCAGCTGCTCGTCAGGGGTGAATGGATGGAGAACGTCAGCCAACTGAAGCAGAAGGCCAAGGAGTTCATCGAGAACAGATATAACGACCCCAATATGCCGGAAAAGGTCGACACCGAGGTACCTATCTTCGGAACCGTCCCCGTCAGCAAGGGCATCATATCTCTCCAAAACGACCGCGGTAGCCAATACCAAGCTTACCTTGAGGTCCAAAACGAACTCCAGGCCGCATACAACGAACTTCGTGACGAACTCGCAAAACGCAAGTTTGGCAAGAATTTCGAGGACTGCGAGGAAGAGGAGCAAAACGCCATCAAGAAAATCTATCCTCAGAGAATCTCAGAGGCAGAACCCAAAAACTATAAGAAGTAATGGCTGTAATCAGAAAAAGCAAGAAGAAAGGGCAGTTCAAGGTCAACACCTCTTCGCTTCCTGACATCGTGTTCATGCTTCTGTTCTTCTTCATGGTCGCTTCGAACATGAAGGAAGTAACGCTGATAGTCAAGGTCAAGCTGCCCGAGGCCACCGAGGTCACAAAGCTCGAGCAAAAATCGCTCGTCAGCTACATCTACGTCGGCAAACCTATGCAAGCTAAGAAATACGGCTCCGAGCCGCGTATCCAGCTTAACGACACGTTTGCCACTGTCGACGACATCGAGAACTACATCCTCCAAGAGCGCGAAGGTCTCAAAGAGAGCGACCGCCCAAAGATGACTGTTTCTATCAAAGCTGACGCCGACATTCAAATGGGCACCATAACCGACATCAAGCAGGCCCTCCGTAAGGCCCAAGCTCTGAAAATCAGCTACGCTGCCCGTAAACGATAAAAGGTAAATAGCAAACAATACCAAGCAATGCGAGAACGCCGCGCCCATGTCCAGGGCGCGGCGTTTTTACGTTTACATACTATCCTTAAAAAGAGTATTTTCGCGTTATCGACTTCTCAGTAGCAAAAACATGAACTACGACAACGGCGACTTCGCTAACTCCCTCTCCAAATACTCAAGACTTAAGACCCGAAAAATCAGTGTCGGCAACGTCACCCTCGGAGGCGATGCCCCGATAAGGGTGCAGTCTATGACCACGACCGACACCAACGACGTTGAGGCATCGGCTCGCCAGTCCCTCCAAATCATTAACGCCGGAGGTGAGATTGTCCGCCTCACGACACAAGGAGAGAAAGAGGCCCGCAATATCGGCCTAATCCGCGCAGAGCTTGACAAAGTCAATTGCCACACGCCACTTGTCGCAGACATCCACTTTAACCCCAACGCCGCTCTGACAGCCGCCGCCCTTGTCGAGGCCGTACGCATCAACCCGGGCAACTATACGGGCGAGGCTAAACGCTTCAACGCCGATGCCGACAAAATGACCGACAGCGAGTGGCACAAGCTGATTGTCGAGAGACTACGCCCTCTCGTCAAGACTTGCAAAGAGCATCATACCGCAATCCGCATCGGCGTTAACCACGGCTCCCTCTCCGACCGAATAATGGCGAAATATGGCGATACGCCGCAGGGCATGGTCGCCTCGTGCACCGAATACATTGACGCCCTCGAAGAACTCGACTTCCGCGAGATTGCCATCAGCATCAAGAGCAGCAACACCCGCGTCATGGTTCAGACCGTCCGTCTTCTCGCCGCCACGCTTCGCCAACGCGGGGCGATTTACCCGCTCCACCTCGGCGTAACAGAGGCCGGCTCGGATGCCGAGGGACGAATAAAGTCGGCGGCTGGCATCGGCGCGTTACTCAACGACGGAATAGGCGACACTATCCGCGTCTCCCTTACCGAAGCCCCTGAGGCTGAGATTCCCGTGGCGCAGGCTCTTGTACGCCATTGCGAGAGGCTCGCCAACCTCCCCGACATTGGTCCCGTTCAGCAAAGCCAATATTCGCCCTTCGCATACAACCGCCGTCCTACAATCTCCACGCTCGGTATATGCTCAAACGTCCCGCCAATTGTCGCGACACAGGGCGAGAGCGAGGCCGACTGGTCTCTTAGCCAAGACCTGACATCCGTCACGACGAGCGAGGGACAGACTTACCCAATTGTCAGCCTCCCCACCCTCGCCACGACACCCGGTCAATGCCTCGTACGGCTCACCCTCAACGAGTTGCGTCAACTCTCATCCGCAGACCTCACGCCCCTCCGCCAACGCGCCGATGTCGCAATACTTGCTCAATGCCTCTCCGGCAATTATCAGGCTGAGCTTCGCGCCCTCGCCCTTGAACTGTCGAGCAACGACATCCGCCTCCCCATTGTCTGCCAATACGTGTCGCGAGAGGCTGACCTGCAACTCTTCCAGCTCCAGATGTCCGCAGACCTTGGCGGCCTCATCATCGACGGCCTCGTTGACGGCCTTGCGGTCATAGCCCCTCATTCGCCCGAGCAAATCGCCTCGACAGCCCTCATGCTCCTTCAGGCCACACGTGCGCGTTTCAGCCGCACTGAGTTCATCTCCTGCCCGGGATGCGGGCGCACTCTTTATGACATTCAGGCGACGGTGGCGAAAATAAAGTCGCAGTTTGGGCACCTCAAAGGCCTAAAAATCGGCATCATGGGATGCATTGTCAACGGAATCGGAGAGATGGCGGACGCCGACTATGGATACGTAGGGGCAGGCAGGGGCAAAATTTCGCTTTACCGAGGCAAAGAGCTTGTCAGAAGATCGTTGGACCAAGAAGAGGCCTTAGTCGCTCTAAAACAGTTGATTAAGGACGACAATAAATGGAAAGAATCCTAAAAATGAATAACAGCCGCCTAATATACTTGCCGATTTGCGTAAAAATTGCTAAAATTGGAAGTTGAAAATTATAATCGACACAATGAGGAAAATTCTTCTCTATGCGCTTACTGGCCTCGCAGCTTTTGTCGGCCTAACACACAACATCAACGCCGAAGAGCTCGTCATCAAAGGCACATATCAAGGAGAGAACATATACGTCAAAAACCCTTTTGCCCCGTCGGGAATTGGTTTTTGCGCCTACGAGGTTACCGTTAATGGTATGATTACCACTGACGAGATAAACTCGAGCGCCTTCGAAATAGACCTCTCCGTCTACGGCTTCAAGATTGGTGATGACGTCAACATCGTTATCCGATACAAGGACGATTGCACCCCCATGGTGCTCAACGCCTCGGCTCTCCAGGTGCAAAAGCCTGCCAAGTTCGAGACCGTGAGCGTCAAGGACGGCACACTCCACTTCACCACTTCGGGAGAGACGGGCTCACTGCCCTTCGTAATTGAGCAATTCCGTTGGAACAAGTGGGTCAAAGTAGGCGAGGTGCGCGGCAAAGGTCACAACCAAACCAACACCTACGACGTCAAAGTCCGCACTCACAGCGGTCCGAATAAGTTCCGCGTACGCCAAACCACCGGAAACCGCAAGGTTCAGTCTTACTCGCGCGAAGTCGTCGCAATTGTCACAACTCCCAAAATCACCTTCAAGACCTCTTCTAACGAAGTCACGTTCACGGGTGAGACAATGTATGAGGTGTATGACCAATTTGGAGGCATTGTCTTCAAGGGCTACGGCACGAGCATCAACATCTCAACCCTCGCAAAAGGCAAATACTACCTCAACTACGACAACTCACAAGGCGAATTCATTAAGCGATAGATTTCCGAAGACAACTATATCAAGAGGTCACAAACAACACATTGTGACCTCTTTTTTATGCGCTAACCGTTTTTAAGTACGAAAATGAAAGGGATTATCTTGGCAGGCGGCTCAGGAACACGCCTCTACCCCATCACGAAAGGCGTCTCGAAACAACTCCTCCCCATATACAACAAGCCGATGATTTATTACCCGCTCTCGACGCTCATGCTCACCGGGATTCGGGACATCCTCATAATCTCCACCCCAGCCGACCTCCCCTGTTTCCGCAGGCTCTTGGGCACCGGGTCCGACCTCGGAATCAACATCAGCTATGCGGAACAGCCCAGCCCCGACGGGCTTGCGCAAGCCTTCATCATAGGGCGCGACTTCATTGGCGACGACGCCGTCTGCCTCGTCCTCGGAGACAATATTTTCTTTGGGCAGAGCTTTGCCAAGATGTTGCACAAGGCAATGGAGGAGACCGAGAACAAGGGGCAAGCCTCAATTTTCGGATATTGGGTATCGGACCCAGAGCGGTATGGCGTGGCTGATTTTGACGAGAGCGGGCGCGTGGTGAGCATCGAGGAGAAGCCCGCCAAGCCTAAGACAAATTATGCCGTCGTCGGGCTATATTTCTACCCCAACAGCGTCGTAGACATCGCCGCCGGGCTTAAACCCTCGCCACGCGGTGAACTCGAAATAACGTCTGTGAACCAAGAATACCTGCGTCAGGGCAAACTGAACCTCCAAAAACTGGGGCGAGGCTTCGCCTGGCTCGACACCGGCACCCACGAGAGCCTCTCCGAGGCCTCCACTTTCATCGAGGTCATCGAGAAAAGGCAAGGCCTAAAGGTGGCTTGCCTCGAAGAGATTGCTTTCCACAACGGCTGGATTTCGAGTGAGGACGTGCTTAGAATTGCCGAGCCCATGAGGAAAAATGAGTATGGCCAATACCTTATCCGCCTGGCACAAAACAACGATTAAAGGAAAATGGAAGTAATTAAGACAGTCATCGAGGATGTCGTAATCATCGAGCCTAAGGTCCACGGCGACAGCCGCGGCTACTTCTTTGAATCATATTCACAGCGTGACTTCGACCAAAAGGTGCGTCCCATCAGGTTCGTACAAGACAACGAGAGCCTCTCGTCATACGGCGTTGTGCGCGGCCTGCACTTCCAAAGCGGTCGCCATGCTCAGAGCAAGCTCGTACGCGTCATTGTAGGGTGCGTCCTCGACGTTGCAGTTGACATCCGACGCGGCAGCCCTACGTTTGGGCAACACGTGGCTGTGGAGCTATCGGCCGAGAACCACCGTCAGCTGTTCATACCTCGCGGGTTTGCTCACGGGTTTGCCGTACTCAGCCCTACGGCAGTGTTCCAATACAAGTGCGACAACCTCTATGCCCCGCAAGCCGAAGGGGCTATAAAATTTGACGACCCTGCCCTCGGCATCGATTGGCGCATACCCCTCGACAAGGCTCTGCTCTCGGAGAAAGACCTCCGCCATAAGCCCCTCGCCGAGGCCGAAAACCTCTTCGACTACGCCACGGACCTTTATGCCGACATCTGACATCATGAGCAAGAAGCGAATTGTCGTCCTGGGCGCAACAGGGATGTTGGGGCGTGACGTGATGCGCGTCCTCGCCTCGTGCGACAATGCGGAGACCGTATGCCTCGGCTCTCGCGACTGCGACATAACGGACCGTGAGGCCGTGCAATCCCGCATTACGGAGCTGCGCCCCGACGTCATCATCAACTGCGCCGCATACACTGCCGTAGATGCCGCAGAGGACAATCAGGAAGCCGCAGAAGCCCTCAACCATCATGCGCCCGCCTACATTGCCGAAGCGGCGAAAAAAACGGGTTCCCTCCTTATCCACATATCCACCGACTACGTCTTCGACGGCAAAGCCTCGTCGCCATACACTGAGGATATGCCCACTGCCCCCCTCGGCACGTATGGCGCAAGCAAACGCCGCGGCGAGGAGGCCGTGATAGCCTCGGGCTGTCGCTACGTCATAATCCGGACGCAATGGCTATACTCGACGGCCGGAAAAAACTTCCTCCTCACCATGAAGCGACTCTTCGAGACAAGGGAGCAGATAGGCGTAGTCTGCGACCAAACGGGTTCACCAACCTACACCGCCGACCTCGCCGCCGCCATAAAGGTAGTCGCCTTCGGCTTCAAGGAGGGTCAGGACGGCATCTACAACTTCTCGAACTCCGGCTGTTGCACGTGGTACGACTTTGCCGTTAGCATAGCCGCCCTCATGGCCACCCGCTGCGCAATTCGCCCCATTAAGACGTCAGAATACCCCACTCGCGCCACTCGCCCCGCCTATTCCGTATTGTGCAAGGAGAAGATTTCCGCCACGTTTGGCGTACAAGTTCCCCATTGGAGGGAGGGGCTTAGGCGGTGTTTGGAGGCATTGGAGGATTAGTGTTTATTGGTAAGTTGCTTATATTCAAACAAATACTGGAATTCAGGGGATTAAAATTGGGAAAATAAGGAAGTTTAGAGGGCGAAAAACGGGAAAATAAGGAACTTTGCGTTGTGGCATAGAATAGAATAAACACAGAAAAAACGAGGGCAACCCCAAGAACTATATCGACGGGTTGTTCAACGCCATAATCCGCAACGACATAGCACGTCGCTTCAAGATTCGGCAGGAAGAGGTGCTTCGCAAAATGGCCTCCTACCTTGCCGACAATTTTGCGCATGAGTTCTCGGCATCACCGTGGCCAGTCTGTTTGGCATCTCAAACCACACCGCCGAGAAGTATTTCGGCTACCTTAAAGAGGCATTCCTGTTTGTAGGGGTTAGCAAATTCTCATACAAGGCAATCGAGAGGGTTCGCAACGAGAAATGCTACGTGGTGGACGTGGCTATGGCAAGCGAACGTAATGACACGTTCTCGCTTGAAAACTTGGGGTGGCGACTGGAGAACGTGGTGTGCATAGAGTTGCTCCGCCGCTATCACCACCAGTACGCCGAGGTTTTCTATTACAAGGAGAAAACGTTTGAAGTGGATTTTCTCGTGGCAAAAAACGGCGTTGTCAAGGAGCTGATACAGGTGAGCTATCAGATTTCGACCGAAAAAACACGACGACGCGAAATCAAAGGCTTGGTGCAAGGCGCAAAAAAGTTCAACTGCCGAAAACTCACCCTGATTACCTTCAGCACCGAAGAGCGGACAGAAAAGGACGGAGAGATTGTCAACATGGTACCAGCCACAAAGTGGTTGACACAACGGGGTGAGGGGGAATAGACAGGGGTGTTTGCCTGATTGTTTGTTGGGAAGGGATGTTGCCCGATTACGCATGGCGCAAGCCGCTCAACGCGCCTTATACACCTGTCTGAAAAGCCCGCTTGAACGACTGTCAAACGCCATTCAAACGGCTTTCAAAACCCGTTCATGCCCCAATATAAAAACGCGGAGACCACATAAAACCAAAAGCGTCTCAGAATCACTCCTGAGACGCTTTCACTTTTTGGAGGTCGGTGGCGGATTCGAACCGCCGTAGACGGTTTTGCAGACCGTAGACTAAGCCACTCATCCAACCGACCAAGATGTCTTTACTAACTCAATCCCTTGCTTTAGCGATGACAAAATTATAGCTTTTCCTTGATTTAACAAACAAAGACCGACAAAATTTTACTCTTTCGTGGTTTCTTTATCGGCTGAAGCCTCGTTTGCATCATTCCCTTTCTTTTGGGGCATCACTTGGGCGAGGAAGTCGCCGAGGTCCTTATGGAAAAAGAGAATCAAGACAAACATTCCGATGCATATCGCCGAGTCGGCGATGTTGAAGACAGGGCGGAAAAAGAGGAATGACTGCCCGCCCCAGAAGGGCACCCATTCAGGCCATACGCCCTCAATCAGGGGGAAGTAGAGCATATCGACCACACGCCCGTGAAGGAACGAGCCATAGCCGCCCTCAGCGGGGAAGAGCGTGGCAATCTGCCCCCACGACGAGTTGAAGATTACGCCGTAGAAAACAGAGTCTATGATATTGCCAACGGCTCCGGCAAGGACAAGGGCGATGCAGACCACCAATCCCAACTTTCCCTCGGCGCGGCAGAGCTTAACAAGCCCAACGCCTATGAAGCCAATGGCCACGATGCGGAAAAGCGAGAGCACCAGCTTTCCCCAGCTGTCGCCCGAGAGCTGCATCCCGAATGCCATGCCGTTGTTCTCGACAAAGTGGAGGCGGAACCATTCGCCCAAGACGTTGACCTCGTCACCGAGAGCAAAATGGGTCTTGACCCAAATCTTGAAAACTTGATCTATGATAAGAACCGCGGCAACGACAAGGAGCGCGATTTTGGCGTTTTTAGTCATCTTGATTACGCATTATTAGCCCATCGGGACGCAGGCGCAAGAGCCACGCAGACCACGATGGAAATAAGAGACCTGCGCACGATGTCCGCCCGCCCGTTGTGGGGCGAAAAGTCAAGCATCGTGCGCAGGTGTCAGAATGTCGGGATAGTCACACCCTACTCGCCCAGTCGGCCTTTCTGTTTTGCCTCGATGCTGAGCGTGGCGTGGGGGACGGCTCTGAGCCTCTCTTTGGGGATTAGCTTACCCGTCTCGCGGCAGATGCCGTAGGTCTTGTTCTCGATGCGTACGAGAGCGGCCTTCAGGTTGGCTATGAACTTTTGCTGACGCTCGGCCATTCGGCATGCATCTTCCTTAGAGAGGAGGCTCTGCCCCTCTTCGAGGGCGTGGAACGTTGGCGAAGTGTCTTGGGTGTCGTTGACGTCGCCGTGCGTAATCTCGTTACGATAGACCTCGAAATCACGCTGCGCCTTCTCGAGTTTTTCGAGTATTATCTCTTTGAACTCCTGGAGTTCCTCGTCGGAATAACGTGTCTTCTCTGCCATGGCTATGGTGTATGTGTGTATGTTAAGGAATGGAGGGAGAGGTCGGCGCGACCGTCTCCCGGCCATTGGTGTTGGTTAGTCTAAATCTTGCTTACGGACACAAGCACCGTCAGGTTGTCGTCCAGTTCGACCTTTTGGGCGTTGGCCTCGGTGAGCGACGAATCGACGGTAACGCTTGTTGCGAGAGTCTGCGAGGCGATGTAGTCGGCGTAGTCGGTCACGGCCTTGTCCGTCATGTCGTTGGGCTGAATCTTGACCGTGATTTTGTCCGTCACGTCGAAGCCGGAGTCCTTGCGGATGTTCTGAATCCTGTTGATGAACTCACGGGCTATGCCCTCTTTCCGGAGTTCCTCGGAGACCTCGATGTCGAGAGCCACGGTCAGGCTGCCCTCGTTGGCCACGAGCCAACCTGGGATGTCCTCAGAGATTACCTCGGCATCGGCGGAATCAATCTTCACGTCAGAGTCGGCTACCTTTAGGGTGTAGACGCCGTCGCGCTCGAAGGCGGCAATGTCGCGGGTAGTCATCTTTGCCATCTCGGCGGCTATGCCCTTCATGAGCTTGCCGTACTTGGGGCCGAGGGTCTTGAAGTTAGGCTTGATGCGCTTCTTGAGGATGCCGTCGTCTTCGGTGACGAACTGGAGTTCCTTGACGTTCACCTCGTTCAAGATGAGGTGTTGCATATTGGTGACCTGCTCGCGGAAAGTGTCGTCGGATGCCGGAATCATAATCTTGGCGAGAGGCTGGCGCACCTTGATGTTCACCTTGCGGCGAAGTGCGAGAATCATGGACGAGATGCTCTGCGCATAGCCCATTCGCTGTTCGAGGGGCTTGTCTACGAGAGCGGCGTCAGACGAAGGCCACTCTGCGAGGTGGACAGTCTTGGACTGGTCGCCCACGAGGTCGCGATAGATGCGGTCGGTGATGAAAGGCGCGATAGGGGCGCTCATCACCGTCACCTTCTTGAGGCACTCGAAAAGCGTCTGATACGCGGCGAGCTTATCCTTGTCCATGGTGCCGCCCCAGAAACGCTTACGATTAAGACGCACGTACCAGTTGGAGAGGTTGTCCATGACGAAGTCCTGGATGGCACGCCCCGCGCGGGTCGGCTCGTAGTTCTCCATTGCGTCGGTGACTTCTGCCACGAGGCTATTGAGCAAGGAGATGACCCAACGGTCAATCTCAGGACGCTCGGCCACGGGGACAATAGGCTCGTTGCCCGTGAAGCCGTCGATATTGGCGGAGAGGGCGAAGAAAGAGTACGTATTGTAGAGCGTTCCGAAGAACTTGCGGCGCACCTCGTCAACACCCGCCTCGTCGAACTTGAGGTTATCCCACGGCTGCGAGTTGGTGAGCATATACCAACGGAGAGCGTCGGGACCGTATTTCTCGATGACGTTGAACGGGTCGACGGCATTACCGAGGCGTTTGGACATCTTATTGCCATTCTTGTCGAGAACGAGACCGTTTGAGATGACGTTCTTGAAGGCGACGCTGTCGAAGCACATTGTCGCGATGGCATGGAGAGTGAAGAACCATCCGCGCGTCTGGTCAACGCCCTCGGCAATGAAGTCGGCGGGGAAGAGCAGGTCGTCCTTATGCTCAAAGGGGTAATGGTATTGAGCGTAGGGCATTGCGCCACTGTCGAACCAAACGTCGATGAGGTCCGGCTCGCGGTGCATGGGCTTGCCCGACGGCGAGAGGAGAACCACACCATCGATGTACGGGCGATGGAGGTCGATATTCTTGGGGTCGTAGTTGGCGGCCGAGTTGTCGCCTACCTTGAAGTTCTTGTATGGGTTGGAGGTCATGAGACCGGCCTTGATGGCCTTGTCAATCTCCGCCATCAACTCCTCCATGGAGCCGATGCAGATCTCCTCCTTGCCGTCCTCGGTGCGCCAGATGGGCAGCGGAGTACCCCAGAAACGGGAGCGGCTGAGGTTCCAGTCTTGAAGATTCTCGAGCCAATTGCCGAAACGCCCGCTGCCTGTGTAAGAGGGCTTCCACTTGATGGTGTTGTTGAGCTCAATGAGCCTGTCCTTGACGGCCGTGGTCTTGATAAACCAGGAATCGAGCGGATAGTAGAGGACGGGCTTATCGGTACGCCAGCAGTGGGGATAGCTGTGGACGTGCTTGGCTATCTTGAAGGCCTTGCCCTCGGCCTTGAGCTTCATGCAGAGGTCGAGGTCGAGCGACGTGGCATCGGGCGCAAGCGTATCGTCGTAGGCGTTCTTCACGTAGCGGCCTGCGAACTCGGCGTAAGCGTCGACATGGAGGAAATCCTTGACATATTGCGGGTCGAGGTCGTCGATGAGGAAGAAACGGCCGCGGCGGTCAACCATCGGCTGCTGCTTGCCATTGCGGTCCACGAACATGAGCGGCACGATGCCATAGTTACGCGCCACGCGGGCGTCGTCTGCGCCGAAGTCGGGGGCAATGTGGACGATACCCGTACCGTCGGACGTCGTGACGTAGTCGCCACTGATGACCTCGAAGGCCTTGCCATCGGGGCGGGCGAAGGGCAGGAGCTGCTCATACTTAATGCCGATGAGCTGCTTGCCCGTGTAATTGGCGAGGACGGCGTAAGGGATGTTCTTGTCGCCCTCCTTGAACTCCTCGAACGGCTTGCCCTCGGCGTCTTTGCTGAAATAGGCAGAGACGAGGTCCTTGGCGAGAACTACGGCTTCGAGCTGCCCCGAGTAGGGGTTGTAGGTCTTTATGAGCTGATACTCAATCTTCTCGCCGACGCAGAGAGCCGTGTTGGAGGGGAGTGTCCAAGGCGTTGTTGTCCAAGCGAGGATGTAGACGGGGAGACCCTGAGCGTCGTTGAAGAGGAAATCGCTCTTCTCGTCGCGCGTCACGGTGAATTGGGCCGTGAGGGTTGTGTCCTTCACGTCGCGGTAACAGCCGGGCTGGTTGAGCTCATGGCTGCTGAGGCCTGTGCCGGCGGCGGGGGAATAGGGCTGAATGGTGTAGCCCTTATAGAGGAAACCGCGCTCGTAGAGGCGTTTGAGAAGCCACCAGAGGCTCTCGATATAACGATTGTCGTAGGTGATGTAGGGATCGTCCATGTCGATCCAGTAGCCCATCTTGTGCGTGAGGTCGCCCCAGAGGTCGATGTACTTCATGACCTCGCTGCGGCAAGCGGCGTTATACTCGTCGACAGAGATTTTGGAGCCGATGTCCTCCTTGGTGATGCCGAGCATCTTCTCGACACCGAGCTCCACAGGGAGGCCGTGGGTGTCCCATCCTGCTTTGCGGACCACACGGAAGCCGCGCTGCGTCTTATATCGGCAGAAAGAATCCTTGATGGCACGCGCCATCACGTGGTGAATACCGGGTTTGCCGTTGGCCGATGGAGGGCCGTCAAAGAAAACGAAATTGGGATGTCCCTCCCTCTCTTTCAGACTGTTGCGGAAAGCGTCTTCCTGCTTCCACTTCTCGGCGACTTCCTTGCTGGCCTCAGTGAGGTTAAGTCCCTTGTACTCGGCAAATCTCTTGCTCATGAATGTCTTAAAAACGTGATGCTGGGAAAGTTGCGGCTACGCACGGGGGAGACGGCACGCCGCTTTCTTGGGCGTGCGAATTTAGTAAAAAAGGGCTGTATGTCAAAAGAGAGGCAAAATTGAAAAGCAATAAGGGCGCATGGGCATGACGCCGCGGAGGACGTCCAGCATTTCAAGCCACACGACTCCTCGGCATTCTAAAAACATTGCGTCTCGACCCTCAAATCAGTAGATTTTTCTTATCAAGGGGGTGAAATAAGAAACATTATCCACAATTAGCGGAGCATCTCAGAAAACACAACCACAAACCTAAGGTTTGCACAAAGAAAGCCACAAAGGGCGAACAACACTCCGCTCCGCATGACTTCCCGTCACAACAGACACACTGAAACAAACATAAAAGGGCAGTTTTTTACTAAATTATGAATCTGATATTCATCTCACCTCAGTTTCCCCATACATACTGGGAATTTTGCAATAGGCTGAAACAGAACGGCGTAACCGTTCTCGGCATTGCCGATGCGCCGTATGACTCGCTGAGCAAGGAGATCAAAGAGTCGCTGACGGAGTATTACCGCGTGGACAACATGGAGGATTACTCGCAAATGTTCAAAGCCGTGGCGTTCTTTTCCTTCAAGTATGGGAAAATTGACTGGATAGAATCGAACAACGAGTAATGGCTGGAGCAGGACGCCCGACTGAGGACGGACTTCCACGTCACGACGGGCTTCTTGGCCGACCGTATTGATTCAATCAAGGAGAAGTCGGAAATGAAGAAATACTACAAGGCCGCCAAGATACCCACAGCTCGCCAGCTGAACGTCAAAGAGGGGCGCGACGCCGCCCTGTCCTTTGCCCGCGAAGTGGGTTACCCCCTGATTGCCAAGCCTGACGTTGGCGTAGGAGCTGGCGGCACGTATAAGATTCATGACGACGGCGAGTTGGATGCCTTCTTCCGCAAGGCGGGCGTTGAGAACTACGATATTGAGGAGTTCGTGACGGGCGACATCTGCTCCTACGACGCCATTGTGGACAGGACCTTGGCAGCCCGTGCCATTCCTCCAACTTCTCGGATTTTGGAATGGAAAACTCGTGTTCCAAACAGAAAAGCGTAGCCAAGAGTACATCGACCCAGAGAAAGATCACGAATACAAAAACTTCGACTATGCCAACCTATAAACAGAGGCATCGGGGCGGCAAAAGCTCACCTACGGCTCTTGAAAAAGAGCTTGACGAGCTGCGCCGCCTCGGTTGCGCATACCCCACTCGTCACTTGCGTCTTAGGGTGCAAGGGCGACGGGGCGAGGCGGGCGTAACCCCTCTTGGGGTCGGAAGCGGCGTAGACAATGCGGCCAATCTGCGCCCACGCCAAAGCCCCGGCGCACATGGTGCAGGGTTCGAGCGTCACGTAGAGAGTGCAATCGTTAAGGTATTTTGAGCCGAGCGTCTGCGCGGCGGCCGTCATGGCGAGAATCTCGGCATGAGCCGTCACGTCGGCGAGCCTCTCCGTCATGTTATGCCCCCGGCCGACAATACGTCCTCCGCAGACCACCACCGCACCACAAGGGACCTCGCCCTCGGCGGCGGCAAGCTCGGCCTCCTTGATGGCCTCCGCCATCCATCTATCGTCGGGCGAGAGGCTCATTTGCGACGCCTTGTCGACTGCTTGCCGAACTTGCGGGCGTAGGCATCGGGGCTGAAGCCCTTGGTGGAGAAATTGACGTGGATGTCCCAATTTTGGCGGATGGAGACCTTCTCCATATAATATATCAACGCCTCGGGCTGACGACGGTCGGCAAATTTGCCCGTTGTCCACTTGCCGTCGCGGTTGTCGTCCATCAGGATGCGGAGCATATAGTCGCCCGGCTTAAGGAAACGGAAACCAGCCTTGCCACTGGGCTTTAGGTAATTCTGGCGAACAACATTGCCGCGCATATCGGTAAGCTGAATCAGAGCGTTCTGGGGGACGCTGTCCACATCGATATAGAGAGTGCCGTACTTATCGAGAGCCGTCACGCTGACATTGAGCGAGAGGGCATCGTTCACGAGGCCGTAGATGTCCCTCGCGGCAGCGGAATCGACTTCGAGCTTATACTGGGCACCGGGCTCCCACTTGAACTTAATGGCCTTGTGGCATACGTTGACCGTGTCCTCCACAGGAGTGAAAGTCACGGGATTAAAGAGGGTGTCGGCCTTGACAAAGAGGCGGACCGAATCCCACACGACCGATGCGAAAGGCGTGGTGGAATTGATGGAGAGGTCGGCGTATGGGGCGACGGACGTGGCAATCTTGACCTCCATCATCTTGACCTTGGGCTTCTCCTCGGTCTTCTTCCTTCTCCTCTTTTGCTTTGGCTCCTCGGCCTTGCGCTCGAAGTGCCACTCCTTGAGTGTGTCGACCTTATCGACAAGATTACCGAGCGAATCGGCCCAAAGGTAATTTACGGCAATGACCACGGAGTCGCGGTGCCAAACGGTAGTGTCGGTGAGCCAAATTTTTACGGTATCATTGGTCGGGCTGTATTGGAACACACCGACATCGCGCCCCTCATTGCCAGGGAACGTGACCTTGGGGCGGCGCGCCATGGGCTTATTGAGAGCCAACGAGATGATATTACGGCTCTTGCGCTCGTCGGCAGTGATGTACTGGTCGTAGTTGTCCTCGCTGAAGGCGAAGATTGTGAGCGAATCGGGGGTGTAGACCAGCGTATCGCGCATGATGGGCGAATAGTAATAGCGGACGGTGTCGTTGAGGACGTAGGTGGAATCGGTACGGACGCTGTCGGCCACTTGGCGCGTCTCGAACGACGGCGTGACGTGACGCCCGAGCCAGGCTATCTTCTCGCCCGGCTGGTCGAACATGAAGTTGCGGTTTTGGTCGTCGAGGGCGTAGACATCGTACTCCGCATTGTCGGGGACATTCTTAATAGCGAAACGACCGTGCGAGTCGGTCTTGGCAATGCGGATGGGCGTGGCATTGGTGAAAGCCGTGTCGGTAAGATTGGCGTGGAGGAGGACGTAGATGCCCTCGACGGGCATGAGGGTCTGAGCGTCGAAGACGTTGCCCGAAATCATCATGGAATCGGTGCTCTCGCCCGTGGAGAACGAGAACGTAAAGTTCTCATATACATTGCCTTCGTTGAGGTCGGAGAGACAATCGGCGAAATCGAGGGTGTAGGTTGTGGCGGGGAGCAGCTCCTCCTCTTCGTCAAACTGCACGCGGACCTGCTTGGCATGGGCCTCCACACGCGGCCTCTTGGCCGTAGGGGGCGACATGACGAACTTTTGGTCGGCATCTTTCAGCTGGACATTCTCGTCGAAAATGATTGTCACAACCTTGCCTTGGAAGTCGGTGGCGCCGGGTGCGGGCGTTGACGAGAGCATGACGGGCGGCTTACGGTCCTTCGGTCCGCCCGTGGGAGTGCCAGGATTGGCGCATCCCCACGCAATGGCGGCGAGAAAGGCTAAAGGCGCAGCGACTTGGCGAAGCCGGCGGAAAAAGAAAGATTGTCTCAAAATTTTGGCTTTGGGATTACTTGGCGCGAAGATATTCAAAAAGCAGACGCACGGGGCGAATCTCGCCCCGCCAGCTATGCGAACAGGGACGCCCTGACGCCCACACTCTCAATCTGGAGCCCGATGGGCGGGGCCACCTTGCGGACGCGAACCCATCCGCCAACGAGGCCGCGGGCGGCATACCGCTCTTCGAGGCATGAGACCATCTCGGCAACGAGCGACTCCAGGAGGTGATGGGGGCGGGACATGACATCGGCAACGAGGTGGCACACCTCTACATAGTTGAGCGCATCGGCAACATTGTCGGACTCGGCGGGGCGTGAGGCATCGACAACGAGGTCGGCATCGACAATGAAGCGGCCGCCGACCTTCTGCTCCTCGGCATAGCAACCGTGGCGAGCATAGATCTCGACATTGCGCAGCTCAATGGTCATCTGTTTCATGATTTACGGCGAAACGTTATTAAAAAAGGACACTAACGCGCCGCAAAGATAACAAACGGCACGATTGGGGGGCATCCCAATAAAGCTATTGCTTTTAAACCCCTTTCTCTTTAATTTTGATAATCAGAAAGAGGCACTCCAACGAGCGTCTAAAAACTGTAACAATAACCTTGAATCGACATGACAGAGCAAGTCGCAGAAACCAAGAGCGAGAGCCAAGGCAACTTCATAATACAGAAAATCGACGCCGACCTCAAGGCAGGCAAGAACGGTGGCCGCGTCCAGACACGCTTCCCGCCTGAGCCAAACGGCTACCTCCACATAGGTCACGCCAAAGCCATAGCCTTAGACTTCGGCGTAGCAAAACGCTATGGCGGCGTCTGCAACCTCCGCCTTGACGACACCAACCCCACCAAAGAGGGCACGGAATATGTAGAGGCCATAAAGCAAGACATCGAATGGCTCGGCTTCAAGTGGGGCAACATATATTACGCATCGGACTACTTCCAGCAGCTGTGGGACTTTGCCGTTGAGCTTATCAAGTGCGGACGCGCGTACGTTGACGAGCAGACAGCCGAGCAAATTGCCGAACAGAAAGGCACCCCGACACAGCCCGGCACGGCGTCGCCCTATCGCGACCGCCCAGTGGAAGAGAGCCTCGCCCTGTTTGAGCAGATGAACAGCGGCAAGATGGAGCCGGGCAAAATGGTGCTGCGCGCGAAAATCGACATGGCGAACCCGAATATGCACTTCCGCGACCCGATTATTTACCGCGTCTTGAACGTCCCGCACATCAGGACGGGCAACAAGTGGAACGCATACCCGATGTATGACTTTGCCCACGGACAGAGCGACTACTTTGAGGGCGTCACCCACTCGCTCTGCACCCTTGAGTTCGTCGTGCACCGCCCGCTCTACGACCTCTTTGTCGATTGGCTCAAAGAGACGCGCGGCGAGACCGACATGGACGACAACCGCCCGCGTCAGACAGAGTTTAACAAGCTGAACCTGAGCTATACGCTCATGAGCAAGCGCAACCTGTTGGCACTGGTCAAGAACGGCCTCGTAAGCGGATGGGACGACCCGCGAATGCCAACCATCTGCGCCTTCCGCCGTCGCGGATATAGCCCCGAAAGCATCATCTCCTTCATCGACAAGATTGGCTACACGACATTCGACGCCCTCAACGAGTTCTCGCTCCTTGAGAGCGCAGTGCGTGACGACCTGAACAAACGCGCGACACGCGTCTCGGCCGTATTGAACCCCGTGAAGCTCATCATCACGAACTACCCAGAGGGACAGGTGGAGATGATGGACGCGCAGAACAACCCCGAAGCCCCCGAAGAGGGCAGCCACAGCATAGCCTTCAGCCGCACCCTATGGATGGAGCGCGACGACTTCATGGAGAACGCGCCAAAGAAATTCTTCCGCATGACGCCCGGCGGCGAGGTACGCCTAAAGAACGCGTACATTGTCCGCTGCACGGGATGTAAGAAGAACGACGCGGGCGAGATTGAGGAGGTTTATTGCGAATATGACCCCGAGAGCAAGAGCGGAATGCCCGGCGCGGACCGCAAGGTGAAGGGTACACTCCACTGGCTGAGCGCAGACCACTGCACGAAGGCGGAGGTGCGCCTCTACGACCGCCTCTGGAAAGTGGAGAACCCTCGCGACGAGATGGCCGCCATAATTGACCAGCAGGGATGTGAGCCAGTCGAGGCAATGAAGCAGATTATTAATCCCGACTCGCTGCACACAATCACAGAGTGCTACGTTGAGGAGTTTGCCGCGCAGCAGAAGCCGCTGAGCTACTTGCAGTTCCAGCGCATTGGCTACTTCAACGTAGACCCCGACAGCCTGACGGCCGGTCACCCCGTATTCAACAAGACGGTAGGCCTGAAAGACAGCTGGGCAAAGGCGAAATAGCCGAGAGAGACTCGGGTAAGAAATTTGGTATTATTTTGGGGAACGGGCCTTGGGGCTTGTTCCCCTTGTTGTTTTACAGAACCCCACTATTCACTTTCCGCCGTGGCGTTACTTTGCCGGGGAATGGCGATTTTTCTGCTTATTCAGCCCCATTGCGAGCCTCCATTTGGGCAAGACGCTCACGGAGTGCGCCAATCACCTCCGCTTGGCGACGGATGATGTCTATCAAGTGGCTGTTGTCGACTGAGGCAGGGGCTGGGGGAGGCGCAATGCTCGGAGATACGGGCTTTGGGGACGGCGTTGTGTCGTCGCACATCATCGGGCCGTTGCCCGAGAGAAGCCATTCTGCCGAGACGCCTTTGCACTTTATGAATACTAATGCGGCGTCATAAGTATTGCGAGTAATCCACGCATTAATGGTAGGTGGCTTAACTCCCAGCATCTGTGCGAATTGCGCCTTATTGCCGTTGCAAAAGTGGTCTATCAGCGACTGCACCTGCGCGCTTTTGTCTCGGGTCATTGGGCAAATAGTTTATTTGCTGCCTGCTTTACCTCATTATTCGGGTAGTCGAGACGGAAGGAGCTTGTCGTAGGGAAAAACTCCTTGATTGTCAAGTAGCCGCTTTGATAGATTAGCGGGAGGAGCTGCTGATTGTCGGCCCGATATTCGCGGAATTGGTCGCTTGTGTAAATGTTCTCTATGAGCTTGTCGATGTCGTGGCTGCCGGCGGCAAGCATCCGGTCGAGAAGTGAAGGGGTTCCTGTGGAGAACCAGTAATCGCCGAGTTCATTCTTTCTCAATGCGTTCAAAAGGCTGAACGGGTTATATACGTCCGCCATTTTCCTACTAAAATGGTAGCCGTCGTACTGTTTACGCAGCGACTCGCGCATCTCTTGGTAAGAGCATCCGCAGCCCTTGGCCATGTCCTCTATTTGCTTGTGAAAATAGGTCTCGATTTCTTCGTCGGTTATGCCACAAATCGCCTCATATTGCGATTCCATACTGATGTCGATGAGCTGGTTAAGCCCGCTGAATATGCTGACTTGCGGGAACTTGGTAATGCCCGTGAGAAAGACAAACCTCAAATCTTCATCGGCAGCCTTTAGGGAGGAGTAAAAGGCGCGGAGGAACTCTCGGTTGTACTCTTCGAGGCTGACCTTCACGTTGTTACGCTCCACCATGTCGGGCAGCCCTATGACATCGAGCAGCGGCTTGTCGTATTCGTCAACAAGGACCACGCATGGCTGTTGGGTCTGCTCGTGAGCAGCCTTTAGCACCTTGGAGAAACGCCGCCCGAGCCCCAGTTTGACATTCGGCTCGACATTGTACATCTTTTCCCATGTTGAGACGTATTCCTCCACAGAATCGCGGAGAGCGTTTTTCTCACTAAAACTGTCGCCATTGCCAAAGTCGATGTGGAAAACGGGATACTTAGTCCACGCCTTTTCAAGCGATTCGATTTTCAGGCCTGCGAAAAGCTCCTTCTCGCCGAGGAAATAGCTCTCGAGCGTCGAGACGAGAAGACTCTTGCCGAAACGACGCGGACGCCCGAGGAAGTAGACAGCCCCCTCGTCGACGAGAGAGTAGACAAGATCCGTCTTGTCTACATAAACGAAGCCGTTATTTATCAACTTCTTGAAAGACTGTACGCCAATAGGGAATTTCATTTGCGTCTCCGTTTTTGCTTATAAACACAAATATAGGCATTTAGCGGTCAACGAGGAAGCCGCGGCAAGGCTTGCGGGGGCAGAAGGGCAGCTAAAAGAGTGGAGGAGCGGCGGCTTTCGTTTAACAAATATTAATCATAATCACTATATTTGTATAAAGCACTAAGGAAAACGATGACGAAACAATATGCCCCCCAGGACCTCCAGGCCGACAAGCGATACCTCCTCCTCTTGGCCGAAAAGTTTCCCAACATATCCGCCGCAGCGACAGAGATTGTGAACTTACAGGCCATATTGAGCCTGCCGAAAGGTACGGAGCACTTCCTCTCGGACCTTCACGGGGAGAGCACGGCCTTCCACCACGTATTGAAAAACGCGTCGGGCGTAATCCGCCGTAAGGTGGACGACATATTTGGCATGACCATGCGCCGCGAGGACCGCGACACGTTGTGCTCGCTAATCTACTACCCGTGCGAGAAGCTGGAGCAAGTGAAGAGCGACGGCGGGATTGACCTTGAAGACTGGTACCGCACGGAGCTGTTCCACGTGGTGGCCGTGGCGAGGGTCGTCGCGTCGAAATATACGCACTCGAAAGTGCGCCGGGCGTTGCCTCCCGAATTTGCCTACGTGATTGAGGAGCTGCTCTATGAGAGCCAGACCGAGGAGGACAAGCAGAGCTATTACGCCAGCTTGATAAGCTCGATTGTGAACATCGGGCGTTCGGAAGAGTTCATCATTGCCATCAGCCGGTTGATACACAGGCTCGTGATTGACACACTGCACATTGTGGGCGACGTGTACGACCGCGGGCCGGGGGCTTGCGACATCATGGAGTCGCTGTGCTCGTACCACGACTTTGACATCCAGTGGGGAAATCATGACATCTCGTGGATGGGCGCGGCTGTGGGGAATTTGGCCCTTATTGCCAACGTTGTGCGCATCTCGATTCGCTATGCTAACGTCGAGACCCTTGAAGAGGGGTACTCAATAAACCTCCTGCCGTTGGCCACGTTTGCCATAGACCATTACGGCATGGACCCTTGCGAGCGTTTTCAGGCGCAAGAGTTTGAGGACAACAGCCGCATGAGCCGCTCGAAACAGCTCATGGCCAAGATGCACAAGGCAATCTCGATAATCCAGTTCAAGTTAGAGGGGCAAATAATCTCGCGACATCCCGAGTATGGAATGGACGACAGGATGCTGCTCAAAGCCATTGACTACGACAACGGCACGATAACCGTTGACGGGCAGACATATCCGCTGAAAGACAAGCTCTTCCCGACAATTGACCCCGCAAACCCGTACGTCTTGAGCCTTGAGGAAGAGCAGCTGATGAGCCAGCTCCACCACTCGTTTACGCACTCCGAGAAGCTGCAAAAGCACATCCGCTGCATATACAACCACGGCAGCCTGTACCTTGTCCGCAACAACTGCCTGCTATATCACGCCGCCATCCCCCTCGATGCCGACGGGGAGTTTAAGAGCGTCGGCGTTGGCGGGAAAGAGTATTCGGGTCGCGCCCTGATGGACAGGATTGACAAGATGGTCCGCACGGCCTACTTTGGCGAGGCGGGCAGCACGGAGAAGGCTGAGGCCGTGGACTATATGTGGTACCTATGGTGCGGAGCCGATTCGCCACTCTACAACAAGGACAAGATGACCACCTTCGAGCGGTATTTCATTGACGTTGACGACGTTAACCGCGAGGTTAAGGGTTCGTATTACGAATATGCGAACGGCGTGGAGACCTGCGAAAAGATAATGAAGGAGTTCGGGCTTGCGCCAGACAAATCGCGAATAATAAACGGACATACGCCCGTAAGAACCATGCAAGGCGAGAGCCCTACGAGGGCCGACGGCAAGAGGCTCGTGATTGACGGCGGGTTCTCAAAACCGTATCATAAGACGACGGGCATTGCGGGCTATACGCTGATTTACAACAGCCACGGCCTGCAACTGGTTCAGCATGAGGCTTTTGAGAGCAAAGAGAAGGCCATTGAGGACGGCGTGGACATCCACAGCCGTGTACAACTGGAGGAGTTCAAGTACCACAGGATGCTCGTGCGCGACACGGACCGCGGCCGCGAGCTGCAAGGGCAGGTGGAGAACCTCGAAAAACTACTCCAGGCGTACAGGAACGGCTTGATAAAAGAGAGTTGAGGGCGGGCGGCTACTCCCAAATAAAGGTATACGTTTGGGCGTAGTAGCTGTCGTCTACGTAGAATAAAGCTGTCGCCTCCATGACGTAGCCGTCGTCGTAATACTTGTACAAATAGCTATATGTGACGCCATTATTATTGGTCGTCATGAAAGTGTCGGGCATTTCGGACGTGCGGATGCCGAAGAGTTCGGGGTGTACCCATTTCAGGAAATCGCGCTCGCCTGAAAAAATTGGGGGCATAAAGCCGTTGCAATCTTCGCCATCGTACTTGTAGGTGTTCTTGCCGCCAAAAGAGGCTTTCCTATTGAGCAGCTTGTCGCCTTTCCATTCGTATTCGTAACTGGCGGACACTTTCCTCTTCCGGAACCGCTCCTCATATTCCAATTGCGTGTTCTCCTTCTTTAGACGGCCCGCCTCATAGGTGAACTCGAAATGTCCGCCTTCCATGTCTATGCGCGTCACCATGTTGTCATTGAGGGAGTTCACACGATAGCCACCGTCATTGTTGGCCCTGGCCTCCCCAATCCTATTCTTGGACCAGTCGTAAACGGCAATTACGTTGTTTTCGTCACCTGTCACGAAGAAGAGCTTGCCGTCCTTGTCGTAATGGAAGTTATAGACATTGTCGTCGTATCCCGACACCACAATCTGGACCAACTTCTTCTGCAAGACGACGACGCCATAGTCGTTTTTCACCTTGTCGCAAGCCGAGATGACGGCGAGGAGCAGGACTGCGGCAACAGCCCCAACAAGAAATCTGAGTGTTTTCATATCTGTTTGTTTATGAGAGACCTATATGATTTCGATGGCAAAAGTAGAGCGAGGTCTTGCCAAATATTGTCATGGTGAGGGGGGGGAAGCGCGGCAAGAACCACGGCTCTTTTCATTTAGGAACTCTTCGTAGTGTCAGCAAGCGGCGAGAAAACCGCTCCCCCCCATGGAAGACAGTCGCATAGCGTGTTTTTGATGAATGTGAGGACGGCCAGGAGACCGCCCTCCTTGCACCGTTACTATCTTATATTTCAATATGTTAGACCGACCTTTGCGCCGGGTACATCCGCTTCACATATGTTTACTGAGGTACTGCCTTACAGGCCAGCGTAGGTGTGACCAGGAAAAAACAACGGATAATTGATTCGCCTGTGGGGATATGGAAGTGGCAGGGAGGTTAGGTTGATGTGGATGTTGTCATTTTGAGGAATGCGAACGCCAGGCAATTACTCTACAACCATCAAATCAGCCAATTGCACAAAGTATTCATTAGACCAAATCTCCAAATCCCTACTGTCCTCCACATAAGGCAATACGTCTTGCTTCACAAGCTCAATGTCCGCCTTCATCAACCGCTCCTTAAGCGTTTGCATGAATTGCTCTTTCGACACATCAGCATTATTGAACTCACGTATTCTCTCGCTTAGGTGGCTGAAATTCAAGGGTATCCTCTTCTTTACGTACCATTCGAAATCATACCAATCGCGCCCCTTAACCCTCCTCTGCCAAGAACGGTAGACAAGGGCGTGCATTTTCCCCGCAAAGAGGTCAGGCAAAACGAAACAATTAACCGAGAAAGAATAAGGCTCAACAATCAGTCGCTGCTCTGTAGAAAAACGAAGAGGCGGGTCGGTGTCCAGTTCGAGTTTGACTTTCAGCGTTTTATGGGTCTGAAATTTCAGGTCGTAGGCCTCGGTGTTCTCTTTGAGGAACGCAGACTCCACGCCTCCAAACTTCTTTTTCTCCTTCTTTGTAATCATCACGGGCATCCCCATGGAGTCAAACTCCTCGACTACTGGTTGGAAGAAATCCTCAATATGGATATCGCTGTTCTTCTCAATCAGAGAGAAATCCATATCCTCAGAATACCGCCTTAGCCCGTGAAAGATGCGCAGACACGTGCCTCCGTAGAAAGCAGCATATTTGAAGAAGCCACCTCTTCGCAGACCTGCTAACGCCACTTTTTGCATCACCTCGCGTTGGGCGTTGCACAAATCCTCGTCAGTCTTTGGCTTGTAGCCTTCAACAATTTCATCAAACCTACTCATATCGCCTTACAATTTTTATCAGGTTCTCAATTGTCGCCTGTTTCCTGCCGCAGTTTGCGCACTGAGACAGGATGTCGGTGTTGAAAGATGAGAGTTCGTCCATGTCAAACCTCAGGTCTTCTTCAAGATAGCGGAGCAAAGCCGCAACGGAAAGGCACGGCACGTATGCGTCGGTGAGAATGGTGTCGCAGAGCGCCTTCTCGGGGGAGGCTATGACAAACGTGGCGCCGTCGTTTGTTGCAGTCCTCTGCCCTATTGTGTAATAAGAGGCGGGGACCTGACGGTATGAGAACCGCCCCAATTTATTCTCAAAAGAGCGAGACCTCTTGAAACACACTGCCGTCAGTTCGTTCACCCGCTCGGGAATCAGCCCGTAGAAACTTAATGCCCATTGTCGGGAAAGATATGACGGCCCGTAGATATGGTTTGAGCATATTGGCGCAGAGGGCGGAAAACCGAGGGCTGTTCCGTCCATGACATAAAGACCCCGTTTCAGCCGAATCGCTTCGCCCGCCCTCTCCATCTGCATTAGCTTCATGTTGGGCGACTTATATTTTCCCAACATGGCCACCAGCTCCTCGCCTGATATTGGGATGTTGCGAATTGTCTTTACAACATCTACATTCATCTACCGAAATGGTTGTTTCCCCACAAATCTATAAAACTGCGCACAGATAATCAATAATTTCTTTATTATCTGCGCGTAGGATTATAGGGGGGGGGAGTAAGCAGAAAAGCCAACCTGGCGAGGGGCGCAGGTTAGCTTTAGGGGTTATGTTTTCTGATACGAGGGGATGTTATTCCCAGAAGTATGTTACTTTTTTATAATAGCGGCCGTTCTCGTACGTTTGGGTGACGGACTCCAAATAACCGTCGCTGTAGAAGGTATATGAGAGCTCATTACGATTTTCATATCCGTATTTGTCACGGCTTATTTCGTAGTCAGGCAACTGATTTGTGCGGACACCGAAAAGTTCGGGATGTACAACAGCAAGGTCATCCACACAACCTCCAATCAACGGGATGTAGCCTTTGCATGTTTTCCCGCTGTAATTAAATACATAGTCGGCAGAACCACTCTCAGAAAACTTCACCATCCTGTCACCTTCCCAAGAATAGTAGTATTCGTTGGTATAAGAGCCGTCTATTTCAGTCGTTATTGCTATTCTCTTGTCGGAGTCGTATTGGTATGCATCGCCGTCATAATCAGGATGAGTTCGCCTCGTTACCAAATTGTCAGAAAGAGCATAAGTAAAGTCGCCTGTGTAGCCACCGTCGTTATAGTGGACCGTAATGGAGTTTTCCGCCCAAGTATACGATTCTGTATATGAACGACATACGAAACCAGAACCTTCGGGCTCGTAGTGTTCTTGTTCCAACCTGATAAGCCTTCCTTTGGAGTCGTATCTGAGGACAATAGTGTCGACTTCGATATCGAAGTAACTGCCTTCGCGTTCTTCTTCATACTCGACAATCTTCACGAGCTTCTTCTGGTTGACGACGACGCCATCTTCGGATGTAACGGGTTGCGAGTTGTCGTCATCATCGTCGTCGTCGCACGATGTGGCGAAAGCGGACAGCATAACAGCTACGATTGCCATCCCCAAAAATCTGGGTGTTTTCATTAATTGGAACTTTGTTTTAGAAATTCGGCACGAATATATATATATATATCCAAATTTTAACTCAACTATTTGAGGGGGGGGAGGTAAATGGATAGGGACGGACAAAGACGAAGCCACCCCTCACGACATCGTTGTCATGAGGGGCGGCGGTATTGAAAAAAGAGCTTAGTTGTTCTTCAGCTCAGCCTGTACGGCGGCGAGCTTCTCGAAAAGCTCATGGCCGCTTACTTTGCGATAGACAATGTCATGAAGCTCGGACACCTTGACGCGCCTCTGCTCCATGGTGTCGCGGTCGCGGAGCGTTACGGTGTCGTCTTCGAGGGTCTGGCCGTCGATGGTGACGCAGTAGGGCGTGCCGATGGCATCTTGACGGCGGTATCGCTTGCCGATGGAGTCCTTCTCGTCGTAGGTGACGTTCATGGCGAGCTTGAGGGAGTCGACAATCTGATGCGCCTTCTCGGGCATGCCGTCTTTCTTGACGAGAGGGAGGACGGCGAGCTTGACGGGTGCGAGGACGGGGGGGAGCTTGAGCACGACGCGGCTATCGCCACCTTCGAGCTGCTCCTCGGTGTAGGCACCGGCCATGATGGAGAGGAACATACGGTCTACGCCGATGGACGTCTCGACGACGTATGGCACGTAGCTCTCGTTGGTCTCGGGGTCGAAATACTGGATCTTCTTGCCGCAGTATTTCTGGTGCTGGCTGAGGTCGAAGTCGGTGCGGCTGTGGATTCCCTCCACCTCCTTGAAGCCGAAGGGCATACGGAACTCGATGTCCGTTGCGGCATTTGCGTAGTGGGCCAGCTTCTCGTGGTCGTGATACTGATAGTTCTCGTCGCCCATGCCGAGAGCCTCGTGCCAGCAGAGGCGGTAACGCTTCCAGTAGTTGAACCACTTCATCTCCTCGCCCGGGCGTACGAAGAATTGCATCTCCATCTGCTCAAACTCCCTCATGCGGAAGATGAACTGACGGGCCACAATCTCGTTGCGGAAGGCCTTGCCGATTTGTGCGATGCCGAAGGGGACCTTCATGCGGCCGGTCTTTTGGACATTGAGGAAGTTGACGAAGATGCCTTGCGCCGTCTCGGGACGGAGGAAGACCTTCATGCTGCCGTCGGCCGTGGAGCCCATCTCGGTGCTGAACATGAGGTTGAACTGGCGGACATCGGTCCAGTTCTTGGTGCCGGAGATGGGGCAGACGATCTCCTCGTCGATGATTATTTGCTTAAGCTCTTCGAGGTTATTGTCGTTGAGAGCCTTCTTGAAACGGTCGTGTAGGGCGTCGCGCTTGGTCTGATTCTCAATGACGCGGGCTGAAGTCTCGCGGAACTTGGCCTCGTCGAAGGCGTCGCCGAACTTCTTGCGGGCTTTGGCGATCTCCTTCTCAATCTTCTCGTCATATTTGGCGAGCTGCTCCTCGATGAGGACATCGGCGCGATAGCGTTTCTTGCTATCGCGGTTGTCGATGAGGGGGTCGTTGAAGGCGTCGACGTGACCTGACGCTTTCCAAATGGTCGGGTGCATGAAGATGCTGGAGTCGATGCCTACGACATTGTCGTTGAGCTTGACCATGGCATCCCACCAGTACTTCTTGATATTGTTCTTCATCTCGATGCCGTTTTGGCCGTAGTCATAGACTGCGCCAAGACCGTCGTAGATTTCGCTGCTGGGGAAAACGAAACCGTATTCCTTGCAGTGAGACACCAGTTTTTTGAAAACGTCTTCTGCCATTTTCTTGTTTTTGACTTTTAAAATGTTGGTATTTCGATTTCCCGAGGATTGGCAAGGGTCGCTGGTGTTGCGCCACCTCTCCCCGAGGCATTGTTTTGCCCTAAAGGTGTAATTATTCGTCGACCTCGTCGTCGATGCGGTACTTATCGTAGATGACCTTGAACTCGCGGGGCTTGAAAACCTGCTTATAGCCAAGGACGAGGAGCAAGCCGCCGATACTGCAAACAAATCCGACAAAGAAGCCGCCCAGCAGATGGACGAGGAGCTTGGGGCTTGTCTTCTTGGTGGGCTGCACCACAGGCTCGACGATGGAGAAGACGGGCGTCTCGGCCAGGAGCCTCATGCGGCTCTTCTCGACTTCGCTTTGGAGCGACTGGAGGAGGGAGTAGCTGAGGTTGTACTTGTCTTCGAGCTTCTGCCTTTGGATGCTGCTTCGCTCCTCGACATAGTCGCGGTTGCGGTCGCGATAGTCAAAGAACTCCTGACGCGCCTCGGTGAACTCGACCATCATGTCCTCATATCGTTTCTCGAGGAAGTTGAGGTCTTTCTTAGCGTTGCTTGTGGCGTATTCGGTTATGGTGGTCTGGATTTGCTTCATGACGGCCGCGGCGAGTTGGGCGCATTGGGCGGGACATTCGCCTTCGGCGGAGATGCGGACCAGGTTGACCTCCTCGTCGGGCATGACGACAATGCGATCCTTAAGCCACTCGATGGCATTTTTTCTCGGCTTGTCGAGAATTATGGGCTTGGGGACATTGGCAAAATCGTCAGAATCGACTTCGTAGACGAACTCAACCTTCTCGCCTTTGTCGCTAAGCGCATTCTTTATGGTGAAGGGCAACATGATGGTGTACTTCATGATTGTCTGCCCAACGCTGGGGATGGTATCGGCCTTCATGTACTCGTAGAGCGTCATGACGGTGTCGGTAGGGTTGACCCACGTGAGGGGGACATTCTCCATGATGTCGAGGAGGGCGGGTGTGCTGGTGACGACCTCGGTGTAGAGGTCGGGCGTGATGGTGGCACTGCCGCCCGTCTCACTTCCGATATTGACACCCGCGAGGCTGGCGAGGCTCTTCAAGTCGCCCAAAGAGCCTGAGCTGCCTTTCGTGATGGGGAGAATTGCAGCCGAGGCAGTGAACTTGCGCGGCAAGGCGAAATAAAGGACAATGGAGAAGACTAAACATCCGCCAATGATATAGGCTATGAGTTTGCGCTTTGCCCAAATATAGGCTATGAGCCAGACAATGTCGAACTCCTGGACCTTATCTTGTTCGGTCTGCTCGTTAGATATGTTTCCGGTCATGATGCGGATTATTTGAGAAGAGTAGCTACGATGGCGACCATGGAGACAATAGAGGTACCCATGGAGATGTAGGCCGGGGCTGTCAACTTGGGCTGCGGCTTTTCGGGGACAATGATCTCAGACCCCGGTCGGACCTTAGGATAACGCCTGAAGAAGAGGAAATGGCGTACGGACTGGCTCTCGCCATTGGCGTGGACAACATAGGTCATCCGCTTATAAGCTCTCGGAGCGAAGCCGCCCGACGAACGTATGTAGTCCTTGGCGTTCCACCCTTTTCGCCAGATGAGGCTGGACGAAGACTGAACTTTTCCCGAGAGACGAACCGTCTGCTGCAATTTGGGAATTTCGAGAATGTCGCCATTCTGAACCACGATGTCGGCAACACTTCCCGGTTTATTGACGGCATCCAAGAGATTAATGCTCACGAAATCGTATTCTGCCCTATCGTTCATGAGGTAGAAAGTCGTATCGCCACGCGCAATGGCCTGGCGCATCTTGATGCCACGCGCCTCGTCGCTAATCTTTACAGGGCGGTAAATGCGTGCGGACCTGAGGTCGGCATCGGCTAAGCCACCGCCCGCGCGGTTGAAGATGTCGCTCAGACGGACGCTATTGCTGGTGAGACCAAACGAGCCCGGATTCAAAACTGAGCCTCGGACCACGACAGTGCCGCCGATGGAGGCAGAGGCCTTGGTGCGGATGAAGACCTGGTCGAAGGGTTCGAGCGCAAATGAGTTGCCCTCGCCATTTTCGAGCGAGAGGTCGCGCGTGATTCTGACATCCCTCGTCTCGCAGGACTCTTGGGAATTGGCGTTGTCGTCGTTATTTAAGCGGCGGACAATCTCTACATTGGTGATTTGCGCATTCTCAGTGAGACCATTTGCGAGGATGATGAGGTCGCCTATGGTCAAGTTCTCGCGATACTCGTAACGTCCGGGGGTCTGCACCTCGCCAAGGATTGTCACGATGCGTTGTTGGCGCATATCGTCGATGAAGGCTATGGTGACCTGGTCGCCGTTCTTGAGGTCGATGTCGGCCACGCCGTTCTTGACGTCGAGGACGTTGAAGTTGAGGGCTTCGAGCGTGTAGTCGTCCTTATAGCGAGTGACGACGCCGCGAGTGAGGAAGGCGTTCTCCTTCAGGCCGCCGGCCTTTGCAATGAGTTGGGAGAGCTTCATGGACGCTGTCCACTCGTAGGTGCCAGGGGCAAAGACGGCACCTTCGACAATAACGGCGTTGTCGAGGCGGTTCTCGTCAATTGAGCTCACGACGAGCGAGTCGCCCGAAGCGAGAGCAACAGAGGCGGGGTCCTTGACATCGACATACTCGGAGGTATGACGACCTACGCGGAAGAGACCGATGTGGTCGGTCTGCGCGCGGGGCAAGAAGCCACCCGCATAGCGGATAAGGTCGGCAACAGTCTCGCCCTCCTTGGCCTCGAAGTAACCGACACGCTTGAAAGAACCGCCCGTCATGACGCGCTTTATATAGGTCGGAATCATGATGATGTCGCCATCGGCAAGGGAGACATTGACATCGTTCTTGCCATTGATGAGGAAGTCGTAGACATCGAGATGCTGGATGATGCGGCCGCCGCGGATGAGCTGGATGTCGCGATAAGAGCCCTTGCGCGTAGGGCCTCCACTGAGGTAGAGGACATTGAAGAGCGACGACGACGCGGAGACGGTATACGTGCCAGGCTTGAAGGCCTCGCCGATGACGCTGACCTTGACGGGCTGCACCTGCGCAATGCGGATTGACGCGTTGGTGCGTCCGCCCATATCGCTGTATATGGTGCGCATCTTGGCCATGATGGCGGCGCGGGCGTCGGACATCTTGTGGCCTGCCACGTGAACGGGGCCTACCATTGGGATGTTGAGCGAACCGTCTTTAGCCACGCTGATGGAGTAGCTTTGCTCGGCTGCGCCATAGATGTCGATTTCGAACTGGTCGCCAATTCCGACGACATAGCTGTCGGAGACGGCCATGTTGGAACTCGGCTCAAAGCTCAAGCCCTTGCGATTAAAAATGTCGAAGCCGAAGAGAAGCGAGTCCTCGCGCGTGTAGATGACATCCGGCTTCTCGGCGTAATAATAGTAGTCGAGCGCAGAGATGCTGCCCGTAGAAGGCTCGCTGAAAAGGACCGAGCTGCCTTGCGAAGCGGACGTACGGGAATAGCGGCGGTCTTCGAGAGCAGACCGCTCGGGGAGGTACTTAGCGAGACGTTGGCGGAGCTGGTTGAGCTGAATCGTCGTAGCACCGCGTTCCCTGGCTTGTTCCAACACATCGGAGAGAGAGTATCCCGCCTCTTTGAGCTTTAGGGCTTGCTCCTTAACCTGTGATTCGGGGATACTCCTGACATCGACGGAGGAATAGTCGATTTTTTGAGACTGCGCCTCGGCGGCTATCGCCGCAAAGAGCGAGAACGTGATGGCGATGAGAAAACTCCTTATCTTCATTTTTAATCGTTTGGTTCTTGCGTATGGTCACTTATTCGCCAAGCTCGCGTTTAGCGGCCGCGAGTGCACTTGCCACGACCTTGTCCATGTCGTAATACTTGTATTCGGCAAGACGTCCGCCGAAGATGACGTTCTCCTGCTTTGCGGCGAGTTCGGCGTATTGAGCCGCCATGCGGCCGTTGACATCGTCGTTGACGGGATAGTAAGGCTCCATGCCGGGCTGCCACTCCGTGGAGAACTCGCGCGAGATGACGGTCTTTGGCTGCGTCCCGAACTCAAAGTGCTTGTGCTCAATGATTCGGGTGAAGGGGATGTCGGCACTCGTGTAGTTGACGACGGCGTTGCCCTGGTAATTGGCAATGGGGAGCGTCTCCGTCTCGAAACGGACGGTGCGGTATTGCAAGTGTCCAAAGCGGAAACCGAAATACTCGTCGACAGCTCCCGTGAAGACCACCTTGCGGGCCATGGCATCAAGCTCCGCCTTATTCTGGAAATAATCTACGGACGTGCGCACCTCGACACCTTCCAGGAGCTTATCGGTCAGGACGTTATATCCGCCGATGGGGATTCCTTGCCAATGGTCGTTGAAATAGTTATTGTCGAACGTCAGTCGGACGGGGAGGCGGCGAATGATGAACGCAGGGAGGTCGGTGCACTTGCGGCCCCACTGTTTTTGGGTATAGCCCTTGATGAGCTTCTCGTAAATGTCCTTTCCAACGAGCATCAGGGCCTGCTCTTCGAGATTGCGGGGCTCGGTGACGCCGTCTTTCCGCATGGCCTCGGCGGCCTCGGCACGTTGCTCGGCAATCTTGGCCTCGGCCTGCTCGGGCGTTGTCACTCCCCACATTTGGTAGAAAGTGTTCATGTTGAAAGGCAAATTGTAGAGTTTGCCCTCGAAATTTGCCACGGGCTGGTTTGTGTAGCGATTCATCTCGACGAGCGCGGAGACGTAATCCCACACCTCGCGGTTGGACGTGTGGAAGATATGGGCACCGTAGCGATGTACGTTAATACCCTCAATATCATCGCAATGAATGTTTCCGCCCGTATGGTCACGACGGTCGATTACGAGGCACTTCTTGCCCCTCTTGGTTGCCTCATGGGCGAAGACACAGCCGAAAAGGCCAGCTCCAACAATTAAGTAGTCGTACATTCTTGGATCTCTTTTTTATGCCGTTTTCTTTTATTGATGAAATTGCGAACTGCGTCGCATACCGTTTTGACAAGTCCGAGCAAGACAGCATATCGGACCGCCTTGCCGATTAACATGAAGAGGCACGTCGGGACGACTGGCGTCTTTGCCAACCCCAGCCCCAGGACGAGGAAATCGCCCACGCCGGGCAGCCACGCCAAAAAGCCGCACAGACTGCCGTAGTCGTCGACCCACTGGCGGACATCGGATGAGACGCCGCCCTCCATCCCGAGCAGGGACATAAGCCAATCAGAGCCATACCACCCCGCGGCGTAGGTGACGACACTGCCGAGCCAATTGCCAACAGAGGCAGTGATAAGCAGAGGCCACAACCGGCAAACGCCAGCCGCGACAAGACCAACCACGGCGACCTCACTAACTCCTGGCAACAGGGTAGACGACAAGAAACTGACGACAAAAACGCCCACCAGTCCCCAACGCCGCATACCGTTTTCGAGCCACTGCATCACCATTGGTGTCTATTTATAAATTGGCTTTGCCTCGAAGACTTTGAGAGCCTCGTCGATGGCGGGGTCCATGGTATTAAGAATCAGGTAGAGTCCGTCGTTGGCATCGCTGAAGGAGCGGGCCACGTAGGCACGGACCTCGTTCTCGATAATCTTGGCCTCGGTGGCGTCGAGGGATGCGGGTTTTGCCACACCCCGTCTTGCGGCGAAGGCGTAAATCTGCTCAATGAATGGCGTGGCGAGAAGCCGGCCCGCCAATTGCCTGAGGCTCAGCCCCGTGAACTCATTGCGATGGGCGTCGACGTAGGAGAGAGCGTAATCGTAGATTAGGCGTTTTGAGCGGAGCGTATATAGATAGCTCGAGGCATGGGCGGAATCGTAGGGGACGAAAATGTCCGGGATGATGCCACCGCCGCCGTACACCTTGCGGTGCTTCTTGAGCGTGTAGAAGACGTTGGCCGTGTCGGCTTGAATGCGGTCGGCATCGAACAGCTCGCCGTCGCGGAGACGCTCGTTGATGTCGTTGTAATACTCATAGTCGCCGTTGTCGTAGGGACGTTGGATGCAACGGCCGCTCGGCGTATGGTAACGCGAGACAGTGAGGCGGAGATTGGAGCCGTCACCCAATTGGAACTCGCTCTGTACGAGACCCTTGCCGAAAGAGCGACGACCGACAACCGTTCCACGGTCATTATCTTGCATCGCACCCGCAAAAATCTCGCTTGCGCTTGCGGAGAACTCGTCAATAAGGACTACGATGCCCATGTCTTGGCAGGTACCCGTGCCGTTGGCCTTGCTGACCTGGCGGACGTGGTGGGAGCCCTCGGTGTAGACAATCATCTCGTCGGCCTTGAGGAACTCGTTGCACATGGCCATCACGACATTGAGGAAGCCGCCCGAATTGGAACGGAGGTCGACAATGAGCTTATCGCAGCCATCGGCTTTCAGGCGGCCGATGCTCGTAATCATCTCATTGTAAGTCTTTTCGGCGAAGCGGTCGATCTTGATGTAGCCTACGTGGGGCGCAATCTCGTAGGTTGAGACAACACTATAAAGCGGAATCTCGCCACGGACAATGTCGAAATCGAGCTTTGTATCGGAGCCTCGGAGGACGGTTATTTTGACCTGAGTGCCAATCTCGCCGCGGAGGGTGTCGAGAACCTTGTCGTTGGTGATTCCCGCCCCTGCGAAACTCTTGCCATCGACGGCAATAATCTTATCGCCGGGCAAGACACCCACGGCGGACGACGGACCTCCCGCGATGACGGAGATGACCATCACCGTGTCGTCCTTTATGTTGAACATTACGCCAATTCCGCCGAAATCGCTCTTAAGCTCACCCGCCACTCGCTCAACATCGGAGCGGGGGATGTAGACACTATGCGGGTCGAGCTGATGGAGGATATGTGGAATGGCTATCTCCTCAAGAGAATCTTTGTCAACCTGGTCGACGTATGCGCTCTGAATGATGTTGAGAACGTTGTCGAGCTTTCCGCCATAGATGGAATAGAGACCGCGATCGGGAGAATCGCTGGCCTTGTCTTTGGAGTTTCGCCCACTAATCCAGCCCAAGTATAGACCGCCAAGGGCAGCTACAAGCATGAGCAGAAGTGTCCAGATATTCCTCATTTAGAAAAAGTTACTTGATGATTATCGACTCCTCGACCTTATTGACCACCACACCAGCCCGGCGGAGAAGCTCGATGCCATCGTCGGCACGGTAGTCCTCAGAATAGACCACACGGGAGATTCCGGCCTGGATTATGAGCTTTGCGCACTCGATGCAAGGGGAAGCGGTGATGTACATTGTCGCGCCGGCGGAGCTATTGCCCGTCTTGGCGACTTTGGTGATGGCATTGGCCTCAGCGTGGAGGACGTAGGGTTTTGTCACGCCATCTTCTTCACAGACATTCTCGAAACCGGACGGCGTACCGTTGTATCCGTCGCTTATTATCATCTTGTCCTTGACCATGAGGGCGCCTACCTGCCTGCGTTTGCAGTAGGAATTGAGGCTCCAGATGCGAGCCATGCCCAGGTAGCGTTGGTCAAGGAGAGTCTGTTTCTCTTCGTCTGTCATTACTCAAAGCCCGAATGTTCGGCACTTAGCCGCAAAGTTAAATATAATGTCGGACTTTACTCGCGACGGTTCGTCAGTCGAAGTCCATTTTGCGCGGACGCTATTCTGATTTTTCGATAAAGTCCTTGACAATTTCGAGAATGTCGGCACCGAACTTCTTGACCTTGGTCTTTCCCATGCCCTTCACCTTTGCCAACTCGCTGCTTGACATTGGGACCTCGTCCGCAATCCTCATGAGGACCTGATTTGCGGCAATCATGTAGGGCTTCGTCTCGTACTTTTCGGCCATCTTGAACCTCCATTTTTTCAGAGCGGCGTAGAGCTTCTTGTTTTGAACCTCGGCCTCGTCGGCTGTGGACTCTTGGGGCTTTGCGGTCTGCTTGGTTGCCGGGGCATTCTCGTGAGCTATGGCGAGCGCCTTGACCTCGGCGAGCTTCAGGGGCGAGAAACGGTTATCGGCCAGCCAAGTGAGCATGGCGTGTTTGAGGGCGAGCTCTTGCGTAAGCGAAGTCCGGGTGTCGGCGAAGCGGCGGTTGATGACGGCATTGGAGAGCGTGAGGTCGGAGACCTGGGCGATATGGTCGAGAAGCTCCTTCACCTGCCCGTCGAAATACTTTGCGCCGTTGGACGTGCGGCTCATGAGGGCGTCGTCGGTCGTGATGTCGACCCCGCTGAGGCGTTGGGCGCGGCATATCTGCAAAAACGCCTGCGCATGGCGGACAATCTTATCGTCCACGGAGTGGAGCGAATCCTCGATGTCGGCGATGATGCGGGGGTATGTGGTGGCATAGCTCTCCTGGAGAATGCGCAAGATTTGGTGGGCGGGGACGGTGAGAGAGCGGAAATCGAATAGGTCGGCGAGGAGCGTCATGGCGTAATCGGCGGCGAAAGCGTCGAGCTGGTCTTGTGAAATCTCGCGCCCCTCTTGCTCGGACATATACGACTGAACCACCCTGTCGACGCGGATGCAAGAGTTTGAGATTTGGCTACTGAGCACCAGCCCCTCGAAAGAGCGGCATCGGCTTAGAGCCACGTAGACCTGCCCGGCGGAGAAAGCGTTGGCGGCATCGATGATGGCGCGGTCGAAGGTCAGGCCCTGGCTCTTGTGGATGGTGATGGACCAGGCGAGGACGAGGGGAATCTGCGAGAAAGAGCCTTCCTCCTTGGGGACGACCTCCGCGGTCTTCGGGTCAATGGAATAGGAGATGTTTTGCCAAGTGTTGCGAGTGACGGAAATATCGCCAAAAGAATCGTCGCAATTGACCGTCACGTCGTTCTCGCCCAGGCTCACCACATGACCAATCTTGCCGTTGTAGAAACGACCTTGCGAGTCGTTCTTCAAGAACATGACCTGCGCGCCGACTTTGAGAATGAGGCTACGCTCGGCGGGGCAGGCATTCTCAGGAAAACGGCCTGAGATGTCGGCCTCGTAGGTATGGGACTCGGACTTCAACAAACGGAGCCTCTCGGCGTTGATGCGGGCGGCGGAATCGTTGTGGGTCGTGAGGCGGATGTATCGTTTTGAGTCGGGGGGATTGAAACTGGGGTCGTAACGGGAATTGAGGAGGTCGAGGTCGGACTGGCTCAGGCAATTGTTCCTCACCTTGTTGAGAAGGTCGATGAACTTGGTGTCGGTCTGCCGATAGATTTTCTTGAGCTCGATGGCAAAATAGTTGACCCGCGCGAGGGCGTGGCACGAGAAGAAGAAAGGCGTATCGTAGAATCGCAAGAGGACATCGGACTCATCGTTCTTCACCACGGGCGGAAGCTGCATAAGGTCGCCAATAAGCAACAGCTGGACGCCGCCAAAGGGCCGCGAATTGCGCCTCACCTCGCGAAGCCTGGCGTCGATGGCATCGAGGAGGTCGGGGCGCACCATGCTAATCTCGTCAATCACGAGCAGGTCTATGCCGCGAATCATGGCCCGTTTTTCGCGACGCAGACCCCTATTGTCTTCCAAGATAGGCTTGCCCGGCTCGAAAAACGAGGGCGGCAATTGGAAAAACGAGTGGATGGTCATGCCGCCCGCATTGATGGCCGCCACGCCCGTAGGCGCGACGATGGCCATGCGCTTCAGGTTGGCCTTCTGGAGATTCTTCAGGAAAGTGGTCTTGCCCGTGCCGGCACGTCCCGTGAGGAAGATGCTGACATCGGTGCGGGTGAGGCACTCCCAGGCAGTCCACGCCTCGGGGTTATCTTGTTTATTGTATGGGGAAAGCATTGTCGACATAGGGTCGCAAAGGCGTGTGGAATAGGTTATTAGAGGCGGCAGCCCCATTGACGGAACGGAAAAACAGCTACCTTAGGGACAGACAAAAGTAGTTCTTAAAACAAAAACCATGAAGAAGATTTCAGCATTAGTACTGGTGGCTGTGTGCGTTTTGTCATTCAGCTTCGCACCGAGTGAGGAGGTCGGCTCCAACCAGGTCATTGAGACCATAATGAGCCGCAGAAGCATTCGCAAATACAAATCGACCCCCGTGGAGAGGGCGAAACTGGAACTAATTGCCAAATGCGGCATCAACGCCCCGAGCGGGATGAACGCCCAGCCATGGGCAGTGCGCATTGTGGACAACAAGGATCACATTGACGCTGTGACCGAAGTATTCAAAGGTACGAACCCGCACATTGGGAAAGACCCGTCGTTTCAGAACATGTTTCGCAACGCGCCGGCCGTAATCTTCATAGCCACGCCCAAGAACGGCTCGGGGCAGATTGAGGCGGGCCTGATGGGCGAGAACATGATACTTGCCGCCGAATCGCTGGGACTTGGAACGTGCTGCCTTGGCGGCCCGATACACTTCTTGAAAAACGACAAAGGAGCTGAGCCTTTCGTGAAGCTGCTGGACATTCCCGAAAACTATGAACTGTTGTACGCCATTGGCGTAGGCTACCCTGACGAAAAGCCCGAGCCTCGCCCTCGCGACGCATCGAAAGTGAAGTTTATTGATTGACGGATTAGCAAAAAGAAAACTGCCCTTCGGGAAAGGAGGGCAGTTTTCTTTTGTCCACTCGGTTCGTCTTTTAAATCTTGAAGTAAGAGACCATCTCGTTGAGGCTGGCGGCCGTGGCGGCGAGCTCCTCGGAATTGGCAGAAATCTCCTCGGCACTGGAGGCAATCTGTTGCGTCACGGAATTGAGGTCGGTTATGGCGGTGTTGACCTGTGAGATTCCGCTGTTCTGCTCGATGCAAGCGGAGTTGATCTCCTTGACGAGCGAGATAACCTCGTCGAGCTTTGGCAACATATTGTTGAGCTTCTCGGACGCATTCTCTGTCTCTGAGATGCTGTTGCTTGCGGTGTCGGTGATTGTCTGTGCGGCGGACTTGGTCTGGTCGGCCAGACGTCCTACCTCCTTGGCGACGACACCGAAGCCTTTGCCATAGGCGCCGGCACGCGCGGCCTCGACGGAGGCGTTGAGCGAGAGGATGTTGGTCTGCATCACAAGCCCATTGATGGCGTCGATGTCCTCAGAGATGCCGCGGACGGCCTTGAGGCTGTTGTTGGAGGCGGTGCTGATGACATTGACATCGGAGCCAATCTCGACGGACAACTCGTTGGTCTTCATGGAATTGCCCATGTTGTGTTGGACATTGCCGCCAATCTCCTGCATTGACGACGAGATCTCTTCGAGCGAAGCGGCCTGATGGCTGGCGCTGTTGGAGAGGTTTTGCGAAGCCTTGGAAAGCTCGGCACTGGCGGTGTGCAACTGGTGGGACATCTCGATGACGGGGCACAAGACGCGGCGGATGGCCTTTGTCATTTCGCTTACGCTGGCCTGCAACGTTCCGACCTCGTACTTGTACTTCGACGTGTCGTCCTTTGCCGTAAGGTCGCCACTGGCCAAGACAGCCGACAGCTCGGAGAGCTTGATAATGGGGTTGACCAGCTCCTTGTTGATGAGGAAGCTATAAAGGAACGACATCAGGAAGCCGAAGCCGATAAGCGCCCAGAAGACGTATGCGGAGAGGCTCATGGTGAGGTCGGTTCGCACATTGGCATCGATGCCATACCAGAGCGTACCGACATTTGCGCCGCTGAAATCGACGAGAGGGTAATAGTATGAATAATAGCGATTTCCGCCGATGACAGTCGGGGCTATGTACCTGTGGCTATTCCTGATGCTTTTCAGAGCCTCGGCATTGTCGAGGACAGAGCCTTTCATGCTGACGCCGTACTCGTCGACAAGAGTGGTATTGACACGCAGACTGTCGCGGAAGACCGTCATCTTCAAATCGAGAATACGCGCCCTCTCGTCCAGATATTCGGGATCTGCCAAAGAGTTCTTGACAAAGATGAGGATTCCGACCTCCTTATGCTGCTTGTCGTGGATGACGCGCGCGGAGTAATAGGCGGCCTCTTTCTCGAGGATTAGCGCGACGCCCTCGGAAGAGCCGTGCTCGGCAATATGGTTGGTCAGGCCTGCCAACTTCAGCTTGTCGTTCTCGTCATAGCCACGGACAGAGGTGGAGATGAGCGTACCGTGAATATCCGTGAGGACGTAGGAATAGAGGCCGAAGACCTGCGCATAGGCGTGGAGGCAAGAGTCGATGCGGAAAATGTTGTTGTCGACAATGCTCTCTTGCAGAGCCGAGGTGTTCTCAACAACGTAATCCAAGTTTTTCCTCACCCCCTTAAGCGTAGACGACAGCTCGACATCGGTGCTCTCGATGCGCTTGGTGATGGTGTAAGTGAAATATTCGTCTAAGATAGAGTGAGTTACGAAGACCAAAATAGTAACGCTACAGACGAGCATGAGCAAAGTCAGAGACGCGAAGTAGTATTGAATCTTCCTCTTGATGCTCTTCGGACTAATAGCCTTTCTAAGTGTTGTAAAAATATTCTTCACCTTTCCATGGTTTTAAAGAAGCCGCTACATGAAACGTCTTCTTTGCAGATTAGACATCCACGTTTCCATCATTGAACAACAATCAAAACGCGCACATTTTTTACAATAGTGCGGACGAAGATGGTAAGCTGTCACCACTCGCCCGCTTTTAATCATTAGTACGCACAAAATGTGAATATGTTTTAACGGCAAGAATGTTTATTCACAGTAGGTAATTTCACCCAACTGAGAATAGCAAGCACAAGAAAGCCAGGCACACCTCTTCGCAAAGGGAAAGAAATGTACCTGGCTGTATGAGTGATAGATAGGGAAATTTAGGAGAACGTCATGGTAATGACGTGAGAATGGTTACTTTGTGGAGGGGAGGACGGGGCGGACAGGTCCCGCGTTATAGCGATTATCTTCAGAGTTATTAACGGCATACGACCAATAACTCAGAATAATCGCCGTTCGAGTGCGGCTGAGAGAACGCGACTGGTATTCGCAATTATCACCTGCGTTGTAGAGACTAGTCCCAGAACGGTATCCAGCGGCAGGAATGAAAATTTTTTTGAGAGGGATGTTTCGCGCTGGGGCCGCAAAGCCCCTTGGTAGCCGCTTCGCGGCGGGGCTTCGCAACCCCAGCACGAAACATCCCCAATTGCCGCCTTGTGGGCGGGTGACATGGTTATTCTGCGGCAGGCAGGACGACAGGGCGCACAGCAAACCCGTAGTCGCGGTCGATGGCGCCGTACTCCCAAACGAGGCCCGAGGAGAAGTAGAGGGCGTACGCGCAGTTGGAGTTGTCCGGATGGAGCGAGCGCGACCAGTAGTTGACGTTGTAGCCCGCATCGATGAGAACCGAGCCGTAGCGGGCGCCCGCGGCGGGGAGGAAAAGATGGGGGTCGGAGGCGACATCGTAGTCGGAGGATGGTGTGCCATCGGAGTAGACCTTTACGCCTTTGTCTGTGTCGCTCTTGGCCTTGTAGACGATGTAGCCGTTGACGGACTTGCCGTTGTAGGTCGTGGTCCAGACCCAGTAGCATTGGCTTGTCAGCTCTTCTATCATAGCCTGAGTTGGCATCTGCCATTTGCCGCCCCAAGTCTGAGACGCGACGTCGTCGGAGGTTTCGAGCTCGGTCTTGCCGTCGTCGTTGTTGTACTTTCCAAACGTCTGCCCGCCGTCGTTGGTATCGAAGTATG
>JALEMI010000116.1 GCA_022768325.1 Bacteroidales bacterium
GATGTCGAAACGGTCGGCGGTCTTCTCGAACCGCACGGCGTCGAAATTTTCCATGAGCGCCTCGGGCAGCATGGCTTTCAAAAGCTCTAGTTCTACCATAATGCAAGGTTACAACTTTATGCCGACACGGCCTAGCCTCCCGCTGGGAAAATCCGCTGACCCCAAAAAATACGAGGCTTGGAAAACAAATTTTCTCTCTCAATTCTCTGACAGAGATGCAATTCTCGTCAAAATTGAGAGCAACATTTCGATGTCAAAAATAAAATCAAGGAGTGCACTGTTGCCATAATCATAGCCCACACAAAAGAAGAAAACCGAGCTACCCTTATCCATCACCAGGGGCAGCTCGGTTTCTTTTCGTCTCTATGATAAACTTCAGAACCTGAAGCCGAATGTCACGACACCACTATGCTTCTTTTGCTCTTGCCATGCGGGGGCGTTATCCTCATACGTGTAAGGCTCTGCCGAGTCGGGCAATACCCAGCGGTCGGACTTCTTGACGTCGCAAACGTAAGTCAGGTCGACAAAGAAGTTGCTCCTTCGGAAACCTATGCCGCCAGAGCAAGCGTAGCTCTCAGGCTCGTTTACGTAAAAGGGCTTCTTGATAGAATTTGTCGTCTTTCGATAACCGGCACGTATGTACAAAGGCTTGAGGACGCTCAACTCACCACCGACACGGAGCGTATTCGACGCCTCCAACACATTGTCCTTCATCAAGGTGTTCATATTATCGTACGCATTGACAGTCACATAGTCCGCATCATCCGTTGCCGAGAATTTGCTCCTTTGATTATTAGTATGCTCAAAATCAACAGACAACATTCCGATACGCCCAAAGACTCCGGCCACACTGACGATGAATCGGCTCGGGGCGCGATACTTATACTCGTATTCATACTCGTCGGAGCTAAGCGTGGGCTTGTTGAGCGAAGGGTTTGTCACCTCAGCCCAGAAACGCTCGTTGACATGATAGAACGTCGGCGAATGAAGCGCAAAACCCACCCTAAGTGCTGAGATAGGCCTGTATATGACGCCCAAATTGAAGCATACTCCAGCGGCATCTTGATTAAGGTAGTTACGATATGAGAACTCCGTAGGGTCGCCAACATATACGGTGTAACCTTCGAAAAACTCGGTATGCGTAGTTGTACGCTCAAAGGAAAGGGTGCGCACATTGAGCGAGCCGCCTATGTATAGCTTGTTCGAGATGTTGACGGCATAGCCAATGGGGATGTCTCCCTTCGAACCGTTCTCCGTGACGTGCTGATTCAAGACTATCAGTCCATCTCCATTCTCATCAATACGGAAATTGGGGTTTATGCCGTCGCCCACAAATTCTTCCCAGACGTTATAGGTAAATCGCCCCGTCGAACCCGTGCGCACTGTGTCGTTGGTCAAGTAGGCATCGTAGGCCAAGCCGCCAGTCAACGGACCTGTGGCCTGCTCGTCCATGCAGAAATAGTCGAGCAAAGAGTTCTTCGAGAATCGATCTACGTAGTTTTGTTTATTGTTGAAATCCGCAAGGCGGTTGTAACCGATGAAGATGCTGTGAGCCACAGCTCCCCCACCCTCTTCGCGCATCCGCCCGATGCTGAAGTTGACGCCAAGCTGATTGAACGACATCTTTACGCGGTCGGCGGAGGCGTTGGTCTGGAAGAAACTGGCATCGTCTTTTATGACATTCACTCCGAGAGTGAACCCAAGCTCCGTTGCGCGATAAAGCCCCATACCGGCAGGGTTGATGGACATCGATGTCAAATCGGCACCCACCGCGCCAAAGGCACCGGCCATGGCTTGCGAACGCGCCGTGCCAATCACGTCATTGGAGTTGAAGCGCAAGGCGTCCGAGAAGTCCTGCGCCATCGTGGGGACGAAAGCCCCAAGGAACGCAGAGAGTGTGACTATCTTATTGGTTTTCATATTGTTGTCATGATTAGTTTTAGTGTTGTTGTTCCTCTATCGTGAGCGTCCGCCGCCGCTTCGGGACGAGCCGCTTGATGCTCTTGAACTGCCCGAGGAGAAGCTGCCGCTGCTTCGCCCACTGGAGATGGAGCTGGAGCTACGACTTGAACTCGAGCTGCTTCGTGAAGACCTCGACACGCTGGGTGACGACGAGGACTGACGCGAAGAGGAGGACGAGCTTCGCACTTTGCTACCCGACGAGCTTGTTTGGCGCGAGCTTGGCGCGTATGTTGACGAGGACGATGTCGAAGAGCGACGAGTGTTGGGGCTGTAGACAACCGACCCTCTGCTTGTACCCGAACCGCTCTGCGATGTTGAGACGCGGGCAGAAGTGGTCCTATTGACGGGCGTGTATGAGGAGCGCGATGACGTAGAGCCTCCGTCAACGGCTGATGTTGAGCGACGCGTATTAGTCTGATATTGAGACGCTTTTCGCATCTCGCTTGATGTGGAAGCCGAAGAGTTCACGTCGGTCGAGCGTCGGGTATTGGTTCTGTAAGCCTCCGATACTCGCGAAGAGGACGCATTCGTAGGGCGACCGTCTGCTGTCCGGGTGTAGGAGCTTGAAACACGGCTCGGCGAGTTGATTTGTTGGCGATAACGTTGAGCAGCCCTCCCCGCATTGGGATTTGTCGTCACACTCTCACGCTGACGCGTCCCGCTATACGATTGCGGCACCGTAGCAGCTCGTGAGGCATGGACGGGACGATGCCGGTCGACATGATGGTCGTTGTGGATGGGGGCATGATGTGGATGTCCCCAAGGGGCATGATGTCCATGATAATATGGGCCGTAGAATCCGCAGTGATGATGGTAATAAGGCCATCCCCAGCCTCCCCATGCCCAATCGTAAGCTCCCCAATAGCCAGACCAGCCGAAGCCCCAGCTCCAGCCGCCCCAACGCCAGCCCCAGTACAGGCCCGGGCGATTCCACCTCCAGTCGTATGCGAGGCCGCCATAATAATAGTCGTCGTACAAGGGGTTGGACCATGTCGGGACGAGATATGTCGAGCCGTACCCATTGACGTAGATGTTCCAATCGCCGGAGTAACGCACCGACTCAAAGAACGGGGAGTAATAGTTTACGGTGACGAGAGGACGATGGAATTTAATGATTCGCTCGGCATAGCTCTGGTCCGATTCGGAACCATTGAAGCCACCGACCCAATAGCCGTTTTCGGGGTAGTCAGCACTCACCTCAGTCACCTTAACCGTAGAAGGCACCTCCAGTGCCTCGCCCTCGCCGTTTGTAGAGCTGGCATTGGCGTAATACTGCTGGATGCTTGAGAAATCGCGGTTGTCGGCCGTGGTCTTCTGACCATCGGCATATTCAGCCACTCGCCTCTCGTATGCTTCGGCATCACTTGCGGAGACTTGAGCGTTCGCAGCCGAAGCTGTTGCCGTCCTGGCGGTCGACGACGAGCCGTCATAATAGACATCGTCCGCCAACGCGTTCGCATCAGACAGCTTCAAGCCAGAGCAACCAGTCAGGGCAGCCGCGAATCCCGAGGCTAATATCGTTGAATTTATGGCTTTCATACCCTTTAATTTTTTATCGTATTAAATACTCCGAACTCATGGCGACGGTCATTTTTCAACCTCTGCCATTTGTCTTGTTACAAGCAAATAACGTACCAAACGCGCTTTCATACAAATCAAAAAACGAGCCAATGACCTACATTGTGTAGGCGCATGGCTCGTTATAAGTCTATCGTTGGGGTGTTCGACGGAGTTTATTCCATTACTATCTGACGCTTGAAGGTCTCTTCGAGCGAGATAATCGTCTCTGTCGAGGCGATGCCCGGAATCTGCTGGATGCAATCGCTCAAGATGTGCTTCATGTGTTCGTTGCTACGGGCGTAAATCTTTATAAAGATAGCGTAACGCCCGGTAGTATAGTGGCATTCAACAATTTCCGGTATCTTGTCCATTGCCGCAACAACCTGATTGAAGCTGCCCGCCTCTTTCAGGAAGACGCCGATGAATGCGCAGGTCTGATAGCCTATCTTGGTGGGCGACAATACGAACTCCGAGCCTTTGATGACGCCGATGTTCATGAGTCGCTGAACCCTCTGGTGGATTGCCGCGCCCGATACACCGCACATTCTCGCCACTTCGAGGAACGCAATCCTGGCGTTGCCCATTATTAGCTTAAGAATCTTCTTGTCGAGCGCATCTATGCGGGCCGTGCCGTCATATTGCTTATAAGACTTGCCGTCCGCATCAAGCTTTTCGCCACAATCAATTGATATGTTGTTTTCGTCGGTCATGATGTTTTTCACTTAGATTTTTTGAGTGCGACCGTAAAAAATATGGCATTCTACACATTTCCAGACTGCCATACTACAGCCTACAACGCAAATTTAGTAGATAATTCCTATTTATAAGCAGAAAGGCTGTTTTTATCGGCATCTTATCAGGACAAGCTCGATGCTCTCCTTTCAGGTTTGTAGCCGCAATGGGCTTTTTATAAATTAGATTTGTATCTTTGTGAGAATAGAATGGCATCCGTATGGAATATATAGTCTCCGCGCGAAAATATCGTCCCGCAAACTTCCAATCGGTAGTCGGGCAAAGCAGCATCACGCAGACGCTCAAAAACGCAGTCCGCGAGAAGCGAATAGCCCACTCTTACCTGTTTTGCGGACCCCGCGGAGTAGGAAAGACCACCTGTTCGCGCATCTTTGCCAAGACTATCAACTGCTCAAACCTATCCGCCGACATCGAGCCTTGCAACGAATGCGAGTCGTGCCGCGCCTTCAACGAGAACAGGTCTTTCAACATTCACGAGCTCGACGCAGCGTCCAACAACTCTGTTGACGACATCCGCACACTCATCGACAGCGTCCGCGTACCGCCCCAGGTCGGCTCGTACTCCGTCTACATCATCGACGAGGTCCACATGCTGTCGCAAGCGGCTTTCAACGCATTCCTTAAGACCCTGGAGGAGCCGCCAGCCCATGCCATTTTCATCTTGGCAACAACCGAGAAGCACAAGATTCTCCCCACCATCATCTCCCGATGCCAAGTATTCGACTTCCACCGGATAACGGTGCCAGACGTTGTTGAATACCTCAAATACGTCGCGTCGCAAGAGGGCATTGCCGCAGAAGACGAGGCTCTGACCGTTATCGGGCAAAAGGCCGACGGCGCAATGCGTGACGCGCTATCCATTTTCGACCAAATTGTTGCCTTCTCGGGAAATGAGGTGACATATAAAAAGGTTGTCGACAACCTCAACATCCTCGATTACGAGACATTCTTCGAAGCCACCGAGGCAATTAAGGCTCACGACTATCTTAAGTCGCTGCTAATCCTCGACGATGTCTTGCGGCGCGGATTCGATGCCCTGAATTTCCTCAACGGCCTCACTCACCATTTGCGCAACCTCCTCGTGGCCGAGAAGCCCGAGACGGCCGCCCTGCTCGACGTGAGCGGTCAGACGGCATTGCGTTACACCGAGCAATCGCAATCCATTGGCGCACAGGCAATCATAGCGCTTATTGAGGCTCTCTCACAAAGCGAGTTGACATACCGCACGGCACACGATAAGCGCCAACACGTTGAGTTCGCACTCCTCCACGCCTGCATGATTGGCGACGAAAAAAAAAAGTCTTAGCCCAACTTGAGGCTCTAAAACGCAAGAACGCCCAAAACGCTCAATCGCAACCTGCGGCGCAGACACAGCCAACCATCCAACAGGCATCACACTCCAACGCAGCCGCTCCAGCTCAAGCCGCGCCACGCATAAACCTCAACTCCGCAGCGGGCGCATCATCCATTTTTCAAACGCTTCAGAGGGTCAACACCCCGTCTCAAAGCGCAGCCGCACCTGCTGCGCAAGCCCCCATTGCGTCCCAGCCAACAGCCCAACCAACCGAACTGCC
>JALEMI010000117.1 GCA_022768325.1 Bacteroidales bacterium
GATGTCGAAACGGTCGGCGGTCTTCTCGAACCGCACGGCGTCGAAATTTTCCATGAGCGCCTCGGGCAGCATGGCTTTCAAAAGCTCTAGTTCTACCATAATGCAAGGTTACAACTTTATGCCGACACGGCCTAGCCTCCCACTGGGAAAATCCGCTGACCCTGAATACGCCCCCATTGGCACACTTATTGCCTCAGGACTTTCCGCCGACGAGCCGCCAGCGTTGCCAGCCGAACGCTGTTCAAATGGCGTTTGAACGGCGTTCAAACAATCTTTGAAGACCCTTTGAACAACATCCGGGCTCTATCATTAACTTTATGAAACCATAACATTCAGACACAATGTTTCGTAGAATTGGAATCCTTGCTATCGTAATCCTCTTGGGCCTTATTGCCGCTCAGGCTCTCACCCAATCTCCCCAAAAGACAGCCAACATGACCGACCAAGAACTAAAAGAAAAAATCGACTCCCTCGCCAAACTTGAGCAACCCCTCTCGGCCGCCAAATTCATTGCCGAAGCCAAGAAACGTGCCAAAGCGACCCACGACACCCCGTGGATGCTCGACATCATCAATACAGAGATTGAGCTCAATTCCCGCCGTCTCGCCCGCTCCTCTTCAGTCGAAGAGGAATACGAAAAAGCTATCAAAGACGCATGGACACCACTGACTCATGCCCTGCGCTTCGCCCAATTCACCCATACGGGCAATAATAGCTTCCTCGCCCCCCTCCTTGCCGATGCCGACCAGCTCTTCAATTTCTCCGCCAAAGAAATCGGTGCCGAGAATAGATGGATGGCTTCGCGCAACGCCCTCGATTACATTGCCACGCACATCGCCGTGAGCTACTCATCAGATGATTCGCAAAAGGCCCAAGCCGTCGACATCCTCGAACGACAAGCCAAGGCCCACTCCGACACAACGTCACAAATAATAGCCACAGCCCTCCGGGTAATCATCAATTCAGATGAATCGTTGCAAGAGGCGCTCACCGATTCACTCTTAGCCATCCCGGCGACCTCGCCCGAGCAGAAGGCCATTGTCAACTTTGTCCGCGCCTTGCAAATCATCGACACAGTCAACCTCACCCCCGCCCACCCTACGGACGAGCAAATAGCCCAAGCCGATAAGCTGATTTCCGAGGCCAAATCCCTCTTTACATACGTCGTCAACAATCTCCCAAAGACAATTTTCTCACTCAAGGCAAAACAGACCATCAAGAAAATCGACGCCCCATACCTCAACATACAAAGCGACACCCAAATAATCCCAGGCGCATACACACCCGTATACCTTGAGTATCGCAACGTCAAGGACATCGAGATCCGCCTCTATCAAGTTGACAATAAGGAGATTGAACACTCCTCAGACATAAACACCTACGACCTCGAAGAGTACCTCAAGACGATTCACTGCAGCACATCGCGCAAGCTCACCCTCCCCGTAACCAACCACAGCCTCAAAAACACTTCAACGTACGTCGAGATGGAGGGCATGAAGCCAGGCCTCGTGGCCATTGCTGCTTTCCATAACGATTCGCTCATCGACTGCCACTTTTCCTTGTGTTCACAAATTGCTGTAAATCAGGTCGACGCGCAACTCCTAATCTCCGATTTCCAAACGGGCCGCCCCCTCACCAAGGCCTGCGTTGGCGGCAAAATGCACACCGACGCCGACGGTTGGACACAACCAATAATGGGTTCAAACGAGGATTTCACCGTCACTCTTGGCAACAACGACAAGTTCACTTTCAACTGGTATGGACATAGCCGCAACAGATTCGTAAATAGAGTCCAGTCCGCACGAGTCCTCACCGATAGGAACATCTACCGCCCAGGACAGAAAATCTCTTTCAAAGCGTTCGTCTTCACCTCCTACATTGACCATATCGCCCCAGGGGAAAACGAAGACTACGAACTCATCTTGTCCGCCGCCAACGGCAAGGTGATTGCCAAACAGAGCATTACGACCGACGCCCTCGGCACGGCATGGGGCGAGATTGTCATCCCGACCGACGCTTTCAAGGGCAGGGCAAGCCTCCAAATAAGTAACAAAAGAAGCTCCCTCTGCTGGCAAAGCATACAAATTGAGGACTTCAAGCGCACCGACAATTCGCTGAAAATTGACCCCTTCACCGAGGCCTATCTCCCCGGAGCCACGGTCTCCGTCACGGGCAGTGGCTCGTCGGCCGCCGGTCTCCCCGTGGCCAATGCGGCGGTAGAATACACCATCAACAGGCAGGGGAGCGTCATTGCCAACGGCACTACGACCACCGACGATAATGGCCAGTTCTCGTTCACGTTCAAGACCTCCAACGACAAGCAGGACGCGACATACTCCATCGAGGTCCGCATGACGGACCTGAAGGGCGAGACCGTAACCGAGCAGCGCAACTGCCACATCTTAAAGACTGGCACCAACATACGCTTGGCCCTCAAAAAAGGCATGGCCGTGACGGGGCAATCGCTCCCCATCACCCTCAACTCCATCAACTCCAACGACGAGCCTTTCGCGGCAAAGCTGCATCTCAGCGTCACGCCTTTCGCCCCTTCCGAGCCGCTTAAGCCCCGCGCCGAGCATTACTCTGACACGACACTCTCGCCCAACGCCAGTGTCGTATGGTATTTCCCAAACAATGCGGCCTCGCTGTCTGACAAGCCATGCGCCGAACGCGACTTCGACGTCAACGGCTCCCTCACGTTCGACCTCAAAGAGCTCAGCCTCGCGCCAGGCAAGTACAGCATCCGCCTGACGGCCACAGCCTTAGACGGCAGTGAGCTGCGCAACGAGGCAGAGGCCACGGTCATTGCCACAGATGGCGCATCGCCAAACCTCGACTATCTCGACATATTCGCCCCCGAAACGGCTAATAGCGGCGATACGCTCACGGTCAAGCTCTGCTCGGGCATTCAAGACGCTTTAGTAAACGTCGTCATAGCCCACCGCGGCAAGATTATAGCCCGCAAGGCGGTCAACGTCTCGTGCGGCGTGGCAAACGTATGCTACAACATACCCGCAGATGCCATTAACGGCGAGACGCTCGCAATTCATGCCTTCACAACAAAAGACGGTCGACACTATCATCAGGAGAGGCAAATCACCCTCCACCACCAAGAGCGGCAGATTGCCCTAACCCTCAATACCTTCCGAGACCACTCGCGCCCGGGAGCGCATGAGACGTGGACTCTCTCAACCGACAGCAAGGCGGTCGTTGTGGCATCGATGTACGACAGCCGTCTCGATAAGTACATCAGCAACAAGTGGGAACCGCGCATCAACCGCACAAGCATCCCTAACTATATATTCCACAATTCGTTCTCTCCCGAAATATACCTTCACACGCACCCGCTGTATGACACCAACGCATACCTGAACTCCGCAGAAATCATAGAATCAACGTTCTGTGAGCTTGTTGACGCCAAGAGGAGATGGGGAGTTATGAAAGAGGAAGCGATTTGTTACGAATCCGTCTGTTTCGCAAGAAACAAGTCTCTAAGTCCGCGAATGGCAGTCTCTATTGGCATGAACGATTTAGCTGAGGAGGAGTCCATGGTGTCGGAAGACAACGACGGTGATAGTGGCGGCGAGACATCGTCCTCCGACACATCCGCCGTCACGCCCCGCGAGAACTTTGCCGAGACGGTCTTCTTCATGCCCTGCCTCACGCCCGACACCAATGGCAACGTGACGCTCTCCTTCACCCTGCCCGACAACCTCACGACCTACAACTTCCGAGCCCTCGCCCACGACGCAGAGCTCCACGTGGCCATGGCTACGCAAACCCTGACGGTCAATAAGCCGCTCAACGTCCGCATGGGCGCGCCGCGCTTCCTGACCGAGCAAGACGTGATAGACTTCGCCGCCGACATCTCCGCCGCCGACACGTCAATTGCCCACGCCACGGCCTCCATCTCCGTCACCGACCCCGCCACGGGGCGTCAGGTCGTCGCTCTGCCCGACGTAGAGCTGTCCTTTGCCAACGCCATCTCGCAACAAGCCGCATGGCAATTTGAAGTCCCCCTGGGTGTCGATTCCCTCCAAATAGACATCGTCGCCAAGACCAAGGGCGCATCCGACGGCGAGAGGCGCATAATCCCCGTCGTCAAGCGATATGACGAAGTGGCGGAGAGCCACTCCTTCGCCCTCGTCAATAAGGGCGACAACAAGCTGAAAAACCCCTTCGCAGAGGAGCATACCACCTGCCTCACCTTCTCCTACACCAGCAATGCCTTCATCGAGGTGATCCGCGCCCTGCCTACGCTCGACAAGGATTGGTATCCATCCACCGACACGTACCTCGGGCGGTTCGAGACGGCGGCCATAGCCTCCATGCTCAGCAAAAAGCCCGAAATCAAGAAGGCCGTAGACTACCTGGCCAAGAACGTCGCCAAAGATGACGCCCCGCTCCAGATAGCCGATGCCGAACACACGCCGTGGTTCTACATGGCTCTCCGCCTGCGTCAGCACGACAAGGATGTCGTAAAACTCATGGACACCAACCGCGCCAATAGGGTCAAGGCCTCGTCTCTCGCCAAGCTCGCCAAGATGCAGCTCAGCGACGGCTCGTTCCCCTGGTTCAGCGGAATGGACGGCTCTGCATGGATGACGACGGGCGTGGTCTCAACAATTGGCGAGATGATTCACCTCGGCGTGATAAAGGGCGACGAGCCTCACGTGAGCCAGATATGCAAACGCGCCATTCCCTATCTCGACAACATAATCAAGGGGTATCACAACCCCAAGGGCAGCAGCAACGCCTGGTGCCCCCTCGAACTCCTCTACGCTCGCATCCTCGTATCGCCAAACCTCAGCAAGGAGGAGACTGCGCTTGTCGACTCCCTGGCGGCTCATTGGCAAATGCCGAGCATGGTGGACCGCGTCACGGCGGCCACCATCCTCACCCTCGCGGGACGCAAGGCCGACGCCATGACCATCGTCAAGAGCCTCGAAGAGAACCTCGTCCAGACGAACGACGGCACGGCCTACATTCCCGAAGAGGGCCTCTTCCGCCGCCGTGCGCAAGTTGAGGCGCAAGCCATGCTCATAATGACGCTCCAACGCCTCAATCCGAAAAGCCCCAACCTCCCCAAGATTATCAACCACCTCATCCTCATGAAGCGTGGCGAGGCGTGGCCCGACGCTCAAAGCACCAGCCGCGCCGTGCTTGCCCTCCTCGGCTCGTCGGCCTCCGTGGCTTCGACCGACGTTGTCACCGTGGCCGACACTACCGTCACCCTCACCCCGTCCAATCCCAAGACCGAGCTCTCCATCCCCGTCAACACCCGCACGGCGACCGTCAACAAGTCAAACGACGTGACATCGTGGGGCAGCTGGAGCCGCGTAGCCCTGTTGGCCAAGGACCAGATGCCCGCCTACGGCACGGATAAGCTCAAAATTTCCCGCACCATCGAAGTGCGGCGCGTCGTAGGCAACGATGTCCAGTGGATGCCGCTCGACGCCGTCGCCACGCCCCTCGCCATTGGCGACCAAATCCGCGTGACGCTCAAGTTCTACAACGACGAGCCGCTGAGCTTTGTCCGCATATCCGACTTCCGCGCCGCCGCCCTGGAGCCTGACGACAAGCTCTCGGGATACCGCGGATGGTGGTGGTGGGCCCGCACGAGTGCCGACATCCCTACGCCTCCCCACTATATGTCCATTGCCGACAACTCGGTCGATTTCTTCATAGACTACCTCAACGACGGCTGGCACCAGCTGAGCTACACCCTCACGCTCGCCAACAAGGGCCGCTTTGCCGCGGGATATGCCGACGCCACGTGCCTCTACGAGACCGAGATAAAAGCGCACACCGAGGGGCGCAGGCTTGAAGTGGTGAAATAGGGGCAAGGCAAAAATTCATTAATCAAACGAAGCCTTTTTTCTATTTTTTTCAGAGAAATATTTTATCTTTGTTCTAATAGGATTCGCTTGGAAAGAGTCCCGAAAATAATGCCACAAAAAGCATTTAGCCTTCCGTCTCCCCACTGAGGGTGGACATTCAAGCCCCTCCAAAAACATCTTATTAGCCAACAATTAAAAATTCCGAACCATGGGCAAGATAATGGTCCCCATCGATTTCTCAGAGAATTCGATTCTGGCACTCGAGGCGGCTTTAGTGATAGCCAACAAGCTCAAAACCGACCTGAGGATGGTATACATCATGCCTAAAGGTAGCAGCTACGCCAAAGGCTACTCCAACGCCACGACGCCAGACGAGCATCCACAGGACAAGCTCACCAAGCTCGTAAGCGATTTTGCTGCAAAATACACCGCAGGGGGTAAGTTCGACTTCTACATTGGCGAGGGCAACATTGCCGAGGAGCTTATCAACAAGGCCAAGTATGACGAGACGACAATGATCGTCACCGGCTCGCACGGCGTCTCGGGCTTCACGCAGAGCTGGATTGGCGGCAACGCCTACAAGCTCATCTGCAACGCCAAGTGCCCCGTCCTCGTCATCCGTCAAGGCATGGAGCACGACAACAGCTTCAGCCGAATGGCCATCCCGCTCAACATCAGCAAGGCCAGCCGCCGCAAGATGCCGCAAGCCACGAGGCTCGCCAAGATCTTCAACGCCAAGACTATCCTTGTCGGTATGCAGTCGTCGTCCATCCTCTCCATCTATTACCGCATCAGCACTGCCATCAAGCAGGTGGAGCGATACATGAGAGACAACGGCGTAGAGGTGGAGAGCACGACAATGCTCAAAGGAAAAGACAACATCGGCAAGCTCTTCGAGGTCATCGCCACAAAACGTGCCGACCTCGTTGTCGTCGAGGCTGAGAACACCGGCGCCTTCTTTGCTGACCGTTTCCGCCCCGAGCTGACATCGGTCATCAACAGCTCGCCGTGCCCCGTCCTTGTCATCCCCGTCGAATACAAGTAAATGAGCATGACAGACGGCTCGTCCGAGCCGGTGAACTTCATTAAGTTCTGCCCTCACTGTGGCAGCCAAAGATTTGAAGCTCGCAGCGCCAGAGAGTTTCTCTGTGGCGCTTGCGGCTTCAATTTCTTTATAAACTCCGCGACGGCCGTGGTGGCCATAATCCGCGACAGCAGTGGCCGAATCCTCCTCACCCGACGCGACCGCGACCCGTGGGCCGGTCATCTCGACCTCCCAGGCGGATTCGTAGACCCGGGCGAAAGCGCCGAGCAAGCACTACGCCGCGAAGTGCGCGAAGAGCTGAACATCGAGATTCGCTCCGCCAGATACATTGCCTCAGCCCCAAACGAGTACGTCTTCAGCAACTTCAAGGTACGCACGACAGACCTCGCTTTCGAGTGCCAAGTTGACACTATCCCCACAACAGCCTCCGACGACGTTCGGCAACTCGTCTGGACACTACCACAAGACATCGACATCAACCTATTTCCGTTCCCGTCCATCAGGCAACTGACAGAGACGTACCTCAAACTCCTACGATGCGAAAAGCCCTGACAATCTTCCTATTGCTCATCTCGCTCGCCGCACAAGCCATCGCCATACCACAAGAAGACCCTAAGCAACATTTTTTCCAGCTGCAAAGCGACAAGCCTGTCTTCTCCACCATTCGCGAAGGCTTGGCGTCGCCCCAGTGCCGAACCATCATGCAGGACAGCAAAGGCTACACCTGGATCGGGACGACAAACGGAGTGACAAGATTCGACGGAGCGGAGACCATCACCTTCGGCCGCTCGCCAAACAACAATAATAATTTCGACCACTCGGTAATTTACCTTACCGAGGACACCCTCAGCAACTGCATCTGGGCGTCGTTCAGCAAGTCGAGATACCTGCTCCGCATAGACCTCAACACTTTCGAGACCACAAAATTAGACTACGACCTCTCGTTTGTCGACAACAACAAGTCGAACATGAAGGTCATCTACGGCATATACCCCCTAACCGACTCCACCCTACTCTGCCGCACCCGCCACTGTTATTGCACCATAAACAAGGAGACGGGCTACGGCAAACTCGTCAAGAGGAACAATAAGAAAACCCGCACCCCACTGTCTAAATTCATTCACATTGAGGGTACGGACCTGAACGTTTGCGACGGCGTATTGCAAACCTTCAGCGCACCAACAAAGAACGGTTTCCCGCATATTAGGATTATCGACGTACCCGACACCAGCGGTCGCAACGTGATCATTAGGGACATCTCGCAAATGACCGACACCACACTCGCCGTCCTCGCCTTTGCCGACACGCCGGAGTTCAACCTCTTCGAGTTCAACATCAACAGCCGAAAGTCAAAATTCCTCACCAAATGCATCGCCCCCCACGGCATTGCGTCTGCCGACGACGGAATATGGATTGCGTCATACCGCGGCCTCTTCTTCTTCCGTAAGGCGGACAGCAGGACGTTCCACTTCACCACGGGCAACTCCACCCTCCACGACAACGACCTCACCTGCATATACAAGCTCCGGCAGCAGCCCATCTTTTTCATAGGCTCCAACGACGGCCTCATTAAGCTCGACTACTACGCCAGCATCTTCGAACACACCGATATGCGGCGATACTCACCCTCGAAGGACGCGCAGGCATGGTCAATAACCAAAGACACGCAAGGAAACCAATGGATAGGGTGCGTTGACGGACTCTTCTACCGGTCGGTCAACAACGTCTATTTCAAGAACATAGACAACGGCCTGCCATACAGGAACGCCAACAACTGGGTTCTTGAGATTGAGGAGACAAAGGAGAAAGACCTAATCATTGCGGCCTACTCCCGCCGCGTCCTCGCTTTCGACCACGACGGCAACTTCGTGTGCCGTCTCGTAGACAACTCGAACCCACAGGGCGCACTGAACGCCAACGTCATACGCTCGCTGCAAACCCTCCCAGGGGGGCGTTTCATCTACGTCATGGACAACTGCATCGTGATTGCCGACACCCACACGGGCAAGAAGCTGCACGTAATTGAGGCTCAGCAGAAAAACCTTTTCCGATACGTCCACACCGACGACTATAAAACAGCCTGGATCTCATGCCGCGACGCGACCCTCCGACGCCTCGACCTTGAAACGCTCAAAATGACAATTGAGGAGGACAAGCTCGGCGAGCACACCATCAGCACCATCCGCCACTCTACAAAGAACGGTGTCGACGAGCTGTGGATGACCACCACAAATGGCGCACTGCTATACAAGAATCCGGGAATCAAGGGCATAAGGCATATAAACGAGGGCGTCTTGGCCAGCCAAGTGGTCCGCTCCATAGAGATTGATGACAGAGGCAACCTGTGGGTGGGGACGCACGGCGGCCTGGTGGAAATAAACGATGCCAAGATTACCTATTTCTCGGCCGGGAAATTCGACATCTGCCACCAGTTCCTCAACCGCTCGTCGAGCATAGGACCTGAGGGTCAAATTCTTATGGGCGGCAAGTACGACTTTATCGAGTTCTCGCCGCAAAAGATTTACTACAACGACTATTATCCCGCCCCAACCATCTCGTCATACGTCTTGTCCAACTCCGTCCGCAAGGACTACGACGTAATGATTGGCCACGTGTTCCCCTATCCGGGCGGCGATGTCGTCGTACCCGCCGGCACTCGTAGCATCCAGCTCAAGACGCTCACGCTGAACTACACGGGCAACTTCAACAACTTGGAGTGGAGGCTCGACGACTCCGACACGTGGAATCAGACAGGCCCCGACGGCACAGTCTCGCTCACCCACCTCTCTGAGGGCGACCACACGCTCTACCTCCGCCCCATAGACATCAACGACAAGCCCGTAAAGAAGGCCGTCGCGGCGTTCATAATCCGGAAAGAGGTCTTCTTCTACGAGACGAGGGCGTTCTCAGCCATCATCATTACGCTAACCATCGTATCGATGATCCTCGCCGCGCTGTACCAATACAAGCGAAACAAGAGAATCCAGGAGAAACTCTCTACGGACCTCTCGACAATGTCCGGCATGCTCATCATTGCCAACAAAGAGCTGCGCGACAATCAGGCCATCATACAAAAGCAGAACGAGGACCTGGCCAACGCCAACGCCATACTCGAAAAGACAGTGGCCGAGAGGACACGCGAACTCGAAGACGCCAAGGAGAAAGCCGAGGAGAGCAGCCAGCTGAAGTCCTCCTTCCTCGCCAGCCTCGGGCACGAGGTCCGTACGCCCATGAACGCCATTGTGGGCTTCGCAAAGCTCTTGCAAGACGAGAAAATATCGCCCGACGAGCGGTCGGAGTTCGCGCACCTAATCCTCGAGAGCAGCAACAGTATGCTCTCCCTCATGGGCTCGCTGCTCGACACGTCGCGCATTGAGAGGGGCGTCATGGAGGTCACAATTGCCGACATCGACGTATACCGCGAGATTTCGGACACGTGGAAGATGCTCTCGGTCGAGAAGAAATATGGCGGAGTGGAGTTCCGCCTCGACATAAACGACAACCTGAGAGGCCAACTCCTGGCCACGGACAAGGACCGCCTCCGCCAAATAATCATCAACCTGACCTACAACGCTTTCAAGTTCACACAAAACGGCAGCGTCGTCATATCCGCCGAGAAGATTTCCGCCCATGACCTCTACCAGCTCAACATCCTCCCGCCCGACACGCAGCTGCCAGCCCAATACCTCATGCTCGTGAGCGTTGCCGATACGGGCATCGGAATCCCCGAGGACAAGACGGAAGCCATTTTCGAGCCGTTCCGACGCCTCAACGCCAATAAGCTCAAATATGGCGGCCTGGGCCTCGGCCTCAACATCGTCAGGAGCCTCACGCAGCTGCTTGGCGGCCGGGTATGGGTCAAATCGCAACTTGGCATTGGCTCCACATTCTTCTTCTACCTCCCCTTCGGTCTTAAGAAAGAAAAATGAGAATAAAGAACTTCGCCTCCCGGCGGCGTGATGCCGCTCAACGCGCCGCACATGAAGCCAATATGCGGCTCAAGCACTTCCTCCACGCCCGCTTTTGGCGAGGTCACGGCGTACATAGCCCTTTTGTCTACCACGTTGTCCGACACGTAATTACAGGTCGCCATCGCGACGCGACGCTGCGCAATGCGGCAAACACATACAAGGAGAAGCTACTGGACGACCGCACAGAGATAACAGTGCCCAGCATCGGGGCCATAGTCCGCCAGCCGCGACAACGCAAGGTGAGGGAGATTGCGCAACAAACAGCTACAAGCGAGAAGTACGGGCGGCTCCTCGCCCGACTGGCCGCCGACATGAAGCCCAACGGAATACTTGAACTCGGGACATCGCTCGGGGTAAGCACTGCCTACATGGCCTTGGCTCGCCCGAACACCAAAATCATAACAATTGAAGGGGTTGAACAAATAGCCGACATTGCCCGACGCCACCTCCACGAGGCCGGCTTCAAAAACGTCAGCGTCCTTTGCGGCGACATTGACGCGACACTGGATGAGGCCATCAACGCCCTGCCCGAGGCACGGGTGGAGATGGCATTCATAGACGCAAACCACTGCTACGACGCGACGATGCGCTATTTCCGCGCCCTTGCCGCCCGACGGGCCGACCGCTGCCTACTCGTATTCGACGACATATTTTGGTCCGACGAGATGACCCGCGCCTGGCGCGAGATAACAGCCGACCCCGACGTCATGACGACAATAGAGCTGCCCCGGATGGGGCTCGCCTTCTTCCGCCGCGGATGCTCAAAAGAGCATTATGCTGTGAGGTGGTGAATCTTGAGGCTCTCCTCGTATTGGTCCTTTTCACGCTGTTGCAGGTTGGCTACCGAGGCCTCCTTGAAGAACAAGATCAATAATACTCAATCTTTCGCTCTGCGACTTCGGTAGCTGTGCCGTCTACGTAGGTTACGCGGCGAGTCCAGTTGCCGGCTGAGTCTTTCTCATGCTCGAAGGTCAGCGTCTGGCGGCGGCCGTCGGACGTGGTGTAGGTGCCGCGCGAAGGCAACCCGTCGAGACCCATTGTCAGGCGCAGTGTTGACGTGGCGTTGCCGTTGTCGACCACTTTCTGCGCGAGGCGCGTCTGGTCGTCGTAGGTGTAGGTGGTCAAGACGCGCTCGCCGTCGCCAAAGAGTTCCGACGTCTGCGACCATCCCGCCGCCGTCCCGACCTCTGTCGTGCTTATTGTCACCGCGTCGGCATCCGTGAAGCGCATACGGGCCAGGTAGCCGTCGGCGGTGTAGGCGTAGAGCGTCTGAAGCGTCCTGTCGCCTTTGGCCGAGTATGTTGTCGAGACGCGCTTGCGGCCGTCGTCGCCATACTGGTATATTGTCTTGGAATCCATCTGCCCGTCGGCATCGTAGGCCGTCGTCATGGTCAGCTCACCGCGTTCGCCGTATTTTACGACGGTGTGGGCCGTCTTGTCGCTCTTCACCACCGTATGACGCGAGAAGTCTACGCTCCACGTCTCGCACTCAACGGTCATGACGCGCCCGCGCAGCTGAGCCGTGGCAACATCTGTCGCGCCCATGGGACACACGCCCGCAGGCTGCGCCAGTGCGACAACAGAGAGCGTCGCCGCACAGAGGGTCGCAAATATCTGTCTTACAATCATACTCACTCTTATTTCTTGAACGGGACGTAGTCCTCCGGGTGGTCCATATATTTTTCGGGGTCGTCAATTGTGCCGGACAACGCCTCATGACGGTTTATTATGGCGTTTTGGATTGAATCCACCTCCGCTCGGTTTTGAACGAGGCCGTAGCGGTCGTAGATAATGTCATATTCCACGTCTTCGTCGGCCATTCGCACGTGCCATTTCCCGACTTTTACGCCGCGAGAGTATTGCCCCTCGGCCGTCACCTTGCCGTCGCCGCCCCACGTGCGATATTTCCCCTCCAGCTCGTCTTGCTGATATGTTCCCTCCTCCATTTTTGCGCCCGACGGGAAGTATTTGATTACGGGGCCTTGGCGGAGGCTGTCGACCCATGTCGTTATGCTTAGCAGATGGCCGTCGTCATAAAAGATGGCTTGCTGGCCGTGGAGCAGCCCGCGGTGGTATGTAGAACGCTCGATGAGCGTCCCGTCTTGCATATAGAAGCTCCACTCGCCTTCGCGCTTTTGGTTCACGTATTGGCCACGGCTCTCAATCTTCCCGCCTTGCTCGTGGTATGTCTCCAGCCGGCACGTGTCGGAATTGGCGTCGTAGGTCAAGATTGAGGAGAAATGCCCGTTAGGGTAATAGCGTTTGACCTTTCCGACTGGTTTGCCGTCCTTGAAAGTAGCCACGTAGCGGAAGCGGCCGTTGGGGTATTTCTTGCCCCATTCGCCTTGCTTGCGCCCTTGGGCATCGGTCTTGTTGGGCTTGTCGGGCAGGTCGACCACCTTTTTTTGTTCAGCCTTGGCGCTGGGGGCTGTTTTCTTCTGCTTTGTATCTTTTGGGGCGAAACTACCCAAGAAATCTTGCGACACGGCCTGACCGCACGAAGCCACGCAGAATGCGCAGACAAGCACTGCTTGGCGCAACGTTCGCATGCTTAATAAATCTCTCATAAACACAAATATAAGAATTGCCGCCGAAAAGCGTATATTTGCGCTCGTCAATCCCAACAAGGAGAGGATGAATCCCTATAAACTTACAGTCATTGCTCTTGCGACCCTCGCCATGGCGGCGACAAGGCCCGACGAGGCCTTGGCTCAGAAGACGGGCTCGCTAAAGGTGGAGTTCATGTCTTCGTCGTTAGACTCGCTCATAATCCACTGTCAGCGAAGCAATTACAACCAAACTCAGCTCGACGGATTTCGCGTCCAGATATACTCAGGCTCTGGAATAAAGTCTAAGGAGGAGGCGGCTCAGGCGCAAGCCCGATTCATCATGTCCTTCCCCGAGCAGAAGGCCTACATAATCTACAACGCTCCTTTTTGGCGTGTACGCGTAGGCGACTTCCGCTCTCGCTCCGAAGCCATGACGCTGCTTCAAAAAGTGAAACACACATTTAGCGGCAGCTACATTGTCCGCGACAACACTGTCCGGAAAAAGAATTTCCGACAATAAAATCCCCCCCTCCAACCCTTTCTTTCTGACAATCCCACCAACACCTACCATAAGAATCGATGAGTGAAGCGATAAAGCACGAGTGCGGCATTGCCTTGGTGCGCCTGCTCAAACCTCTTGACTACTACCAGAAGAAATACGGCACCTGGCAGTACGGGCTTCAACGACTTTTCCTCCTCATGGAAAAGCAACACAACCGCGGGCAAGACGGAGCCGGTGCCGTCGGGCTGAAGCTCGACCAGCCAACAGGCGAACAATACATCTACAGGCTTCGCTCCAACGGAGACAGCCCCATACAAGACGTCATTAACGGCATAAACGGCCCCCTTTCTGAAGCCGCCAAGAGCGAGCCAGAGAACTTCGGCGACGCCGCATGGGCAAAAAAACACCTCCCCTTTGTAGGCGAGGTGTACATGGGCCACCTCCGCTACGGAACATTTGGCAACAACAACATTGAGTATTGCCACCCCGTGATGCGCGAGAATAACTGGAGAAGCCGCAACCTCGCCCTGGCCGGAAACTTCAACCTCACCAATGTTGACGAGATTTTCGCTTCCCTCGTCGAGCTGGGCCAGCACCCTAAGAATTTCTCCGACACCGTAACAATCCTCGAAAACGTTGGCCACTTTGTTGACGACGAGGTGCAGCTCCTCTTCCGGCAGTATAAGAATGAGGGCCTCACGAATAAGGAGATTTCGGAGCGCATCGAGGCAAGCATCGACATCCGCAAAATTCTTGAGCGTTCGAGCCGCAAATGGGACGGCGGATATGTCATAGGTGGCATTTTTGGACACGGCGACGCCTTCGTGACGCGAGACCCATGGGGCATACGTCCCGCTTATTACTACTACGACGACGAGATTGTAGTGGTGGCATCGGAGCGCCCCGTAATCCAGACCGCCATAAACGTCCGCTACTGCCAAGTGCAAGAGCTGCAGCCGGGCCACGCCATCATAATCCGCAAAGACGGGCGCGTCAGCGACGAGCTTGTCCGCGTCCCCCAAGAGCGCAAGTCTTGCTCATTCGAGCGGATATACTTCTCCCGCGGCTCGGACCGCGACATATACAACGAGCGCAAGAATCTCGGCAGCCTTCTTGCCCCGACACTGCTCGAAAGGGTTGGCTACGACATTGACAATACCGTTTTCTCCTACATCCCCAACACCGCCGAGACGGCATACCTGGGCCTAATGGAGGGCGTGAGGGAGCAAATAAAGCTGCGCCAATGCGAGCAGGCCATTGCCGAGCAGGCGGCAGGGACGCTGACCAAGGAGCGTTTCCTCGACATCATGCGCCACGAGCCCCGTTTTGAGAAAATCCCCATCAAGGACGTAAAGATGAGGACCTTCATCACCGCAGACTCGGGTCGCGACAACATGGTCGGCCACGTGTACGACGTGACGTATGGCATTGTGAAGAATATGCAGGACACGCTCGTAGTAATTGACGACTCCATTGTCCGCGGGACGACGCTGAAACGCAGCATCCTGAAGATTCTCGACCGTCTGCACCCCAAGAAGGTGATTGTAGTATCGTCCGCCCCGCAAATCCGTTACCCCGACTGCTACGGCATCGACATGGCCAAGCTGGGCGACTTCTGCGCCTTTGCGGCCGCCATTGAGTTGCTAAAGGAGACGGGGCGGCAGAGCATTATTGACAACGTATATAAGGCCTGCAAAGAGCAGCAGAACCTCCCGAAAGAGGAGATTGTCAACTGCGTGAAGGACATATACAGGCCATTCACGTCGGAGGAGATTTCTGAAAAGATTGCCAAGATGCTCACGCCCGACGATATGCACGCGCAGGTAGAGATTGTCTACCAGAGCGTTGAGAACCTCCACAAAGCTTGCCCCAACGACCGCGGCGACTGGTATTTCACGGGCGACTACCCCACCCCGGGCGGCAACAAGGTTGTGAACACAGCCTTCATAAACTACATTGAGGGCCGAAACGCAAGGGCCTACTAAGCCACTGGAACAGCCCCAGATATAGCCTCCCCCCGATAGACTTATGGACTATCGGGGGGAGTTGTTTTTTCTTTTTTGGGAAAACCAACGCCCTCTCTCTCGCCGCTCAAGCCCCCACCCTCTTCACCACCCCGTTTTTTACCTCTCATTGCCAAAACATGACCATTTTATAACAACCATTACGAAACTTTTCTAAGATAATACTATACCTTTGCTCCAAAAATATAATCATTTAGAAAAGTAATGAAGCGAATCCTCTCCGCCGCGCTCGTCATGGCAATGACAGCCACAAACTCTCTCGCCGGCGGCCTCCTAACCAACACGAATCAAAACGTAGCATTCCTCAGAAACCCGAGCCGCGACGCCGCCATCGGCATTGACGGCGTATATAGCAACCCGGCGGGCGTGGCTTTTATGCCCGAGGGCATTCACCTCTCGTTCAACCTCCAGAGCGCATGGCAGACGCGCACCGTCACCTCCACCTTTGGCGGCTTCAAGTTCGGCGTCGACAACAATGGGCAAGTGACCAAGAAGTTTGAGGGCGAGGCCAACGCCCCCGTAGTCCCCTCCGTCCAGGCCGCCATCAACCGCGGCAAATGGTCCTTCCAAGCCAGCTTTGCCGTGACGGGCGGCGGAGGCAAGTGCATCTTCGACAAGGGCCTCGGCTCCTTCGAGAGTGTCGTGAGCCTCATCCCGATGCTCGCCCCAAGCCTCGGCCTCGACATCTCGGGCTATGACTACGACAGCTACCTGAAGGGTCGGCAGTACTATTTCGGCTTGCAACTCGGCTCGGCATACCGCGTCACCGATTGGCTCTCTGCCTACGCTGGTGTGCGCCTGTCATACGGCTCGGCCAACTATCACGGCTATCTGCGCGACATACGCGTCAAGACTGGCGACGAGCTTACGGGCGCATCCGATTTCTTCGGCTCGCTCAGCCAAAAGGCCATCATTGCCGCAGCGCAATGCGCCGAAGCGGCCGAGCAATACGCTGCCGCCGGCGATGCCGCCACAGCCGCCAAGTATGAGGCCATGGCGCAACAATACACAGCCTCGGCTCGGACGGCAGGCGCCCTCTCAAAGGCCACGTCCGACGTTACGCTGAACTGCGACCAGACGGGCTTCGGAGCCGCACCAACCATCGGCCTCCACGCCAAAGTGTGGCATCTCGACTTTGCCGTGAAATATGATTTCCGCACCAAGATGAACCTCAAGAACGTCTCCGCCAACAGCGAAAGCGCAAATAACCTCACGGCCCTCGCCAAGTTTGCCGACGGGGCGCACGTACGCGAAGACAGCCCCGCCCTCCTCACTGTCGGCGCGGCATGGCAGATAATTAAGCAGGTGAGAATCTCCGCAGGATACCACCACTTCTTCGACAAATCGGCCAAGTCCTACGGCGACAAGCAGAAGCTGCTCGACGGCGGCACCAACGAGGTCCTCGCCGGTATTGACTACGACGTATGCGACCGCCTCCAACTCAGCGTTGGCCTCCAAAGCACCAATTATCAGTTCACCGACGAGTACATGAGCGACATCAGCTTCACAACAAGCTCATACACAATAGGTTGCGGCGCAGGAATCCGCATCAACGACCATGTCAAGATTAATGTCGCTTATTTCCAGACCAACTACGACACATACAACAAGACGACCTCCGACTACGGCAACCTCTCGCAAATGATTGGCGCGATGGCTGGTACCGATGCCGCGTCGGCTCTCGTAAGCAAAGGCGCATTGGCCGGCTCGGACTCCTTCTCCCGCACGAACAAGGCGTTTGGCCTCGGTGTGGACCTGAGTTTTTAGAGCTTCGCAAAACGATACGAATCAGGACAAGAAAAGGGGCTATTGTGGCCCCTTTTCTTGTTGTTTATGCTTCCCCCTTACTCCGTCTCAATATTCTTGAATTTCCTCCATCCTCTCGCCGCCTTGTAGGACTTCTCCGCCTCTTTGGGGACGACAAGGGTGGCGTTTTCGTAAATTTGGCCGTATAGCACGTGTGGCACGTCATCAGATTCGGGGGGCGTTACGCCCGCGCAAATGACGCTTTCGAGGTTGCAGTTGCAGAATGCGAAGTCGTCAATTCTCGTCACCCACTCGGGTATTCTAATGACCTTGAGGCTGGAGCATTCGCAGAACGTGCATTCGCTGATATGTTTCAATCCCTTGGGAATCTTGAAGTCCGCAAGTTTGTAGCATCGGCGAAATATGCCTTTGCCAATATCTTTTAAGCTGTCGGGGAGGCTGATGTTCGTTAGGTTGGAGCAGTCGCAGAATGCCCATTTGCCAATATGCGTCACGCCCTCGGGGATGTCGATGTTTTCGAGGCTGGAACAGCTTCTGAATGCACTGTCGCCAATCTCCGTCACGCTGCTTGGGATGTTGAAGTTTGTGACTTTGGTGCAGTTCTCAAATGCGCTGTCGCCAATATGCGTTACGCTCTCGGGGATGTCGATGCTTGTGAGGTTGGGGCAGTCGCCAAATGCGCCGTCGCCAATATGTGTCACGCCCTGGGGGATTGAGAAACCGCCCGCTCTTGCCCCAGGACAAGAAATGAGCTCTGTCTGGTCAACGTCATAGAGAATGCCATCGACGGAACTGAATCTCCTGTTGTTACTGTCGACGTTTACGCTTGTGAGATTGTAGCATTCGTTGAATACGAATTCGCCAATAAACGTAACGCTCTCGGGGATATTGATGCTTGTGAGCTTGGAGCAGCCGTAGAACGCGCCGTCAGCAAGATGCGTCACGCTCTTGGGAATTGAAACACTGCCCGCTCTTGCCCCAGGGCAACAAAAGAGTTTTGTCTGGTCAATGTTATAGAGAATGCCGTCTACGCAACAGAAATCGCTGTTGTTGCTGTCGACGGTTATGCTCGCCAGGCTGAAACACTTGCCGAATGCGTGGCCGTCAATACGTGCTACGCCCTTGGGGATTTTGATGCTTGTGAGGCTCGTGCAGCCGTAGAATGAGTATTTCCCAATACGTGTTACGCTCTTGGGGATGTTGATGCTTGCGAGGCTCGTGCAACCATCGAATGAGTATTTCCCAATACGTGTTACGCTCTTGGGGAGGGTTATGCTTGTGAGGCTGGAGCATTCGGAGAATACGTAATCGCCAAAACGCGTCGCGCTCTCGGGGATATTGACGCTTGCGAGGCTGGAGCATTCGTTGAATGCGTAGTCGCCAATACGTCTCACGCCCTCGGGGATGCGCCATCGCCAATTTGCGTTATGCTGTCGGGGAGATTGATGCTTTTGAGGCTCGAGCAGTTCTGGAATGCGTTCGCGCCAATGGTGGTTACGTCCTCGGGTATGTTGATGCTTTTGAGTTTGGCGCATTTACTGAACGCTTTTTTGCCAATGGTGGTTACGCCCTTGGGGAGGTTGATGCTTTTGAGCTTGGAGCAGGAGCTAAATGCTCCGTTGCCAATACGCGTAACGCTCTCGGGGATGGTTACGCTCGTGAGGTTGGAGCAGCCGCTGAATGCGTCTTTGCCAATGGACACTATGCCATCGGGGATGGTTATGCTTTTTATGTCATTGCGGTCCTTGAAGGCTTCGTCGCTAATCTTAAGAGCTTCGCCGTTTTGAATAACGGTGGTAGGTATCTCAAGCTGTGAGGCTTCGCTGCTTTTGATGTTGTTTTCGGCGGTTGTCATGTCCTTACTTTCCATAGAGTTGTTGCATATCCCTAAAAATACCAAAAATATCGGGATTAGCTATTTGTTTTTGGGAAAGGTCGGAAACTTTTTGAGAAGTGGTGTTGCTTAGTTTTTGGCTCTTGCGCAAACAGAACCTGGCGACTCATCAAAGCAACCGCCATCAACCTGTACATTCTTAAAGCCTTAAAGCTCAGCAAATTAATCGTTTTTACAATTCGTATAAATCATCCAGCTGTATCTCAGCTTGAATATCACCCCAATACTCATTATGCGCCAAGCCGTCCGTTGTTACCATAATGGTATGAATGGCCTTCTTTGTGCCTGTAACAGATTGTAAAACACTGCGTTTGCGAGCAAGTTCTCCGGCGTAGTCCGACGTGATGACGTATGAATCCTTAGAGTATTTCATTTCGCAAACGTCAATAATCCCATCGCTTCGGTCTATCAGAAGGTCTATCAGAACTCCCGACCTGCCGACGCTCTCGTCGGGCAAGCAACGCCAAGCGTATTCATTAGTCAGTATTCCGCTGATGCCAAGTTTCTTTTTAATCTGGTCAACGTGCCATAGGCAAGTTCGCTCAAAGGCCAAGCCGCACCAAGTGTTATATTTTGGGGTTCCCAACATTGACCTCCAATAATTTGAGCCTTGGCGCTCTCCGTCTATGTATTCGTAATAGAACAGCGTATAATGGTCTATCAGCTTGAAAATGTCCGATTTTACCCGATTACCTATCATGGAATAACTTCTGATGAAGCCACACCACTCCAAATCATTCAGGATGTCAGAAAATGTCCCATTATCTTCAAATTTCCCGGCCACCAACAACTCTTTCCGAGTCATTCCCATCTTTTTCTTTGCCAACAACTCAACGACGCGAATGTACGGCTCTGCATTTTTGAACAGGGAAGCATACAGCATCTCGTATTCGTCATGCAGCTCCCCATTAGGCGAAAAAATCAGTCTATCAATCTCAGTTGTTATGCTGGTTCCTTTTTGTAACAAACTCCAATAATATGGCACACCGCCAAACACCATGTAGGCTTCCAACTTCTGCTTGCGATTCAAAACAATGCCTCTCGACTGAGCCAACTTCTCGCATAATCCCAGAGGGAAGGGATTGAGTAATATGCGATGGTTCAATCGATTATGAAGCCCGCCCTTATTCTTGATGATTTTCTTGACCATCCACGAGGTGCTGCTTCCGCATACCACAAAAACTATGTCCTTTCTTGCCGATGCCCACCCATTCCAAAAAGACTCCAATTCTGAGAGAAACCCTGAGCGCGGAGCGTCCATCCACGGTAGTTCGTCAAAGAAAACAATCTTTTTGCCTTCCGGCAGATTTGCAATGAATCGTTTGAGTTCGCTGAAGGCATCGCCCCAATTGGTCAGTTCGGGAGTGTCATTTTGCCCATGTTCTTTGAGCGCACGCCGGAAACGCACCAACTGCTTTCTCGATGTTAGATTTGCAGCACCGGTATATTGGAAGTCAAAACGGTTTTCAAAAGTCTCCCTGATTAGAAAAGTCTTGCCAACACGACGTCTCCCATACACAGCTATAAACTGTGAATATTCTTCGTTTTGAGCATTCAGCAATACTTGTTTTTCTTTTTCGCGACCTATCAACATGACATCCGTTTTTTCTGATTCACAACCACAAAGAAAACCATTTTTCGGGCGTAAACGAGCGGAATGTCATCAAAAAGACCACATTCCGCAGTTTTACTAACGAAAACGGCTTCGCTCGCCTTCTTTCGCCTGCTTACAATAAAGCCCCCGCTTTGTGCAAAAACGGAGGCGTGTGTTTCAAGAAGGGAGGGTGTTACGCTTTTCAGCCCTCAACAAAAGAGCCTATCTCAATAAGGTTGCCATCGGGGTCGGCTACGTAGCACGTCCGCTGTCCCCAAGGCTCGGTTGTCGGCTCAAGAACTGACTTCGCGCCGCACTCTATGGCCGTCCGATACTCGCGGTCAACGTCAGCAAACGTCGGGACGTCGAGTGCCAACTCAACCGTGCCGTTTTCCCCGTCGGTGTACTCAAATTTCCGAGACACCATCTGCGCGAATGCGTCGCGAGGGAAGAGGATGAGGCGGATGTCGCCAAGCCACATCTCCACGTTGGGCTGGATGCCGTCCCAATCTGTGGTGAAGCCAAAGGCGCGGGTGTAGAAGTCGACAATAGCCTTGTTGTCTCGCGTGAAGAGCCCTACGGTGTTGAAGCGGAAACGCGGCTGTGGAGCGAAGAGTTTGACGAAGCCCTCTTTGTTGAATGTGTAGTAGCGATCAATCATCTCGGGCGTGTCGTTCTTAAGGAGGAGGAGCATCTTGCGGGCGAACTCAAGATGCGCAGAGCCGTTGGCCGTCACGATGTTCCCGTCCGCCACGGCCTGCTCGTTGACGTATTGCGCCTCGTTTGTGTAGTTGCCGCCTCCCCATTGCCTCAGCTGTTCGAGGCCGTTGCCTGTGTGGCGGATGTTGTTGAGAAGCCCTTGGCCTGCCATCCATGAGGCGGCGTTGCATATCGCGCCAACAAGACGACCTTGGTCCATGGCCGCGCGGACAACGGGGCCTACTGCTTCCGTCGCGTCGGTCAACCATCCGTAGCCGCCAATGAGGACGAGGGCGGCGTAGTCCGACGGCATATTTTGGAGGGTATAGTCGGGCATGACGCGCACACCGCCAATTGAGCGTATCGGCTCCATGCTCGTGCCTACTACGCGGTTCACGTATTTCGGGTTCGCAATGGGGCCAGTCTCGCCCGCATTAATCGCCTGGCTGAGGAAGACCATCTCATGGTCGGCAAAGCTGTCGAGGAGGACGTAAAGAATCTCTTTCATAGTGTTGATGGGTTAAGTATTTTGTTTTCAAGTGGTTGTGTAATGCGGCGAAAGGAGGGGGAGTACGTCCCCGCCTCAATCGTGATGATATGGCTCGCCCTTGATTATTGTCTGCGCCCGATAGAGCTGCTCCACGAATATGAGCCTCACCATCTGATGCGAGAACGTCATGGGCGAGAGCGACACTTTCTGATTTGCCCGCGCATACACATCGGGCGAGAAGCCATACGGTCCCCCGATGACGAACACGAGGCGACGCGCCCCCGAGAGGGCTGCCTTGGTGAAAAACTGTGCGAATTGCCGCGACGTGAATTGCTTACCCCCTTCGTCAAGGAGTACGAGCGTATCCGACGGCTCTACTTGCGCCAAGATTAGCTTCCCCTCGGCCGTCTTCTGCTGCTCCTCGGTCATGCCGCGCGAGTTCTTCACGTCGGGTATGACGGTCATCTCGAAAGGAACGTAATGGGGGATGCGCGACGCATAGTCCGCAATGCCCGTTTGCAGATACGCTGAGTCTGTCTTTCCGATACAGAGCAGGACTGTCTTCATTCTTTGCCCTACTCGACGAAATAGACTCTCTTTATTCGCCGGCCAATGCCTGTCAAAATCTCATACGGAATGGTCCCGATGCGGCTCGACATATTCCACACGGGGTCGGCGTCGCCAAACAGCTCGACGGTATCGCCCGCCGTCACGTCCGGGATGTCCGTCACGTCCACCATGCAAATATCCATGCATACGTTGCCCGCAATTGGCGCATATTGCCCGCGGATTCTCACGCGCCCCGTGCCGTTGCTGAGGCGGCGGTCTATGCCGTCGGCGTAGCCAATGGGGACCACGGCAATCAGGGAGTCCCTGTTGAGGACGGTTCTGCGGTTATATCCCACCGTCTGACCGGCAGTCACTCTGCGCACCCTGGCCACGTAGCTCTTTAGGGTCGCCACGTTTTGCAACCTTGAGTTGTCAATTGCAGAGACGCCGTACAAGCCTATGCCGAGACGAACCATCTCCATCTGGTGGTTGGGGAATCTCTCGATGCCCGCCGAGTTGAGAATATGGCGTATAAACTTATAACCCAATGAGTTGGAGAGGGTTTCGCAAGCCGCGCGGAAGTCGCTAATCTGGCGCAGCGTCGCCTCGTCCTTTGTGTTGTCCTCGCTCTCCACGAGGTGCGAGAATGCCGACACGACGGTCAGGTTGCCCAAGCTCTTGAGCATCTCGGCCAAGGCTGCCGCCTCGTCGGTCTCGAAGCCCGAGCGGTTCATGCCCGTATTGAACTTTATGTGGACGGGCGCACTGCTTTGCCCCGTTTTGCGTACGGCTTCCGAATAGGCTTGCAACACCTCCGCGCTGTACATCTGCGGTTCCAGGTCATATTTGAGCATAAGGTCGAAGCTGTGGACCTCCGGGTTCATCACAACGATGGGCAACGAGATGCCCGCCTCGCGGAGGTCGTAGCCCTCGTCGGCAAAGGCCACGCCGAGGTAGTCTACGCCCTGCTGTTGCATGAGCTTGGCAATCTCGAAAGAGCCCGTGCCATAGCTGTAAGCCTTGACCATGGCCAAGAGCTTCGTCTCGGGACGCAGGAAGTGGCGGAAGTAGGCAATATTGCTGGCCAAGGCGGTCATGTTGATTTCCATGACCGTCCTGTTGCGGAGGCTCTCCAGCATTGTCGTGATGCGCTCAAAACGGAACGACCGCTGCCCCTTCAGGAGGATTGCCTCGTCGTGGAAATCGGCTGTCGACATGTGGCGCAAGAAGTCGTCGGTCGACTCGAAGAATTGCGCCCCGGCTCGCCCTGCCATGTTGGCCGAAATCTTAGGGCCAATGCCTATCAGGCGGTCCACTTGCTTATCAGTAAGCAGCTGCCCCACACGGAAGTAGAGCAACGCGTCAGGCATCCCCGTCTGCTGGAGGTCGGACAATATCAGTGTCCGCGTCAGCCGACGCCGCCCGCCCATTACGTAGAGCATATCGAGAGCCACCTCAAGCGAGGTGATGTCGGCATTGTACGCGTCGTCAATTATCGTGCAGCCGTTGTGTCCCTCTTTTTGCTCCAACCTCATCCCGACGCTCTCAATTGTCGGGACGCGGGTGGCTATTGCCTCGGGCGCGATTCCCGTCTCGATGGCGTAGACAATGGCGTGCGTCAGGTTTTCAGACGATATGGAGTCCGTCTGTCGCGACGTGAAGGTCATTGCCGCCTTGTCGCCTTTGCGGATGGTTATTTGGAGGCCTTCGGGCGAGGTTGTTGTCGCGACGCGGTATGTAGCCCCCGCCTCACAGCTCCAGCTTATCAGCTCCGCCCCGCTTATCCGGTTGCGGATGGCGGCCGCGATCTCGCTATGGTCTGCACAGAAGAAGACGCGCTTGGCGCGTGCGGCCATGTTTATTTTCTCCGAGAGCTTGGCCTCGAAGGATGGGAACGACTCCTGGTGAGCCTGTCCTATGTTGGTGAAGATAACGTCGTCGGGGCGAACCACACTCTCCAATTTCGCCATCTCGTCGGGCATGGAGATTCCCGCCTCAATGATGGCGAGGCGCGTCTCGGGTTCTATCTTAAGAATGGAGAGTGGTACGCCCACCTGGCTGTTGTAGCTGCGGGGCGAGCGTATTGTCGGGATGTCGCCCGCAATAATTTGGCTGAGCCACTCCTTCACAATTGTCTTGCCATTGCTTCCGCATATTGCCACGACACGGGCTTGCGATTGGCGACGGTGGTCGGCGGCAATGGCTTGCAAAGCGGCAATGGGGCTGTCCACCAAGAGGAAGGTGGCCTCGGGGAAAGCCGACGTCTCAAAACCGCGTTGGCACACGAACAGACGCATCCCGCGGGAGTAGAGGTCCGCAACGTAATTCTCGCCATCGTGACGTTCGCCGTGCAGGGCTATGAAAATGGCTCTGTCGGCAACGAAGAGCCGACGGCTGTCGGTAACAATCTCAGAGAAAGAGCGGTCGGCATCGCCGACGACGCAGGCGTGGCAAATCTTGGCCGCGTCGGAAATGGTCATTGTCATGGTTGATGGTTCGGCGGCGCATGGCGTCACCTGATAATCCAGTTATCGAGAAAATCGCCAAAGGCGTTGTTACCATTGGCAGCAGCCGAAGCGCGATTGCGTTTGTCGAAAAGATTCTTGATGGAGTCCTGGCTTGCGGTAAGCTCCGCATGCTCTTCGGGCGTCGCTCGGCGCATCTTTTTCTTAATATCCTCAAGCTGCGCGTCAAGCACTTGCTTGTACTCACGCCAGCTTTGCAAAGAGTCGTTGAGAGGGGTGCCCGATGCCGAGCTGTGCTCACTCAGCTTGACGTGGATATGCCCCGCCTCTCGGACGAGCAGCACCTCGTCAATGAATAGGCGCATCATTGGGCGCATCCTCAAGATGCAAATCTCATCCTTCTCAGCCAAACCGTCGAATCGGAAGCGGCTGTCGTGGATTCTTGCCGAGTCCACACCACCCGACGCGCCGCCGGAGAATGGCACAAGGTAGATTGTCTGATCTTCAAAATTACGCCCGCCGTAGATGGTCCCCTCGATGGAATAGGACTTGTCCTCCTGGCACGATGGCAAGCAGAAGGCGAATAGCGTGGCGAACAGAATAGTGATGAGCGGTCTTTTGTTGCGTATCTTCATTTTTGCGTCTAATGAACGACGGAAACAAATTTATACAATTTTTCGGTATGAATATTGACTACGCAACCTAAATATCACCATGCCCGTTCGATGATTGCGCGGCGGAAATAATGGTAAAGGATGCTTCGGTAGCTAAACCTGCGGCGTGCCATGACCGCCGCGCCTATTTGGCACAGCCCTACGCCATGCCCCCACCCCGCCCCGCGGAGCGTTATTGAGCCGTCGGCGGAGACCTCAGCGACGAAAGCCGAACTGTACAGATGTGTCGGGCTGAGAATTCGTCGTATCTCTAACTCTTTGCCAACCGTCAGTTCGCCGCAAGTGCCGACTATTCTAAGGCGGGAGATACGTCCCGACTCGCCACGGCGCAACGGTTCGAGGCTAACGACGTCGCCAATGTCGCGGCCGCTCTTCTCCTTTATTAGGCAGCCAAGCTGGTGGGCCGTCGTCTTGACCGTCCATCGGAAGAAGTCGGCCGTCGTCTGGTCGTAGTCGTTGAGGACCTGGCGGAGCGTGTCGGCATCCGTGGTGTTGCAAAAGGCATCGGGCGATGTCGTAATCCATTGTTGGGCGGCCTCTTCGGTGTTGAAGTATGGGAGGCTTTCGCGTGGCGGCCTGAAAGTGTCGGCAATGGAGGTGAGGTATGGGTGAGGCGTGTTGTCCCAGCAGTTCTCGAAGGTCTCCGTGATTCCGCCACAGCATTTTGAGAAACGCGCATCGCACACCCTGCCCTCGTAGGTCAAGATTTGGCCTCGCGTGGCCTCGATGGCTTTTGTCACCTTGGCATTTGAGACGCGGGCGAGGCCTTGATAACGTTGGCAATGGTCGTCGGCGCATACGTCGAAGAGGGTATGGTCCTCGCGGTCGCGCCAGGTGACAATCTCGCCCTCTGTCTCGCTCTTCTGCTCGCCAAGAAACTTGCCTTTGCCCCACACTTGCGCCATGAGCCAGCTGCGCGACGTGACGGCATGAGCCTTAAGCAGCTCCAAGTCCGATGTCGCGCTCATCTCAGAGGAGATGACAGACGTAAGGTAACTCTCCACGCCAATGACGTTCACCGCCCACACCTTACCGTCTTCGACAGCGAAGCGCAGGCCGCCGCCAAAGACCTGGTCCTCCCGTTTGTCCCAATGGAAGCCGATGCCAATCTCGACATCGCGGATTGTGAATCGGCACGAGTCGCCATTGGGCGAGAGAATCCATCTGTCCGCCTCTTGTCCGTTAACGAGGACGTGACCGTCGGCAGTCGTTGCCTCAATGAGGCCCGTCATGGTGGCATTTGTCGCGAGGCATCGGTACGTGCCACGCAACTCAATGACGATGTGGTCGGCGTGTACAATGCCGACGCTGATGGTTGGTTCGGGTTGTTGGGCTTGGGGTTTCATTTGGCGTTGTGTGTCAGCTCATTATCTGAGGCGAAACAGACTTGGCTAATTATGTCGAGAGCGTCGTTGGTCATGACCTTGTCGAAGTCTTCGCGGCGCGGCAGGACGAAGAAGCCAAGGACCTCGACTGCCGCGGGGCTTATCATGATTCGCTCGTCGCCCTCGGCATCGAACTGCGCGGGGCGGAAATGTCGGCGCGGGATGACGATGATGTCCACCGTACCGTCAGGGCGGCTCAGGGCAGCGGCGTTGACCATCTCTTGGTCTATCGCGCGAAGGCGCATCAGCGTGGCAAAGAGCCCTGTTGCCGCCTCTTCGTCTTGGCACACGATGTGGTAGGCCAATCGCCCCGAAGCCTCGGACGCAATGATTGTCCCGCCCTCGTGGCTCGCTATGGGCGCACCGTCGTCGGCCAATATCTCCCGGATAACCTCCGACTTGCCCAACTCTTTGGCCGCCTGGAAATGGGCATGGTCGGGAGCCGAGGCCCCACATTGCCCGCCATTGTAGAAGACCACGTAATCGGGCAGGGCGAGGGCAAGGGCGAAAAAGTCCGCCACGCGGTCGGCAAGCGATTGTGGCGCATGAGCCGCAGAGGCTATCGTGAGATGATGGGCAAAGATGGGGAACGGATTGACGAGAACCTCGTAGCCCCGCCATGCCAAGAACTTCTGCTGCGCAGGTCTATTGGCACGGCAGAGGAAACAGGGGCGGCGGCGCACCGACTCGGCATCAACCTTTGCCGCCGTGGAGCGGACACGGGCGGGATTGAAAAAGAGGCGAGTGGCAGGCGTTGTCGCAAGGAAGCGCGACTCTACGCCACTCAGAGCCTGATAGTTACTCAGGGCTTCGGGCCACTCACTCAGACTGTCGAATAGGGTCTCGGTGTCGATGCTCATTTCTTGGCGTTCATTGCGATGCGAGCCTTAATCTCGTCGCTGCGGAGCTTGTCCTTATAGGCATCGTGGGCGGCTTGCGCCTTATCGGTCAGCCCGGCGTCGGAATTGCCACGCCAGCGGCGGCATAGGTAGACAACATCGTAGACGCGGCCGACAAGGTATTGGCGCGTGGCGCGCAAGACGGCGGCATAGTCCTCGCCATAGCTGACGTTGGGCATAGGGTGACGGCGGAGCCACTCGGTATTGAAGGCGCGGGGAGCCCCCATGCCGTTTATTCTGAGGATATTGTTAGCCCCGTTGGCATCCGTCCACTCGCGGTGGTCAATCACGCCAGGGGGAAGGTCTTCGAGGTTGAAATCGACAAGTTTGTAGGAGCCGACAACGAGGGCGTAGGGCTGCTCGGCGAATTTCTTGACCATGGCCTGGAGGGCGTTGTCGGAAGAATAGAGGTCGTCGCTGTCGAGCTGCACCGCATATTGTCCGCACTCGGAGGAGGCCACAGCCTCGTTCCAACAGCCGCCAATACCGAGGTCCTGACGCGTCGGGACAATGTGGACAACCCTCTCGTCCTCAGCCGCCATGCGGGCCAAGAGGTCTGTCGTGCCGTCGTCGCTATGATTGTCCACAACGATGACGTTGAAATCGAACGACGTGTGTTGGCTCAGGGCAGAGCGGACGGCATCGCCGACAGTGTCGACCCTGTTGCGCACGGGAATTATGACCGACGCGCGGCGCGCAAACTGGGCGTGGCTCTTGACCGGCTTGCGCTTCTCCGGCTCGACGGAGAGGGCTCCTATGGCCTTAAGGTGGGCTGTGAAGATGGCTTCACGCTCCTTCTGGACATTGACATTGATGGGGTTGACATAGTCAAACTGCTTGACACCGCTGTCGCGGTTATCGTTCTCGGTGACAAAGCCGACGGGTACGCCCGTATGGTAGAGCGAGCCAATGCGCTGGAGACCGAGCGTCAGGGCGTAGAAAGCCGACGTGGTGCAGTGGGCGGGGCATGGCGTGAGGGCCTTGATGGCATCGGCGCGACGGCAAACGAGCAGAGGCCCGAAATCGAACGAATCGCGCGACACGTGCTCCTCAGCGTCGGCAAGCGACTTAAGGTGTTTGCCCCCTTGGGCGAGGACGACGTAGTCGGCATAGACGAGCGACGCCTCTTGCCCCTCCAGGCAATCGACCATGAAGCCGATGCTGTCCACAATGGCCGAGAAAGAGGTCGTTGTGGACGACATGCCTACGTAGGCAGACGTCCCGCCGCGAAGCCAATCGAGCATGGCTTCGGCGCTGAAAATATTGTCAATCGTTGTCGTGGGGAGGCCTTGCGCATCGATGTTGATGGCTGCGGCAATTGCGATGTCGAGTGTTGATGGCATAGCTTTAATTCATGAAACCTTGTTTACGGAGCGCGTCGATGAGCTTAGCGGAGAAAATCTCACTATTCTGACGAGGGTAACGGACCTCGGCAAACACTTGCGCGAGGTTCTGCTTACTATTCTCTTTTACGAATTCTTGGTTTTCAGGGTTAGCCTCTTTCTCGGCGTGGAGGCGTGTGATGTCGTCGGCCGAGTAGTCGTGGTATTTCTCGGCGTGGGCAATGGCCTCTTGCGGGAGACGCTCCGTCAGGCCTGGATTGGCGGCCGGGTGCCCAATGGTGAGCGTCACGACGGGGAAGACGCCGCGAGGGAGGGAGAGGGCGTCGATGATGATGTCGGGATTGTAGGTCGTCGTGCCGAGATAGCAAATCCCGAGACCATCCTGCTCGGCGGCGAGGGTCATATTCTGGGCGGCTATGGTGGCATCGAGCGTGGCCGTGATGAAAGTCTCGAAGTTGAAAAACGCCTTATCGGCATTGCTCTGCTCGCACCATTTCGTCATGCGGTTGACATCGACGCAGACGGTTGCGACAAGAGGCGCGGCGGTGACCATTGGCTGATTGAAGTGGGCTGGCGCGAGGGCCTTCTTGACCTCGGGGTCGGTGGTCAAGACGATGCTGTAAAGCTGCATATTGCCCGTGTTTGAGCCACGAATGGCGGCTTGGAGCATACGGTCGACAGACGTTTGGGCGATAGGCTCTGACGTGTAGGCGCGTATGGTTTTATGGTCGAACAGAGGATTTGACATTGTGTATTAATTTGTGTGGTTCTATTACAAAGATAATGTCAAAAGGGATTTTATTCACAAAAAGGGTTATATTCGCCAAGAAGAACAAATAGAATGTAACAACCATCCCGATGGATAAGAACTTCAAGGAACTCTTGCCGGGCGTCAAGGCCTTCGCCTTCGATGTCGACGGTGTCCTTTCATCGCAAACCGTCCCCATGTCGGCCGAGGGCATCCCCATGCGCACAGCCAACATCAAAGACGGCTACGCCCTCCAACTGGCCGTGAAGCTCGGCTTCAAGATTGCCATAATCACGGGCGGCGACAGCCCAGCCATACGCCGACGTTATGAGGGCCTCGGGATTAAAGACATCTACATGGGTCAGTCCACAAAAAAGGGGGCATACACCGAGTGGCGCGACAAAAACGGACTGACCGACGACGAGATAATGTACATGGGCGACGATATGCCCGACGTCCCCCTCTTGCGGATGGTTGGCGTCCCCGTATGCCCCGTTGACGCGTGCGTAGACGTGAAGCAGGAGTGCCGATACATCTCGCCCTACAAGGGTGGCGAGTGTTGCGCACGGGACGTGATTGAGCAAGTGCTACGCTCGCAAGGCCTATGGGGTGACGACCACTCGTGGTGAGCCGCCCACCCTCCCCCCCTTGTAAAACAACGATAAAACAATGACAATCAAGAGCTTCTCCCGCCTCGTAAGGCTTCCGAACCTTGTGGCGATAATGGTGTTCCAGACGCTGTTGCAATATGCCCTCATCGTGCCATATCTGCAGCGGGTGGGAGCTGGGGAGGGGCTTGCCCCGTATCTCTTCGTGCTTCTTGTCGTGGCCACGGTGTGCATAGCCGGGGGAGGCAACGCCATAAACGAATATTTTGACGTACCCGCCGACCGCGTCAATCGCCCGGATCGCGTAGTTGTGGGGGCTGGGGTGTGCCGGAGGCAGGCCTTATTGACCCACGTCATCTTGACGCTCATTGGTCTTTTTGCGGGCGGATATGTGGCGTTTGTCTTGCGGCGCGGCTCGTTTATGTTGATGTTTGTGGCCATCCCGACGCTCTTGTGGTTCTACTCCACTCACTTCAAGCGTCAGTTCCTTATTGGCAACGTTGTCGTGGCGTTGCTTGTGGCGTTGACGGGCTACATTGTCGTGTCGGCGGACTTTGCGGCCGTAGACCGTATGCCCGGCGGGCTCAATACGAGCCGTGAGCCGATGTCGTCAATATGGTACCTCGTATGCGCGTATTGCATATTCGCCTTTTTGACAAATCTTGGGCGCGAGATAATAAAGGACCTGGAAGACGCTGAGGGCGACCGCGCCTTGGGTTGCCACACCGTGGCGTTGGAGCTTGGCGCGTCGTACACCAAGGCGGTGGTAATCATCATTGAGCTGTTCACGGCGGCCATGATGGGCGTCGCGGCGTGTCACGTTTGGCAGCTGCCGCTTACGATTTATATATGCGCCGCACTGATTGTGCCGACGTTTGCGCTGTGCGTCATGACCTTGCGTGGTAAGACGAGCGCGGACTATCATCGCGCCGCGCTGGTGAGCAAACTCATCATGATGGCGGGCGTAGGGTCGATATTCTTTTTTTAGGGTAGTGTAGAAAAAAATGGCGAAGGCAAAGCCTTTCATCAAGTGGGTTGGCGGGAAGAGCCAGCTCATTGAGCAGCTTGACGCTCTTCTTCCTGCGGAGTTTGACTATTTGACGGACGTGACATATATTGAGCCGTTTGTGGGCGGCGGGGCTATGCTGTTCTATATGCTTCAGCGGTATCCGAACATTCGTCAGGCTGTCATAAACGACATAAATCCCGACTTGGCAACGTGTTACAGGACGGTGCGCGACAGCCCCGAGGAACTCATCGCGTCGCTGCGCGACATTGAGAACGAGTACAAAAGCCTTGAAACGGAGGACGCGAAGAAAGACTTCTACATGGCAGTCCGCTCACGATATAACGAGAAGGACCTGGGCGACATTGAAAACACTACAAAATTCTTCTTCTTGAACAGGACACCTGTTTCAACGGGTTGTATAGGGTCAACAAGAAGGGGCTTTTTAACGTGCCGTTTGGGAAGTATGCGAATCCTACGATTTGCGACCCCGTCACCATACGAGAAGACAGCCGCCTACTCCAACGCGTGGAGATACTGAATGGCGATTTTGAAGAGACCCTCGGACACGCCAAGGGCGGCAACACCCTCTTCTATTTCGACCCACCCTATCGTCCGCTTAGCGACACGTCGTATTTCAACGACTACGCCAAAGACGGATTTGGAGATGACGCGCAAATACGCCTAAAGATGTTTTGCGACCGCGTCCACGAGGCAGGATTCCGTTTCATGCTGAGTAACTCGGATTGCAAAGCGAAAAACGAGCAGGACAACTTCTTCGACAACCTGTACAAACATTACCACATCGAGAGGGTTCTCGCGTCGCGATGCGTCAATTCCAACCCGAGCAAACGGGGGAAACTGACGGAGATATTGGTGCATAACTATGAGCAGACGAAAGGACGCGAAGGGCGGCTGCTGTTTGAGGTGGGTTGTGAGGGGATGGGGGTTAGTGTGGCGGCGAGAACCCGTCAATCACCACGCCATGGATTTGATTGCCGCAGCTGCTGACGTGTGCCTCACAACCTCGGGCGTATAGCAGTCAACCGTCGTCTTCTTCACTTCTCGACTAACTCCTCCTCGTATGCCTCATTAGCGGGGTGTTTTTCACACCATCTCTTGCCCCAGCACTCACACCATTTTTGATTTGGGTCGTTGCGCATGGGGCTTTCAAACACGATTCAAACGCCGTTTGAAAACCTTTTGAACGCACATCAGAACTCAATATTGAGCTTTACGTTTATTCTTCTGCTCGTCAGGTAGTTAGGCACGCCGAAGCGGTGGCCGTCGTTGTCGGACACCCAGAAATAGGAGATTGTGTTGGCAAAGTCGAAGAGATTGAAGACCTCCACGCCGAGCTTGGCGGAGCGGAGGGAGGGCCTCTTGCACGTGCCGTCTGAGCCGATGGCGAAATCCTTGTAGAGGCCGAGGTCCACGCGTTTGTAGCCGGGCATACGGCTCGTGGCTTGCCAACGCTGGCAGCCCTG
>JALEMI010000118.1 GCA_022768325.1 Bacteroidales bacterium
TCCGCAATCTTTTCCGCAATCTTTTCCGCAATCATTTCCGCAATCTTTTCCGCAATCTTTTCCGCAATCTTTTCCGCAATCTTTTCCGCAATCTTTTCCGCAATCTTTTCCGCAATCTTCAACCTTTTCCGAAGCCTTTCCCGCAATTTCGACAGTCTTTTCCGCAGTCTTTTCCGCAGTCTTTTCCGCAATCGCTTTAGCCGATAGCGTAGCGTCTGGCGTATGCTCCATGAAAAATCTTTCGTGGTCAATAGGTTTTTCTATTGTCCACGAAATGGGGTTTTCGTGGTCAATAGAACTCTGCTTATGTACATGAAATCGGGTTTTTATGTACATATTCCCTCCTCTTACGCCTCCACCAACTTCTTGAACTCGGCAAAGGCCGTGTCGATCTCTTTTTGCCGCGCCTCCATCCGGGCTATTATCACCTCGGGGGCTTCGTACTCCACGGCTTCGCGCTCCACCTCATGGTAACGCTTATAGCTGAGGTCGTAGCCGTTTTGGCGAATCTCGTCGGCCGAGACGAGGAACGACTGCTCTTTGCGACTGCGGCTGGCCTCGGCTTCGAGGTTGTGGAATCGGCTTTCGATGTCGGGGATGTTGGTCCCGGGGGTCGGGGTGCGTTGCGTGGTCAGCGAGAAGCCGTCTGCCCTCATGTCGTAGAACCACACCTTATCCGTGCCGCCCGTGCCAGTCTTGGTGAAGATGATTATGGCCGTTGAGACGCCGCTGTATGGCTGGAATACGCCCGACGGCATGGCAATCACGGCCCGCAGACAATGCGTGTCGACAAGCGCCGAGCGGATTGTCTTATACGCCTGGGCATCGCCCGTCAAGACGGTGTCGGGGACAATGGAGGCGCACCGTCCGCCAGGCTGCAGCATTCGCATCATCAAGGCCAGGAAGAGCAGCTCGGTCTTCTTGGTCTTCACCGCCGACTGTAGCGAGGGGGCTATGTCGTCCTTGTCCAGGCTGCCGGCAAAAGGAGGATTGGCCAGGCAGAGCGTGTATTTATTGGTGTCTTTGTTCTCGTCGGCGAGCGAGTTGCGGTAGTTGAGTTTCGGCTCGTCAACATAGTGCAACATCATGTTCATGTATCCAATACGCAGCATCGACGCGTCGGAGTCCGACCCGTGGAAAATCTCGGTCTGGAACCGTTTGAGCTTCACCTCGTTGAGCAGCTCGTCGCACTGATTCTTCTGGATATATTTCGCGGCCTCCATGAGGAAGCCCGCCGAGCCCATGGCGGGGTCGCAGATTGTGTCGTCGAGGGTGGGGCGCATCAGGTTGACCATCATGCGGATTATGTGGCGGGGCGTGCGGAACTGCCCGTTTGTGCCAGAGGCGGCCATCTTGCTGAGCATGTATTCGTATACGTCGCCCATCATGTCCGTCCCGCCCACAGTCTGCGCGTCGCCGTCCTCAGCCTGCGCGTCAACGCTCTTAACCAGCGAGTCGATGCCCTCGACCACGCGCGACAAGAGGCGCGCGTTCGTTATCTGGAAGACGGTGTCTTGCATTGCGCTACGGTAGGCATCGCCGCCAATATACCTGAGGAAGATGAAGGCGTCGTTTCGGACGCGGTTGAGCATCTTCTCCGCCTCCATATTGCGGAACACGTGCCAACGCATCTCGTGGTAAGGCACGTCTTGGCCGGTCATGGGGTTGTGCCAATTGCCGTCGAGGAATGTGGGGCTTTGCACGGGGGTGTGCGTCACGTTGGCTATGTACTCTTTCCCCAGCTGCTCCTTGTCGAGCCTCTGCATGAAGAGCAGGTACGTCATCTGCTCAAAGATGGCGGATGGCTGGGTAAATCCGTTGTTCCAGAATGTCTGCCACACGGCGTCGACCTTCTGCTTAATATCGCCGGTTATCATTGTCTCCTTTGGATAATGCTGTGTAAATCAATGGGAAGGGTGGGGCTGTTCTGTCGACGAGCGGAGCAGTTCCTTTGCGTCCATGTCCAATATTTCTGCAATCTCAAAAAGAACCTCAATGCTCGGTTGGCGTCGGTTGCAGACGTATGCGTTGACAATGCAAAAGCTCTTGCCGAGTTTTTCGGCGAGCCATGTCTGCTTGATTCCCCTCTCTTCAAGCACTTCTTTTATCCGATTCATCGGTTTTCCCATTGTTTCATATTATGAGTTCGTTTGTAAAGATATAAAATTTTTTGACATGCGAGGGGCGTCAGGGCAACAGATTGCCCCTGCTCCAACAACAAAAAAGAGTGCGCCTCCCCAGCATTTCGCAAGGGAGGCGCACGGCAATTTTTTGTTGCTTATGGGCGGCGCGGGCTAACCCTCCAAACTCTTCGGAACGAACGAGAGAGGCACCAGCTCCGCCACGGAGTTCACATTGTAGATTGAGTCAGCCCCAGCCAGCGAGATGCGTATTGGGCTACCCTGCGTAGTCTCCTTTTCAAGTAGCACTTGGCGGCAAGCGGCGCAAGGCGTGATGGGCTGTGCCACGGGGCCATTGTCCGTCTCGGCGTAAATCATGAGCCTCACGATTTTTGCCTCGGGATAGTGGGCGTTGGCGTAAAACGTCGTCACACGCTCGGCGCACAGGCCCGACGGGTAGGCGGCGTTCTCCTGATTGCTTCCGCTCACCACCTCGCCGTTGTCCAAGAGGGCAGCCGCCCCGACGCGAAAACGCGAATAGGGGGCGTAGGCCTTGTGGGCTATGGCACGCGCGGCGTCGAGGAGCATCAGCGTCTCGGCCGATGTCGCCGTGTCCGACGGGGCGATGGTTGTCTTGACTTCTACAATGTGCTCTTTCATAGGCTAAAGGCTATTTACGCCCCGAGGCGTCGACATACTGCGCCACCTTGCGCCCCAAGCGAGAGAAGACGGTCGTGAGGTCGTCCACGCAGAAGGGGATGCGATAGCACCAGTGCTGCTGCAGATTGCTCGGGACGTTGATGCGCTCCTCGAAGGGGAGGAGGTGTGGGATGTCGTCAAGCATTCCCGCGTAGTCCTGTATCGGGTTGATGCAGAGCATGGAGGGCGAGTAGAGGTTCTGGCTGATGATGTCCGTCACGATGTCCTCATTGGCAATCTTGGGAGCCTCGCCGCCGCGGTGCATGATGTTGTTGTAGTACCACTGCACGTCTTTGCGGTCCTCCTCCCACCATCCGCGGATTGGGGAGATGTCGTGGCTCGACGTGGCGCAAACCGAGAGGTAGGGGTAATAGGACGGCGTGCCGAACCGTTGCCAGCTCTCTTTGGGCATACGCTGCAGCTCAAGGGAGAGAATCTGGGTGCGTTGCATCACGACGGGCACAGAGGCGGGAATCATGCCCAGGTCCTCACCGCAGACCAGCATGCCGCACTTGCCCAGCATGGCGTTAAGACGCTCCTCGGCGCACTTCTTCCAGAAGTCGTTGTGGCGCGAGAAGAAGAAGTCGTTATATATGGCGCGCATGGCCTCACGCTCGTCATGTCCGAGACGGCGGAAGCGGTCGGTCTCCTCCATCATGATGCGGGGCTGCCATTCGCCCTCCTTTACGGAGATGAGAAGCACCTCGTGGAGTACGTTGTCCACGCCGTTGCGCATCCTCTCTCGGGCGTTCTGCTCCACCTCTTTCTCAATCCAGTTGTCGAATTTCGACGGGTCGAAATATCCCTCTTTGAGGTAGTGGATGCCGGCGCGATAGTTGAAGAACTGCTTAGCGCTCTCGGTGTACTCTTGGAATTGGGTCCTGAGGAACTCCTCGGTCACGGAAGGCCATGCCAGGTCGGCGGCGGGCGTCATGACGCCCCTCTCCTTCAGCTCCTGCTCGCTCAGAGGCAGCGAGGGCGAGAAGACGCCCATCAGGCCGCTGCGGAAGGGGAAGGGAATGGACCAGATGCGGAAGAAGCCCAAGATGTGGTCGATGCGGAAGGCGTCGAAGAACATCTGCATCCTCTGCATACGTCGTTCCCACCACGAGTAGCCGTCGCGGGCCATTACGTCCCAACGGTACGTGGGGAAGCCCCAGTTCTGACCATCGCGAGAGAAGAAGTCGGGTGGTGCGCCCGCTTGGAGCCCGAAGTCGAAGAGCTCCGGCTCGGTCCACGCATCGACGGAATTGGGGTTGATGCCAATGGGGAGGTCGCCCTTTATGGCAATGCCCTTCTTGTGCACGTAGTCAATGGCGTCGCGGAGCTGCCTTTCGAGGTGGAACTGCAGGAAGACGCGATACATGACGTTGGCGTAGTCCGCCGAGCCGGGAGCGAACATCGCCTCGACGGCTTTGGCGTCATACTTGCTTAGTGCGGGCCACTCGTGGAAGTTTGGCGTGCCGTACCTGTCGCGTAGCGTGGCGAAGGCGGCGTAGCTGTTAATCCACGAGGCGTTGGCCGCGAGATACTCTTTGGTGAGTTCGCTATTGGCAAACTCGTTGATTACGGAGTCGAAGAGCGAGCGGAGGTTCTTGTTCTTCCAGTCGCGCGTCCTGTTGTAGTCGAGGCCTACGGTGTCGTTGAGGTAGAGACCCGTCTCGCGCTCGATGCTGCTCATGCGCTTGCCGTAATAGTCATACACGTCGTCTACGGAGATGTAGCTCGGGTGCAACGCCATGATGGAGATGGCGTTATAGGGGTATGAGTCGCGCCACTTGCGCTCGGCCGTCGTGTCGTTGATGGGGAGCAGCTGGATGACGCGCAGGTGGGCTTGCTCGCACCAGTCGGCCAGGGGCTTCAGGTCGAGGAACTCGCCACAGCCGCGGCCCTTGTGGCTGCGAAGTGAGAAGACGGGCACAGCCACGCCGGCCGCCCTCCACATATCGCCGTAGTTGAAACCGTTGTAGGTGTAGACCTGCGTCTTGCCCGGCTTGACGCTAATGTAGCGGTTCATGCCGTCCTCATATCGCTTGAAGCAATCGTTCTTCGTGTCCCAGATGCAGAACTTGAACTCGACCTCTTTCATGATAGGCAGCGAACCCATGTCCCATATCCACGTGAAGTCGCGGCAACGCTGCATCTTGATGGCCTGCTGGGCGTTCCAGCTGATGAACTGCTTAGCCACGACGCGTATCTCCTCGTCTTTGCCGACGCGCGGCTCGATAAGGACGACCACCAGCGAGCCTTTCTTTGGCGACTCGGGGATGGCGTCGGACTCGGGGCGGAACACTGCGCTGCTGAACGCCGGGGCTGCCAAGGCGTCAGAGCCGCTCTCGGGGCTGCGCCACGTGTCGTAGACGTCGACGTCGGACTTGGCTTTCGGCGAGAATCGCCAGTGGCGCTCCTCAATCAGGCCGTCGCGCATCCTCACCGCATACCGGTATTGGAAGAAATCTTGCTTTTCTGTCTTGAACTCGCAGTTTCCGTCTGCGTCAGATTGCATCTCAGAAGACACCAGCGGAGAATCGGCATTCTCGCGCATCTGAATCAGGACAGCGTCACCATACTCGGTCTTGTAATTGACATGGAAAGTCTTCAACATCAATATTGTATGTTAGGTTTTTTTGAGGGCTGATTTGTCAGATGAGGCATATAATTACTCACCCTAAGTTAAACATTTTCCCCTAATGTTTTTATTGACATTGCGTAAAAAAGCCGCGCCCAATGCGGACTAAGCCCTTTTTGTGTTACTTTTGTGTAATTCCTCGACAAAAACTCACACGAATTAGATGATACAAAGGGTACAGAGCATTTTTATTCTTGTGGCGATAGTGCTCGTCGCCAGCCTCATCGTATGGCCTATAGACTCGTACGGCAGTGCCCAGGGGCTTATTGAGTTGCGATGGGATGGCGTGTGGGACGTCACTCCGGGATGCGCCGAGCCGCTCGTCCGCCGGATGATTCCCGTGGCCGTCATCATTGTGGCGGCGTTGGCTCTCAACGTCGTGGGGCTATTCCTCTTCAAGCGCCGCCCGCTCCAGATGCGTCTCGTGGGCATCGCGGCGGGGATTGAGCTTTGCATTGCGGGTGTGGTGGTCTTCCTCGGCATCAACATTGCCGACGGCATGGCGCAAGAGTGGCACGTCTCAGCCCGATGGGCTCTCCCCATCTTGGCCGCCGTGATGGACTACTTGGCCTATCGCAAGATTTCTGACGACGAGGCTCTCGTGCGCAGTCTCGACAGGCTCCGCTAAGCGAGGCGGGGCGCAAAGAATAGCGGAGGGGCGGCAGTTCGATGTGCAGAACTGCCGCCCCTCCGTATTTTTTTTTATTATGCCCTCGGGCTTACGCGTTGAAGTGGTAGAGGAAGACAATGTCGCCCGTGTAGGCCGGCTTGCGCTGTCCCTCAATTTCGAGCTTGACGCTCATGGTCGCCTTTGTCGTCCCGCGCAGGTTGAGCACCTCGCGAACCACGACGTGCAGGCGGACGCGGCTGTCGACGACGACGGGCTGCTGATATTTGAAGTTCTCGATGCCGTAGTTAATCTGGTCCTTGATGTTGCGGACCTCAACAATCTGCTCCCAGAGGTGGGGGAGGATGGAGAGGGTCAAGTAGCCGTGGGCTATGGTGTTGCCAAAGGCGGACTCTTTCTTGGCGCGGTCCACGTCGACGTGGATCCATTGGTGGTCAAGGGTCGCATCGGCGAAGAGGTTAATCTGCTCCTGAGTGAACTGGTGCCAGTCTGAGACTCCGAGTTCTTTGCCAACCAGGGCCTCGAGCTCGGCGTGGCTATTGATTACTAAATTGCTCATGGATGAAATGTTTACTAATTCGCGAATATAGGTTAAATTCCCGCTCATTCAAAAATGCTGCTCCTTGACAACATTTTTGTGGGCATGCCTATTTTATTTAGACGGGCAAAGTGGGGACTTAGTCCGAATAAAAACTTAACTTTGTCGCGTATATACGCCAGAAAAGCCCATATTTGATGCTCGACAAGAGGTTTATCGCGATAGCCGCAGCGGCGGTGACGTTGATTGCGGTGTTTGTCATAGTCCTGAAAGACAAGGACGTGGCGTTGATGGGCAATTACAAATCATACATCACAGACTATTATTGCGACGACGACGGCATGACGTGCTGCGTCAGAATCGTCTCCGAGCAAAGCCTATCCCCCACGGGTGCCAATGTGCAGGCCAAGGTCGGCATGACGTTCCATTTTGGCGGGGGCATAGAGTTTTCCGACATGACGCTCCGATATGATGTCAAGCTGCGCGGCGGGTGGTCTGCCGCAAACGATTTCGTGACAATGTCGCCCGACACGGCCTCATTCTCCTACGCCTGCTTAGGCTCGTCGGCCGAGAGCAATGTCGAGAAGGTCATGGCCAAACAGCTCATGAAGTTTGTCGACGTCTCGCTCGTGCCCAAAATCCGAAGGCGAATTATCGAGGCAAACTCCCGCTCCCTTCGGGTCTACTCCAACTCGCCCGGCGGAATCGTGGCCCACGCGTCGGGCAAGACAATTATCCTCTTCAAACACTGATTGTCAAAGCCATAGACTGAGACACCCCCACTAAATACACATCAACAGACACATCTGAATCCGGCGCAACGAGGAAGTCCGACAGTTGAGCCGAACGAAATATGGAAATGACAACTAACCGATCAAACACAACAAAAAAATACAGTATCGGCATTGATGCCGGCTCGACGACAATAAAGTTCGTGGTCATCAATCAGGCCG
>JALEMI010000054.1 GCA_022768325.1 Bacteroidales bacterium
TGTTACTTCACCTCAACATCGCAACGCGCCCAAATGCTTGCGGGGGAAGCCTCGACTTGCGAACGGAGACGCTCGAACTTGTCGAAGTCGGAGCCGAGGATGTAGTGGCCAACAGTGGCGCGGACGGATACGCCCATGGACTTGAAGACAGCCATTGGGGAGTCGTCGATCTTGGGGAACTCTGCGACCTCGTAGTCGTCGAGACCCGCAAGGCTGGCGGCCTTGGCGATGGCGTCGTTGATGTTGCCAAGCTCGTCGACGAGACCGTTGTTGACGGCGTCGGCACCCATCCATACGCGGCCCTGACCGATGCTGTCGACAGCCTCGTAGGTCATGTGGCGACCTTCGGACACGTGGGAGACGAAGGTGTGATAGGTCCTCTCAACAGAGCGGACGAGGGCGGCCTTCTCGGTCTCCTTGAGCGCACGGAAGCCCGTGACGGTGGGGTTCTTGGAGCTGGCGACGATGTCGAGGTTTACGCCAACGTTCTGAGCGAGCTTCTCGGCGTTTGGAATCATGCCGTAAACGCCAATTGAGCCCGTGAGGGTGGTCGGCTCGGCGTAGATGTAGTTGGCAGCGCAAGAGATGTAGTAGCCGCCAGAAGCCGCGTAGCCGCCCATGCTGACAACGACTGGCTTAACAGCTACAGTGAGGCAGACCTCGCGCCAGATGACCTCAGAAGCGAGGGCCGAGCCGCCCGGAGAGTTGACGCGGAGAACCACGGCCTTGATGTCGTCGTCGAGGCGAGCCTTGCGGATTGTCGCGGCAAGGTTGTCGGAGTAGATGTTGCCCTCGTCGGAGTCGTTCTCGCCAACGAGAATCTCGCCCTGGGCGTAGATTACAGCCAGGTTGCCTGAGTCGGAGAGTTTGGGAGCCAGGGTAAGATCGTATACGCTCTTGAAATTGAGGTCGGCAGCGTCAACCTTGGCGATTGCGGCGAGCTTCTCCTTGAACTGGTCGTAGTAGACACCGCCATCGACGAGACCAATCTCGACAGCCCTATCGAGCTTGCCGACGAAGCTCTCCAGGTTGTCAATGTACTGGTCGATGACCTCGGGTTGCTTGATGCCACGCCCTGCGGCAATGGAGTCGCGGATCTCTGCCCATATTACGTCGCAGATGCGCTGGCTCTGGGCGCGGTCGTCGTCGCTCATGCTGTCGCGGAAGAATGGCTCAACGGCACTCTTATAACGGCCGTGCTTAATGATGTCGAAGCCTACGCCAATCTTGTCTGCCAGATTCTTGTAGAAGAGCTTGGAGACAACCGCGCCGTACATGGAGACCAAGCCCTCGGGGTTGATGAAGATGGAGTCGGCCACGGAGGCAATGTAGAGCGTGTTGTCGGCATCGATGTAGTCGTCGTAGTAGTAGACGGGCTTGCCGGACTCCTTTTTGAAGTTGGCAATGAGCTGACGCACGGCGCGCATATTGGCCATGTTGACCTTTGCGTCGGCACCTTCGAGGTAGAGGGCTACGACGTTCTCGTCGTTGGCGGCGAGGTCGAGTTTCTTGGCGAGGGTGTTGAGACCGTGCGTGGCCTCTGCGCCACTCATCACGTTGCGGAGCCTATAAGCTGGGGAGTCCATGTCGCGGTCGGTGAGAGCCTCTGAGAGGTCGAGCGTCACGACGGTGTGCTGCTTAATCTCGTTCTTGTCGTCCGACATAGCGGCTGACGCTATTGCCGAAATGATGATGAGCGGCAGAGCCAGGAGGAATATTCCTGCCAGTACTACCGCCGCAAAGGTTAATAGAAACTGTTTCATGTTACGTTATTTTAGAGGTTTATCCAGTTGTTATCTATTACGAATGAATTATGTCGATAAATCTAAATGACTTCTTCGCACTCAATATACTCCCCGCCGAGTACGTCTGACCAACTTTGACCCTCCCGACGGCGAGGCTTCAGGTAGAAATCTTTTGAGGAGTTGCCTCGGGTGCGGCTCTTCTTCTCGGCATCTTGCCGCGCATCGTCCTCTGGCATTTGGAAACCCGCCTTCTTCATCATCTTCTTGGCGAAAATCTTCAAGAGCCATGGCATGATGAGGCGGAACAGCCACTTGAGGATGTACAAGACGATGAAGATGATGATTAACGTCGACAGAAATTTCTCCATACCGTCACTCTTTAATCATGACCTCGATGCGCTCCTTGACCCGCTCCATGAGCCACAGGGGCGTGGATGTCGCGCCAATGATGCCGACAGGGCCTTCGACATCGGCAAACCACTCGGGGCGCACCTCGTCCTCGTCCGTCACAAAGTAGCACTTGGGGTTTATCTGCCGACAGATGTCGAACAAGACCTTTGAGTTTGAACTCTTTGCGCCGCCCACGAAGATGACGGGCGAATGGCTCTTCGCAAAGTCGCCCATGCGCTCAGCCCGCGACGCCATCTGTTGGCAAATGGTCTGATGGACAGTCACCTCGGCCGTGGTCCGCGACTTAATCACTTGCGCAATGCGGTCGTAGTCGGCGGGATTCTTGGTGGTCTGGGCAAAAAGCTCAACGGGAGCGGAGGCATCGACAAGCTCCACCTGACCCTCATTCTCAACAAGGATTCCGCGCCCCTTAATCTGCCCCATGAGGCCAATCACCTCGGCGTGACCCTTCTTCCCGAAGATTAAGACCTGCCCTCCGACCTTTGTCATACGGTCGTCGGCTTCGCGAATCCTCGTCTGGAGACGAAGCACCACGGGGCACGTGGCGTCGGTCAGGCTCAGCCCGTTTTGGCTCACAATGTCGTAGCTCGAAGGCGGCTCGCCATGCGCGCGGAAGAGGACGTTGGCATCGTGGAGCGAGCCCAAGTCCCGAGCCTCGATGACGCGAAGACCCTTGGCGCGAAGACGGTCAATCTCGCGCCCATTGTGGACAATGTCGCCGACACAATAGACATCCTCGCCGCAGTCGAGCCTCGCCTCAAGAGTGGCTATGGCCCGGCGCACGCCGAAGCAGAAACCGGAATGTGGGTCTATCTCTACGTTCACTTCTCTATCAAGCCGCGCTGGGCCAAGAGGTTGAGGATGAAGTCATATTGTTCTTGCCGCGAGATGTCGCTGTTGTCCAGCTCCACGGCATCGTCCGCCTTGCGGAGGGGGTTGAGGGCGCGGGTGCTGTCTTGCCTGTCGCGCTCTACAACGTTGGCCAGGACATCGTCGAAGACGGGCTGCTGACCCTTGGCAACCATCTCGTCAAAACGACGCTGGGCGCGGACCTCGGGTCTTGCCGTCATGAAAATCTTGAGGTCGGCATTGGGGAAGACAGCCGTGCCGATGTCGCGGCCGTCCATGATGACGCTCTGACGCTCGCCCATCTGTCGCTGCCACTCAGTGAGCTTCAGCCGGACGGCGGGAATTGCGCTCACCGCGCTGACGGACTGGCTTACGGGCATGGCTCGAATCTCGTCCTCAACGTTCTCGCCGTTGAGGTATGTCGTATTGCGCCCCAACGCCTTGTCGAAATCGAAGGTTATGACGATGGAGGGGAGCAGGGCGGCAATGGCCGCCTCGTCGGGTCCGCTGGGTGCGACAAGCCCCTGGCGCAGGGCGGCAAGGGTAACGGCGCGATACATGGCTCCCGTATCGATATAAGCAATCCCGATGGCCTTGGCAATCTCCTTGGCCACGGTGCTCTTGCCGCAAGACGAATGACCGTCGACGGCGATGACTATGTTGCGTGTTGTTTTCATTCGGTCCTCTTTTTCCTCGCAAGGCGATAAATTGCGAAGCCTACGAGGCCTACAATTGCCGTCGCGAGGATGGAGAAAAGTGCGGAGTAGACCATCAGGAGATAGCGGCCATGGGTGTAGTGGCCACGGTCGTAGAAGGAGACGTAGACATTCTGATTGAGCGTCGTGTCCTTTGCGGCAATCTGAGCCATCTTGCCCTCCAATGGGGCTGTCGTGCCGACGGGCGTCACGCCCGCGTGGGCATCGTAATCCGTCATCAGGGCCAAGACCTTGGCTCCGCCGGGCATGGCGAGACGGTATATCCTGACGTAGTCGTCCTCATTGTCGGGGGTGCGGGTGATGCCGAAGCCTCTTAACGTGCGCTTCACGGCCGTGCGGCTTGAGTCGCTCTGGCTGACCAGCTCTTGGCGGTCGGGGATGCTCTGCTCGTCGCGCCTCTTGCGCCAGTAGCCTGTCGGGGCAACGCTGTCGGCGGTGAGGACAAAATACATCGGGACAACTCGCCCCTCAAGTCCGTCGAGCGTCGGTACGGCATCCGAAGCCTCGCGCCCCACAATGTGGGTGGCAGAACCCTTAAGGTCGTCCGACGACACGGGACCCAACAGCCACGTCTCCGCGCGATAGGCATCGAACGTGAGCATCGACACCACAAAAACCACCGCCAGCCCCAGTAGAGAGCCTATCTTCAACCAATTGATTCCGCCCTTCTGCTGACGGTTTATTATGACTCGCGCCACGACTGCCAAGACGGCAATCACGACGACAGCGGTCATCATCTGCTCGTTTTCCAAAACTTGAATCTGCTATTGTCCGACGACCTCATATTCGAGCGCGTCGGCGAAAAATTCCGAATAATAATCTTGTCCCTTTAGCTCCATGTAGGCCTTCTTGGCCGAGAGGTCATTGCGCGAACTCTCGCAATGGTCCACCTCGCCGCCCACTGGCTCCACACTCTCAAGGGCCGCCAGGGCACTGTCGACCTCGTGGGCCATGACCCTGTTCTCGCACAAGACGGCTCGGCAAGCTATTTCGCTGCCAATCAGCTCGTCCGAGAAGCTCTGCCCCTCGGGGGCGTTGATGCGGAGCTTGTTCTCGCCGTCCTTGTCGGACACGTAGCAACGGAGGCCACCCTTCCGGCACGTATGGCGGACAACGCCACGCACCGCAAGCGTATCGCCGACACGAAACTCGGCGACATTGAGCAACGAATCGACGGAGAAAGCCCCCTCGGCGAGCGACCCCTGCGCGGCTCCCCCTGCGCAAGAGGGGGACAAGACCGCTACGGCCATGGCGACCGAGGAGAAAAAGATTTCTTTTATCATGCTGAAAAATTCAGTCTTTGCGCCGAGGTGAAAAGAGTACGGCTAACGCGAAAATAATAATTAAAGTAGCCGCGCCACTCTAACCCTATCAGTAAAAGTGACTACACAATGAGTAAATTCGCGAAAGCAAGCATTTTTATTCATAGCATCGGAGATGGAAAACCGCGGAAGCAACTTCTTGGCTGCCCACAGGAGCGCACTGAGCCTGACCCCATTAGTCTTTTTCCTGATAGCCTACCTGGGCGGCTCGGCCTTGATGGGCGACTTCGACAAAATCCCGATGTCGGTGGCGTTCCTCGTCTCGTCATGCCTCGCCATTGGCGTAAGCCGTGGCAACCTCAACAAGCGCATACGCCGATTCTCGGCCGGCGCGGGGGATAAGAACATCCTCCTGATGGTCTGGATATACATCCTTGCCGGGGCGTTCGCCTTCTCGGCGGGGAAGCTGGGGGCGGTGGACGCCACGGTGTCCCTGACGCTGTGGCTCTTGCCGCAGTCTATGGTCTACGTCGCCCTCTTCGTCTCGGCGGCCTTCGTCTCGCTCGCCATAGGCACGTCGGTGGGGACCATTGTGGCCCTGACGCCCATTGCCGCGGGCGTTGCCGCACAGATTGGGCAACCATCGGCACTGCTTGCCGCCCTCGTTGTTGGCGGAGCATATTTTGGCGACAACCTGTCCTTCATTTCCGACACAACCATTGCCGCCACGCAGACCCAGGGCGTGCGGATGTCCGACAAGTTCCGCATGAACATACGCATCATTTGGCCAGCCGTCGGCATCATGTTGGTCTATTGCATCGTCATGGGCATTGGGGCGGAGCAGACCACCGTGTCGGACACGCCTCTCGACATTGAGCTCGTCATTCCCTACGCCGCCGTCATAGGCCTCGCCGTCGTGGGGATTAACGTCATGATTGTCCTTAGCGTCGGAATTGTCCTGACGGGAATAATTGGCGCACTGACGTGCCGCCTGCCCTTTTGGGAATATATGGACTCGGTCGGCAAGGGCATCAGCGGAATGGGCGACCTAATCATCGTGGCCATGCTGGCTGGCGGAATGCTGGAACTAATCCGCGCCAATGGCGGCCTCCGCCTCATCATCATGACCCTGAGCCGTCGGGTCCGGGGTAGGCGCGGGGCGCAGCTCGTGATAAGCGCACTTGTCGGGCTGGCCAACATTTGCACAGCCAATAATACCGTGGCCATCATCACCGTGGGGCGCATTGCCAAAGACATATCGGAACGCTTCGGCATAGACCCACGGCGCGTGGCCTCGATACTGGACACCACGTCGTGCTGCATCCAGGGCCTCCTGCCCTATGGCGTCCAGATGCTCATTGCGGCACGTCTTGCCGAGTGCTCGCCGCTCGACATATTGCCACACCTCTACTACCCCGCGCTTATTGGCCTGTGCGTCCTGTTCACAATCTTCCGCAACAAGACCGTAGCAAAATAACAACAACACAACACAGATGGACTACATTATCCTGACCGCCATCGGGGTCGTCGCCATTGCGCTCGTATTATTCCTCAGGAAATACAGCCACACCGACCCCGCCGACAAGGCGACCGACACACCGCAAGACGAGGGACGAAACCACGTGCCTCCCGCCACGTGCTGCGGCGCGCACGAAGTATGCGAAGCCGAGACCCTCCTCACCCTGACCGACGAAATAATCTATTACGACGACGAAGAGCTTGACCGCTTTCGCGGCAAAGCGGCCGACGACTACGCCGACACCGAAATAGACGAGTTCCGCGAGATTCTCCTCACCTTACAAGCCCACGAAGTGGCTGGATGGCTGCGCAGCCTCAACCTCCGCCGCATAGAGCCGCCGTCCGACATACGCGACGAGGCCCTGATGGTCGTAAGCGAGTTCCGTGACGAGCGTCGTGCCAACGCAGAAGATGCAAAAAAGAAAAGCTCTTAGGCAGATGAACACTACACAAAACACCGACCAAGAGAAACTGGGAGCCGACCAAGAGAAACTGGGGCGCAGCCCTCTCGGACGGCTCCTCATGGGCTACGCCCTCCCCAGCATCATAGCCATGACGGCCACGTCGCTCTACAACATGGTCGACAGCATCTTTATCGGGCAAGCGGACGGGCCTCTCGGTCTGGCGGGCCTAACGGTATGCTTCCCCCTCATGAACCTCTCTGCGGCTTTCGGGGCCATGGTGGGCATTGGCGCCGGAACAATGACAGCCCTAAAGATTGGCCAACGCGACATTGAGGGCGCGGAGCACACCCTGGGCAACGTCGTGATGCTCAACGTCTTGCTCGGCTTCCTCTTCGCCGCCATCTCGCTCCTCCTCCTGGACCCCATATTGACGTTCTTCGGGGCATCGGAATCGTCGCTGCCCTACGCGCATGCCTATATGTCGGTGCTCCTCTTCGGCAACATCTTGACCCACCTGTACTTGGGCCTCAACGACGTTGTCCGCTCGTCGGGCTACCCTCGCCGCGCCATGATTGCCACACTCACGGCCGTGGGCCTCAACGTCCTCTTCGACTACGTCCTCATTGTCCTGATGGACATGGGAATACGCGGCGCGGCAATAGGGACGCTCTTGGCGCAAGCTGTGGCCCTGTGCGTCGTGCTCAACCACCTGACCAGCCCGACGTCGTTCATCCACTTCAAGAAGGGCATCTTCAAGTGGCGACCCAAGATTGTCCGCTCCATCATCAGCATAGGCAGTGCGCCGTTCTTCACCAACTGCTGCGCCTGCCTCGTGGTCTTGCTCATCAACAACGGCCTCGGGACCTACGGCGGCGACAACCACATCAGCGCCTACGGCATAGCCAACCGCCTGGCGTTCATCTTCATCATGGTGACGCAAGGCATCTGCCAGGGAATGCAGCCAATCTCGGGATTCAACTACGGGGCGGGCCTCGTAGGCCGTTGCATTGGCATATACCGCCTGGCGGCCATTGGCGGCACGATTGTCATGACGTGCGGATTCCTCCTTATTGAAATCTTCCCCCGATTCTTCACCCTCTGGTTTACCAAGGACGAGACGCTTATCGGCATCACGGAACACGCCCTGCGGATGGTGTTCCTGCTCTTTCCTCTCGTTGGCTATCAGATTGTCACCGTGGGCTTCCTGCTCTCGATAGGACGGTCGGGCAAGGCCATCTTGCTGAGCCTCTCGCGCCAGCTCTTATGCCTAACGCCGTTGCTCATCATCTTGCCCCGTTTCTATGGGGCGGACGGCGTGTGGATGGCAATGCCAATATCGGACGGCTTCTCCGTGATAGTCGCCACAATTCTTTGCATTGGGCAACTGCGCATATTAAGGAGGATGGAAGCTGCAAAAGACGAAGCCCGATAGCCGAAAAAAGCTATATTTGCTAAAAAATCTTAAGACTATGATCTTCACCATAGGACGCCAAGTCGGCAGTGGCGGTCGCCTAATAGGCAAGATTATCGCCGAACGCCTCGGACTTAAATTCTACGACAGGGAGATACTCCAGATTGCCGCCAAAGAGAGCGGCATAAAGGGCGAGTTCTTCGAGAAGAGCGACGAGCGCAACTCCGTATGGGGGCGTTTTACGAGCTTCTTCATGTCGGACCACCTGTTGCCCGCCGAGAATTGCCTCTCGCCGCAGTCGCTCTTCAAATTCCAAGCCGACGCGATCCGTCAGGCCGCCATGGAACGCCCCGGCTCCGTCTTCGTTGGGCGATGCTCGGACTACATACTCCGCGACTTTGAGGAGCGTCTCGACGTCTTCATAACCGCCGACATGGAGAGCCGCGCCAAGCGGGCCGCGCAATACTTCAACGTGAGCGAAGCCGAGGCCGCCAAGAAAATTGCCGACATGGAGGACGCCCGCGCGGACTATTACAACTTCTACACCGAGAAAACGTGGGGCGCAGCCGCCAGCTACGAGTTGTGCATCGACACCACATACATCACCCTGGAGCAAGCGGCCGACATGATTATTGAGTTCGCCAAGCTGACGGGGAAACTGAAATAGAGGGCGTTGCGCTATTACCTTCTCTTGGGCGGAAACGAGGGCGACGTGGACACGACCATGGCGACGGCCCTCCGTATGTTGTCGGAGGGCGACGGCGAGGTCGTTGCCGTATCACGCGTCTTCGAGAGCGAAGCGTGGGGCTACACGTCGGCCAACGCGTACCACAACGTGGCCGCCATTGTCGTCACGCCCGTCGGGCCTTTTGCCTTCCTCGCATTCCTGAAACACGTTGAGCATAGGCTCGGGCGCAAGAGCAAGACGCAGGACGGCGAATATCACGACCGCCCCATAGACATCGACATCCTCCTTTGCGACAACGAGACCATACGCACCGAGGTGTTGGAAATCCCCCACCCTCGCCTCGCCATGCGCCGTTTCGCACTTGCCCCATTGGCTGAGATTGCCCCAGACCTTTGGCACCCAGTTTTTAAAAAGAGCATTTCAGAACTCCTCAACGAATGCGAAGACCCGAGCATCGTAACGCCCACCAACCATCTTCGCCAATAAACACCAGCATAAAAATATTAAAATCGAAATAAAGAGATGAAATACAAGAGAGTATTACTCAAACTGAGCGGCGAGTCGCTCATGGGCACCCAGGGCTACGGAATTGACGTGACGCGCCTGAGCGAATATGCCACTCAGATCGCGTCTGCCGCACGCGAGGGCGTAGCCATCGGCATCGTCATTGGCGGAGGCAACATCTTCCGCGGACTTCAGGGCGCGTCGAAAGGCTTCGACCGCTACAAGGGTGACCAGATGGGAATGTTGGCCACGACAATCAACTCGCTCGCCCTCCAACAGGCCATTGAGGCGCAAGGCGTCAAGGCGCGTGTCCTCACCGCCATCCGCATGGAGCCCATTGGCGAACTGTATAGCAAGCCGCGCGCCATGGAGCTTCTCGCCGAGGGGACGGTTGTAATCATGGCCTGCGGCACGGGCAACCCCTACTTCACCACCGACACGGGCTCATCGCTCCGCGCCATAGAGATTGAGGCCGACGTGATGCTCAAAGGCACACGCGTCGACGGCGTATATACAGCCGACCCCGAGAAGGACAAGACGGCCACACGCTTCGCCGAAATATCGTATGACGAAGTCTATAACCGCGGCCTCAAAGTGATGGACCTCACGGCGACAGCCATGTGCAAGGAGAACAAGATGCCGATTATCGTCTTCAACATGGACATTGTTGGCAACCTCGCCAAGGTGCTTGACGGCGATACGCAGGTGGGGACGCTTGTCCACATCTAAGGCTAACGCCAAACAAAAACGAGAAGCGGGCCTGTGGGGGCATTACTCCACTGGCCCGCTTCCTGTCTCGTCCGCCTTGGCTACAACGCCTCGACTTCGCCCTTATTGATGAGCAGACGGCGTACGGCGGCAGGATAGCCGGGGCGCGAGACACGCCCCTTCTTGAACGTGCCGTCGGGATTTTGGCGGCGCAGAGCCATGTCGTTGTGCTTGACAATGAGGAGGGTGGCCAGCTCGTGCCATGTGGACATCATCTTGTCGGCGGCGGCAATGGTGTAGTCGTTCAGGAAACGCTTGGCCTCCTCGGGCTGCATCTTTGCGGCTTCCGCCTCAATCTCAGCCTGGCGGCTCAGGAAGTCGGCCTCAAGGGCATCGCGTGCGGCCTCCAGGTCGGGGAAGAGGGCCGAATAGCGGGGGTAGACCATATTGCTGACCCAGTTGCAGACCCAGAACGCGTTGGCGTAGGAGAACGTCGTGGCATCGGCACCGGGGGTGGCAAAACACGTGGGGCGGCGCGTCGACGAGCAGTAGATTGGCGTGTAGGCAATCATGTTAGCATCGTCGTTGCCAAACCACAGGACGCCGCCAATATGATTAGGCAAATTCGCCCTCATCTGGCTCACGAAAGTAAACGCCGTCTGTTGAGTACTCGTGGGACGTTCCCAGAAATACTCCTTACCGTCGTCGCCCTTGAAGACGAGAGGCGTGGCGCGATAGGGCATCTGCCAAACGCCGCCAGCGAGGCTCGAAGTGTCGGCAAGAGAGAGCTGCGTACCCTCATAGTGGTCGCGCATATCCATCATCACGTCGTGGACAGAGAGCTTCTTGTCGGGGCGAATCCAGAGGGGCATATCTTGCGCGTTCTCGTCGCGTCCTAACGCCCAAGGCTCGTAGGCCTTCATGTCGGCATGATGGCTGAAGAAGCTCCATACGCGAGCGTCGCAGAAGCGGCGGCCCTCCATGTCGGGATGCGCGTATACCTCCTTCCACGAGAACTCCGAGTCCTTGCCCTTGAACCACCCCATCTGCCGAGCGTAGGAGATGACGTGCTTTGAGGTCAGGACATCCTCCTTAGGCAGGCCGAGCTTGGAGTAATTGCCAATGCGGCTCTGATTGGCGTGGGCGCAAATCATGCCATCGGGGACGCGCAGAGCCACCCATACTACGCCCTTGGAGCCGGGGCCGCGCCCCATCATCTCCATAATCCACGCCTCGCGGGGGTCGCATATCGAGAAGGTCTCGCCGCTGGAATTGTAACCGTAGGTCTCGGCAAGGGTCGTCATGACCGATATGGCCTCACGGGCGGTCTTGGAGCGTTGGAGGGCCAGATAGATAAGCGTCCCGTAGTCGAGCATTCCCGTAGTGTCAATCATCTCGTTGCGTCCGCCGTAGGTGGTCTCGCCAATGGTGACCTGGAACTCATTGATGTTGCCAATTACGGAGTAGGTCTCCTCCGCCTCGGGGATTGCGCCCGTCCAGACGTGTGTGTCCCACGAGACGATGTCGCGCAAGTGTCCGCGCCCATGACGCGCGGCAGGATAGAAACAGAGGTCGCCAAACATACCGTAGTCGTCGGCATTGTAGGTGCAGATGGTGCTGCCATCGGCACTGGCACCCGGTGTCACAATGAAATTGGTGCAGCCCATAGCCTCTGCCGCAGAGGTTAGGAACACGGCAAGGAAAAGCTTTGCTTTCATAAATTTGAGTTGATAATTTGTGTCGGTTTTGAAACAGAGGACAATTTGCGGATAATCTCGCCGGCAATCATGAGGCCAAAGACTGCCGTGACGTGCATCAGCGTCCCGTTTACGCCATGCCCGTCCTCCACGGCCGCCTGCGGGTCTTTATTCTCCAGCAGCTCGGGGCTGAATACGCACCTGAACTTGCGCGAGGGCCTCACGCCGTCCTTCTTGAACCTCTTGCGGAGGGCTCGGGCGAGGGGACACCCCTTGGCATCCCAAAACTCGACCATTCGGACCTGCGAGGCATCCATCTTCAACGCCGCGCCCATCGACGAGACGAGCGTCGCCTTGCTGGCTGTGGCCCGCAAGATTAGTAGGGCCTTGTCTTTGAGGCTGTCTATCGCGTCGACTACGAAATCGTATTTGTCGAGATCGAAACGCTCTGCCGTCTCGGCGGAATAGACCTCACGAATTGCCTCGATATGGGCATCGGGGGCAATGGAGAGAAGCCTGTCTCGCATGACCTCCACCTTGGGCAGCCCCAACGTTTGGCGCGTGGCCATTATTTGGCGGTTGAGGTTGGTGGGGCATACGACATCGGAGTCCACCATCGTAAGGCGTTTTACGCCGCTGCGGACCAGGCTCTCGGCACACCATGAGCCTACGCCGCCAACGCCGAAGATTATGATATTGGCCTGCTCAACCCTCGACATGGCATCCGCCCCAAGGAGCAGACGCGTGCGGCCGAGGAAATCGTCTGTCGGTTGCATCTATGTATTTGAAACAGTTATATCCATGCGCGAGAGAGGTTCTCACCGCCCTTCCGCCACGGCAAAAGCCTCGTCGGCCCTTGCGCCGCTCCATCGCGCGGCACCGAGCTTCTTCACCACCACTCGGCCGTCCGCCCCTATGAGCGCGGACGAGGGGACGCTCATGAGCAACTGCCCAAGGACGCCATCTTCGGCCACGCCCTCGACCCAGTCGTCGCACAGGAAGAGGGGGCGAATGGCGGAATAGCCGCGGCGGCGGAAGTATTGGTCAACATCCGACGGCTCGTCGGACGAAAGGAAAACGACATCGACACGCCCACGCAGCCTCTCGGCCGACTTGGCCACGGAGCTCAGCCCAGCCCTTGTCGGTGCGCTCCATACGCTCCCAACGGCAATAAGCACGGGCTTCGACGAGGGGAAGCTCAAAACCGTATCGGCTCCATTCGCAGTCTTCAGGCGTAAAACGTCGTCCGCGCCCACAAAGACAATCTTGTCGTACAAACTCGGCTGCGTAAGAGTGGCGCGGACGGCATACGTAACCACCCCTCGCCTCAACGGCGGGACCAGCACCACGACGACCGCCACGAGAAAGAGGAAATCAAAAAGAATCCCCCTCTTCCGCTTACGCCCGCGATAGCGGGCCCACGCCCTCTGCCATACGCCGTCGGACATAGCCTCAGACGTTTAGCCCTGACGGAAAGCGACGGCGTGGGGCAACGTGGTGTGCGTCTTGCCGCTGACGACAAGGCTCATGCTGATGGCCTTAGCCTGGAAAAGCTCAAGATTTGCCCCAATAAGCCCCGTGAGGTTGATTTGCGAATCGAAAGAGGTGTGGGGCTGGAGGGTGATGGGCAGCGACGGGATATTGGCGCGGAAACGGCGCACCTGTCCTACGCCCATGACGAAATTGACCTGCGCGGACGTGACCTCGACAGACTTTGGCGAGCGGTTGCTGACCTTGACGTAGAACGCCACCTGCCCTTGCCCGGGCTTCCTCAGCTTGCTGCGGAACGAGACACCAAAGGGGAAAACAGCGTTGCGGACGGCAATGAAGATGTAGATGCCGACTCCGAGGAGGACGACCCCGATGACGATAAGCACCCAGGGCACGGAACGCTCTACGGCCTCTCTGACCGTATCGGCCTCTGTCGGGACGTGGAGACTGAGTGAATCGGGCACCGCCGTGTCGGGCGCGGCAACCACGTTGGGCTTGGCATCGGCAATGGCGGCAGAATCGGCGTGAGACATTATGACGGACGGACGCGTTGCCATTTGCTCAACCTCCCATCGGAGGCGGTTAATCGTGCATTGCTGCAAGACGACAATCATGCTCAGCGTGACCAACACCATGCGCCAGTGAGCCTCAATAAAACGGCGCACTCGGCCTACCAATTGGTAAATTTTATCCATTTCAGAAAGGGGTATTGCCTATTGAATTTGGCGAATATATACTTTTTAACCCGATAGGGCGTGGTTGTGGATGTTAAAGATTATTATGAAAAGAGGGCGGAAATGACTAAATTTGCAGTCGAAATTCAAACATGGAGTTTCAAAAGAGTACCATTTTCAGAAAAGGAAACGCATCTTATGGAGAGTTCGAAAATCCTCTACATCTCACAAGAAATCAAGCCTTACCTCCCCGATTCGCCCGTAGCGACCCTTAGTCGCGACCTGTCGCAAGGCATCATGGAGGGCGGCAAAGAGATTCGCACGTTCATGCCCCGCTTCGGCAGCGTCAACGAGCGCAGGAATCAGCTCCATGAGGTAATCCGCCTGTCGGGTCTCAACATTGCCATCGACGACACCGACCACCCTCTTCTCATAAAAGTGGCGAGCATCCAGGCGGTGCGTATGCAGATCTATTTCATTGACAACGACGACCTCTTTGGCCGCAAGGGCACGACAACGGACGTTGCCACAGGCGCCTTCTTTGAGGACAACGACGAACGCTCAATATTCTTCGCCCGCGGCTCTCTCGAAACGACGAAAAAGCTGCGATGGGTGCCCGACCTGATTCACCTTCACGGCTGGTTCACCATGATGACGCCCATCTACACGCGCCTCATGGCCAAGAAAGACCCCTATTTCGCAAAGTCCAAAATCGTGGTCAGCCTCTACGACGACGCGTGGGAAGGCGAGTGGAAGAACATGAACCGCAAGCTGTGGGTTGAGGGGATTGACGAGAAAGCCCTCAAGAAAATCAAGATTTCGGACTACGCTACGCTCATGAAGACCGCCATCGACCTCTCGGACGGCGTGACGGTATGCTCCGCCACGGCAAGCCCCGAGCTTATTGAATACGCCAAAGCGTCGGGCAAGCCCGTACTGGAATACCAGGGCGAAGAGAACTACGTGGCCGCCTTCAACGACTTCTACGACAAAATCCTCGGCGCATAAGCCGCGCAGAGCGACGACACATAAAAAGCTCACCCCCGTCGGCAACAAGTCGGCGGGGGTGAAGTGTTTTTATGTCTTATTGGCACGTCGGCTTAGTCGTCGGCAATAAGCGAACGCCAATCGTTCGCCGCGTCGTCGGAGAAGTCGACAGTAGCCTCTCGGTCTTGCCTATCCATTTGCAAGACGGGGATATTCTCCTGCATATAGGCCTGAATGGCGTCGATGAGCGGACGCTCGCCCTCGTCGGAGAATGTCAGGGCGTAGCCCTTAGCCATTCCGCGGCCCGTACGGCCTACGCGATGCACGTAGTTCTCCGGCTCCTCGGGGACGTCGTAGTTGACAACGTAGTCTACGCCCGGGATGTCGATGCCTCGGGCCGCCACGTCGGTCGAGATGAGCATCTGGACGCGGCTGGCGCGGAAATCGTCGAGAGCCGTCTGACGCTCGCGTTGCGACATTCCGCCATGTAGGAATACGGAGGTAAGCCCCACGCGGTCCATTGCCGCCTTGACGCGCTCGGCGCGCACCTTAGTGCGGACGAAGACCATGATATGCCCCTCTGGATTCTCACGGGCTATTCTTTCGAGGAAAAACCGCTTCTGGTCCATTGGGACGGGGAGAACCTGGTGCGTGACGTTCTTGGCCACCTTGTTTTGGCTCATCTCGATGCGTACGGCGCGATAGACGAGGGAGTAGGCCAAGTCTTTGATCTTCTCGTCGATGGTGGCTGAGAAGAAGAGCGTCTGACGGCGGCGCGGCAGACGGCGGACGAGCTGACGGATGTCCTCATAGAAGCCGAGGGCCAGCATGTGGTCCGCCTCGTCGACAACGAGCACCTCAGCTTGCGACGTCACGAGGTGGCCTTGCGCGGCGAGGTCGAAGAGACGCCCAGGAGTGGCGACGACAATGTCGGCCTTACCCTTGAGCAGGGCAATCTGATTGTCTTGCTCCACGCCGCCATAGACCGCCACGACACTTACGCCCGTGCCTTTTGCCACGTCCTTTATTACGCCCGCCACCTGCGCGGCAAGCTCGTGCGTAGGCTCCATGACGACGCAGCGTACGCCCTCGTAGCCCCAACGGCGCGGGCGGCGCATGAGGTTGGAGACGACGGGGATGGCGAAAGCGGCAGTCTTGCCCGTGCCCGTCTGGGCAATGGCGAGAATGTCGTCGCCCTCAAGAACGTGGGGGATGACCTTAAACTGTATGTCGGTGGGGCGGTTGAAGCCCATGGCGCGGACATTGTCGCGCACCTCGGGCAAGAGCAGCCTTAAATCTTCAAAACGCACGGGAGTGGGGGGAATTACGGTTAGAAAAAGTGTGGGGAGAGAAAGGACGCGGGAAATTAAAGGTCCTTGATGGCCTGACGGATGGACGTCCAGCGTGTGGCATCCATCTTGGAGCCGATGACCTCAATTACGTTGCCGCTCGTTATTGCGCCCGCCGTGGCGCACTGCGTGGCATTGAGGCCGTTAATCATAGCCCAGATGAAGCCGGCGGCGTAGAGGTCGCCCGCGCCCGTCGTATCGATGGCACTTGAGCCGACGATTCCTACATGGGCGTGTTCAGCACCGAGCTTGACAATGCTGCCGCGGCGGCCTTGCTTAAGGACGACAGTGTCGACAAGCTCGCCAATCTCGTTGAGAGCCTCGTCGTCCTCCTTGCCCGTGAAGGCCGTGGCCTCCTCCTCATTGGCAAAGACGACATCGACATATCGGGACAAGAGGCGCTGCATGAACTCCTGGTTCTCCTCGACAACGTTGTAGCTGGCGAGGTCGAGAATTACGGTGAGGCCCTTCTTCTTGGCTGCGGCGAGTGCGCCCTCAATGAGCTGCGGGTTCTGGACGAGATAGCCCTCGGCGTAGAGGTGGGTGAAGCCGTCGAAAGCCGTCTCCTCAATGTCCGAGGCCTCCATCTCGACAGCCGCGCCGAGGTGGGTACACATGGTCCTCTCGGAGTCGGAGCTTATGAGCGAGATGCAAGAGCCCGTGGGCGTCGCGCTGGTGCGAAGCAGGGGGGTGACGCCGTTTTGCTTCAAGTCTTCGGCGTACTTAGCCCCGAGTTCGTCGGTACCCGTCATGCCGATGAAGCCCGTGTTGATGCCGAGGTTGGCGAGGCCGCAAATGGTGTTGGCGGAGCTGCCACCGCTGACAATTTGGGGGTTAAGCCCCTTGACGGCTTCGAGAATCTCTGCCGAGCGTTGGTCGTCGACGAGGTTCATTGCACCCTTGAGGAGATTGAACTCATTGAGAATGTTATCGTTAGGTATTCTGACCAGGATGTCGACGAGGGCGTTGCCCAGTCCCAATACTTTTGCTTGCATCTTAATCTTAAAGTGATAAGTAAAATTTTTAGGCAAAGATATTGCGATTTCAGTTAATATGCATACTTTTGCCTTCGCTTTTCGGAAGAGGCGACTCGCCGATTGGCACTTCGGCAAAGCTGGACAACACGCCCGTGCGGCCGATTTAAGCTCACTCCCGACAATGGGGGTTCTACATATAAAACATTTTCTCCAATAGCTCAGTTGGTTAGAGCATCTGACTGTTAATCAGAGGGTCATAGGTTCAAGTCCTATTTGGAGAGCTAACGAGGCATCTGGTGCGAACTGGGTGTCTCTCTTTTTTTGCCCCCCCTCAGCTCCAGCCCTTTGGCTTGGCGGGTTGGGCAACGCAAAGAGCGGGTGCCGCGTGTCACGTTGCGACACCCACTCTTTTTGCTTTTGCGCTTTGCGGTTTAGATAAAGATGTTGATGCAGCCGATAATGGAGCCCAAGACTGCGCCAAGCCATACGACGGCGCGGAGCTCCTTATCGCAGATGTCCAGAATCATGCGCTCCATCTCGAGGACATCCATGTTGATAATCCTGTTGTGGACCACCTGCTTGATGTCAATGGTTTTGAGAATCTCGGGGAGCTTGTCCGTCACCACCTTGCGATAGAGTTCTACAACGGCATCGGCAATCTTATTGACCTTGTCGTCGCCCTGCGTGAACAGGGAGGAGACGGGCTTCTGGAGGAACTTGTCGGTCTCGCTGTGCACCATATTCTTGACCAGCTCGACAGCCTCGCCGCTGAGGACGTTGGACACCATGTTTCGCACCTTGCTCTCGACATCAACGAAACAGCCCAGCAGAGCTCCGCCAATCTGATACAGAAAGTTAGATTGCAACTGCTCATTAATCGACTTCATGATGCTCTGCGTGACGAACTCGGACAGCGAGGGGTCGGACATTTTCTCCGTAATCCTCTGGTCGACACTGCTCTTGACCGTGTCGACAACGGACGTGACGGTGTCTGCGCCAATGAGCTGCGCGAGGGCCATAGAGATGGGCGTATTGTTCTGCCTCTGCTTGGCTACGAAATCAGTGACCTTGCCGCGCACCTTGTCGAGCATCTCGGGCGAGAGGAGCGTCTCGGCGAGAACGTCGCTGCTCATGAGCTTGCCGCTGACCATGTCGCCAATGCCTGCGGCGAGCCTCTCCTTGTTCTTGGGAATCATGCCCGGCGTCATGGGGAGCTTGTGTCCGAAGATATATACGGGCTTGAGGGGGCGGAAGAGCATTCGGATTGCCAAATCGTTGGTGAAATAGCCAACAACGCCGCCGACAACGGGGGGAGCGATAAAGTGGAGATATTCTATCATGGTGACGATTTTTTTTACGACACAAAAGAACTCAAATTACCACGACCACACAACGGCAACAGAAATCCCTCCCGCAAGAAAAAACGGAAACCGCAAGGCTCGGCTCCAATAACGGCACGATGTGCGCGAAAAACGACCGACGAGCAATAAAAGAGACAGCCGGCAAAGGGACAATGCCCTGGCCAGCTGTCGAGTTATTCTTATGGTCAAAATGACTTTCGGAGCGGAGAAGCCCGCGCGAGAGCTACTTTAGACAAGACGCTTGACGAGGTCGCGACGCTCGCCAGGGAGGAGGTCAACGGGCGGAATCTCAATCATGGTGTAGCAGCCCGGTACTTGACGGAGGACGGCGCGTGCACAAGAGACGAGCACCTGACCCGTCAGGGCGGGGTTGTTAATCTCCATGAGGAAACGGAAATTCTGATTGGCCGTGACACCAGAGACGCCATTGCGGATGAGGTTGACGCCGTGGCCTACGTTGTTGAGGTCCTCAACGCAGGGCACCTGGATGACGTGCGTCTCGTCGTGGGCGAAATAGTCGTCGGCCTTGATGGCTGCGGCCACGTCGTCGAGCTTATATCCGTCCTCCAGCTCGACGTAGACCATTCGGCGATGGATTCCCGTGCCGAGGGGGATTGTCATTGAGAGGGCATCCTTAACGCCCTCCTTGCTCTTGACGCAGACGGTGTGACCCATGCTGCGGCCCGGGCCGAAATTGGTGTAGGTGAGGCCCTTGGGAGCCATGGCTTCGAGGATGGCGCGAATCATGGAGTCGGAACCTGGGTCCCAACCGGCGGAGATGATGGCGGCCGTACCGTGCGCCTTGGCTACGGCATCGAGCTCATCGCGGAGGTCGGGAACGAGGGTGTGGATGTCGAAGCTGTCGACGGTGGCGATGCCTTGCGCCAAGATGGCTTTAGCGGTCTCGGGCACGGCGCGAGTGGGGGTGCAGAGGAGGGCGGCATCGACATGACCAAGCTCCTTGATGTCGGCAACAACCTTGACGCCCGTCAGCTCAACGGGTTGTGGCTCGGCGGGATTGCGGCGCACTACGCCTGCGAGTTCGAGGTCGGGAGCGATGGAGAGGGCCTCGACGGCGGCCTTGCCGATGTTTCCGTATCCAACTACGGCTATTCTTTTCTTTTGTGACATTGTTTGAGAAATTACTGTTCTTTGTGCGATAATGGGGCAAAATTAATCAGAAAGCATTTGTCTTTCAATAAGTAAAACACTGCTTTGGCAAACAACAGCAAAGGGCGACAAGCGAGCCAGACCTCGGCCGCTTGTCACCCTTTCTCAGAATAAACCTCTATGATTATTTGCCTTACGTTACTTGATTACGATGCGTTCCGTAGCATTGCCAGCGCGGACAATGTAGAGACCCTTCTTGAGGCCGGACTTGCCAACCTTACGGCCGCTAAGGTCGAAGACTTCGAAACTGTCAACACCACTCACCGAGATAGAGCCACCAGCAACGGAGACGTCCAAGGTATTGTAGACAGGGCGAAGCGCCGAGGTGACGTTCTTCGAGAAGAGGAGATATGCATTTTCGAAGGAAATGGAGACGTAAAGGTCGTCAGCATCGGTTTGGGTTGCGTTCGTGGCTTTCACGCCGATGAATTTTTGGTAGTGTGACACGCCTGCACCGTCGAAAACATCCATGACGACGTCGAACGTCTCGCCGTTGTTTGTTACCGTAATGGTGTAGACGGAGCCGTCGAGATTGTTCTTGAAAGAGTTCCAATCCCAATTGCTATCGAGAGTGCCAAACTTGTCGGAATTGCTTGTGTTATCAGATCCAAGCCAAGCAAAATTGTCGGCGCGGAAAATGCCATACTCGTTGCCTGCGCCGTTGGTGAGTAGAACCAATGGGCAGTGCCAGTTCTCCTCAGCTTTTGATCGGATTTGGAAAGTGCATGTGGCAAAATCGCCACTCTTGACTTGCACAGGGTCGGTCTTCGCGCCTAAGTACCCCAACCATTCCTTAGTCGAACCGAGGAGGGTGGTAGTGACAGAAGAAACAGTTACGTTGCCAGTTGCAGTCTTACCTTCGTACGTTGCAGTGAAATTGCCGGCCTTATCGACATCGGAGAAAGTGACAAACGAGGTGGGAATGTCAGACACAGAGCCATCTTGCATAGTAGCCTTGACAGAGACAGCTGCCTTGATTACGGGAGTCGTTGTTGCAGATGGGGCGAAGTAGTGCGTGATAGAGCTATTTGTTGTTACGGCAATGCTTGAGACGGAGCTAACATTTTCTCGTGTCGCCGTGAGATTCTCAATGTGTGAACCATCTACGACGAGGATTGCGTAGACATCACCCGTAACTGCTTGGTAATATGTCTCGTTCAGAGAGACACCGCCCTTTGTTGCTGTTGCGCTCACCTTCACTTTGCCTGAAGAAAGGTGCGAGACTTGGATCTTAACGTGCGCACCGTTCATGATAGACTTGAAATATGCCCAGATTTCTTGACCTGCGGCAACAGCCTTCTCTGCGTAGTCGGTAGTTATGTTTGACGCGATGTAATCGGAATTACCCCATCCGTACCAATCGGAGCGGAGGACAAAGTATCGATCGGCATCTGTATTCTCCACAGCGGACGCTTTGTTTGCCACGCAGAGATTCCAGTTATTCCAATTATCACTACCCGAGTAGTTGTCGAACTCAAACGTCAGGACCTTGCCCGATGCGACCTCCACAGCATCGGACATCGTCCACCATTCCGACGTGTTGTTCGTTAGTCCGACTGTTGTTGAGGAGAGCGTGACGCTCTCGGCCTGCGCCGAGACGGCGGCGAGGGAGAGGATGGCGGCGAGGGCCATTGCCTTGAAAGAAAGTAGCGCGTTCTTCATATTCAGAATTTTGTTTAGCGTTAGTTGTGAATATTGGTTATTTGCGTTAAACAAAATTAGGCAGGGCGCAGGCGAATAAGGTGTAAAAGTGTTTTTTTTTGGTGGATATTTATTGACAATGGTTAACGGCAAAGGCGGAGACAGGGCGTGTTATTGGGTTTGAGGCGACAGGAAACGCCCAGACGCTATGAACTACGGTCTGGCACACCCGCTGGGCGTGTGTACCAGGTTAATGAGAAATGGCCCTGCAGGTTAGTGCGGGGTTTCTAAGCGGTTCGGGT
>JALEMI010000055.1 GCA_022768325.1 Bacteroidales bacterium
CGCAAGATGTATCGGCGTTTGTATTGGGTGAATTGCTCGGGCGTAAGTGTTGCCAGGTCAATGTCCGCCGGCGCAAAGAGACGGCTCGGCGCGTCGTCTCTTGCCGCGGTCGATGCGTTAGCCCCCGATTCAATTATCATGGTGCCGCCGCCCGCCCCGCCGCCAAGTGCCGAGTCGTATATGCTCTCCCAATTGCGTATCTCGCTCCCCGATGGGCGACAGCCTCCCGCCCACGAGCCCGCATATTGCGCGGCTTGCGCTTTCTCAAGGGCAAAGGGGTTGTAGTTGTCGGCCGATTGAGGGTCAAAGGTCGGGATTTCCACGCGCTCGCCGCTGTCGAAGTCTATCTGCGGCAATATGTTATTGTCGTTCAGGCAAGCGCGTATCGTGGCGTTAAGGATTCGCCATATCGCCTGGTCGTCGTCAAATTTTATCTCCGTCTTTTGCGGATGCACGTTTACGTCCACCGATTGCGGGTCCACGCTCAGGTAGATGTAATATGCGGGCAGGTGGTCGGCCGCGATGATGCCCTTATACGCGTCGGTCACGGCCTTGTTGAAGTATGCGCTCCGCATATAGCGGTCGTTGGCAAAGAAGTATTGGTCGCCACCGCTTTTCTTCGCCGTCTCGGGTGTCCCAATGAAGCCCGTTATCCGGACCATGCTCGTTTGGCAGTCTATGGCCAGGAGGTTCTTCGCCATCGATAGCCCAGCCACGCCCGCCACGCGCTGCTTCACGTTTCCGGCGGGCAATGTGTACAGCGACGAGCCGTTAGATGTCAGGCTCATCCCGACGTTCGGATGCGCCAACGCCACGCGTAGGAATTCCGCCACAACATGACGCATCTCCGCCACGTCCGATTTCAAGAATCTCCGACGGGCCGGTACGTTGAAAAATAAGTTCTTTACGGAAAATCGGCTTCCCTTAGGCGTCGCGCACGGCTCTTGTGTGACGACTTCCGAGCCGGAGATTACTATCTTCACGCCAAGCTCCTCGTTCTCCTGGCGCGTCAGGAGTTCCACCTGCGCAACGGCGGCTATCGAGGCCAAGGCTTCGCCGCGAAAGCCCATGGTCGTGAGGCTATACAGGTCTTGCGCCGTCGATATTTTCGATGTCGCATGACGCTCAAAGGCCAGTCGGGCATCGCTCTCGCTCATGCCCTGACCGTCGTCAATGACCTGTATCTGTGTGCGCCCCGCGTCTTGGACCATCACTTTCACGTCCGTCGCCCCGGCGTCAATGGAGTTCTCCATCAGCTCTTTTATCACCGAGGCCGGACGCTGGATCACTTCGCCAGCGGCAATCTGGTTCGCCACCGTGTCGGGCAGCAGGTGTATCTTGTTCGTCGTCACTGTCTTGTGGGTCTTTCGCTCACGCCCCGGCGCAACGACGGGACGTTAGTTCGCTTGCATGAAAAGGGAAATCAGGCTGTCAAGTTTCCCTCCCAAATATGCATATAGTATCGCGCAGAGTATCAGGGCTATAAGCCAACGGCGGACAAACCGCTGCCGACTCCCGTCTTCCATGCGGGGTTTCATCGCCGCATGACGCATTCGCATCGAGCCGGCGCGCAGCATTCCGCCCGTACCCGCCAGTTTCTCAACCTCGCTCTCAAGGCCAAGCTCTTCTCGCCGGCGTTTGATGTACTCTTTGTCGGGGTCGTAATATAATGGCTTGTATTCGAAGACTTTATGCTTCGGAAGTTGAATGAACGATTTCATTTGGCGGGGGAAAATGGGGTTTATGAAAGAGGAGGTTAAAACTCGTAGTCGGTGCAGGCCCTGACGCTCAGCATCTCGCCAACCTGTTTCGCCACAGCCACATGACGTGGGTCCACGGCATACGCCGCAAGGCCGTCAAGGTCGTCAAATGTCGCCACGAGGGCAAGGTCAAATTTCTCTTTCGGGTTGACGTTCAGGCCTATCTCGATGCTCCGAAGGCTCGCTATTTCGCCTTGCAAGGCCAGGAACTGCCGCTTGATGTCCTCAAGACGGCTCGTTTTGACGCTCTGCTCGATGTCGTCGCGCAGGCTGAATAGTACAATGTGTTTTATCATCGCGTGTAGTCGCTTTTCGCAAAAATAACTCTTTTGACGTTACCTTGCCCTGCGTCAGAATGTTTTACGGCTCGCTTTTTGTAACTTTACGTCTCACAAATGTATTTACGATAGTGAGTTACAATAAAAACGAAGGCAAGGCCCATAAGCCGGCCATTGAGCGGAACAGGGACATCCAGCCCCGAGGAACTGCGGCTCTCTTGTCCGTGTCGGCCGACGATGTGATGTTTGTCAATGTTGAGGCTGTCCCCGAACTCGCTTCAACAAGTTATCTCTCCGCCTCCATGCAACGGTTTTGGGAGGCGATGCCACGACCCGATGGCGTCTCGCCCGACGAGGCCTACGCCGCAATGGGACATTGTGCCGAGTTCGGCCGCGTGGCCTGTGTCACCGTGGGCGTAATCCGCACCCGCAAGCCCGACGATACGCCCTATTTCATCACGTCCTCCTACGTCTCCGACGACGAGAGGTCTCCTCTGTGCGATTTCGCCGAGGTGCTCGACAATTTCTTTTCCCAACAGGCGCGAGGCCATTTCGTCTGCGGGCACAATATCCTCCGTTCCGAGATTCCTTTCTTCGCTCGTCGCCTCGTAATCAATAGGTTGAGGCTTCCCGCCCTCTTCGATTACCACGGCAGGCGCAAGCTCGCCGATAATGTAATTGACACCGCCGATTTCTGGGCAATGTCCGATTTCGCGTCTTTACGCGTCGATGCGCCGCTCCTCGCTTCGGTGCTCGGTGTCGATGCCGACCCCGACGATTACGATCCCGCCCGCGCGGCCGAGCTTTTCCATCAAGATAACGACCTCGATGCCATCGCGCGCCGCTCCGAACGCAAGGTGTTCACTTCGGCGCAGATTTTCCGAAGCATACGCAACGAGAGTCTCATCCTCTCCGACCATTTCATCCGCAAAGACTAACTATCTCCCCCCCCCCTATGGCACACATTATCCCCCTTCGCGGCAAGACTCCCGTCATCGGCAAGGACTGTTTCATCGCCGAGACGGCCACGATCATCGGCGATGTCGTCATCGGCGACGGGTGCAGCGTCTGGTTTGGGGCTGTTCTCCGTGGCGATGTCGCGCCAATAAGGCTCGGCGACCGCGTCAATGTCCAAGATAACGCCGTGATTCACGGCACGTTCGAGCGCCACGATACCGTCATCGGCTCCGATGTCTCAATAGGCCACGGTGCCATTGTCCACGGCGCAAAAATCCAAGACCGCGTCCTCGTCGGCATGGGTGCCATTGTCCTCGATGCCGCCGTCGTCGAGCACGATACAATCATCGCGGCAGGTGCCGTCCTCACGGGAGGCAAGACTGCCGAAAGCCACGGCGTCTACGCCGGCACCCCCGCCAAGCGTATCAAGGAACTCTCCCCCGAATTGGCCGACGATACCATAACACGCATCGCGTCTCACTACGCCACCTACGCGTCATGGTACGCCGACGATGCCCAGGAGAATAACTAATGACCAACGACCATGAAGATTAAGAATATTCTCGCGACCCTTTCGCTGCTCTTGGTGTCTCTCGCCGCCTCCGCGCAAGACGAGGAGTATTTCAATAATTCGTGGTGGAATTGCGAACTCTCTGGCCGTCAGACGGTTTGGAATATTAAGTCCTACCGCTCGGGCCTCTCTTTCATCAATACTACCGAGAGGGCCTCAGGGCAAATCACATTCTCCGACGATTGCATTGAGTTCAATTACCCCGAGTTCCAAATGCACTTCCCCGTCGATGCGTATAAGCGCATCAGCGATGGTATGTTCTGCGTAACACGAAATGGCGAGGACGACTATTTCGATTACATCGAGGTCATCAGGCAAGGCCAAAAGGCCGGATGCTCCTACCGCCTCATGATCGCTAAGCTCGACCCCGACGGCACTATGCAGAACACGCGTATCTTCACGTGCGTCCCACAGCGTCTCATGAAGGGTAAGAATCTAAAGGAGGCTCTCGACGATAAGTCCCAAGGCTTCGGCCTCCCTCCACAAGTCCCCGCTAAATGATCGCCATCTTCGATTCCGGCTACGGAGGCCTCACAATCTTCAATTCCATCCGCCGCCGCCTGCCCGATTACGATTATATCTACCTCGGCGATAACGCCCGAGCCCCCTACGGCACCCGATCTTTCGATGTCGTCTATCGATTCACGCTTCAAGCGGTCAAGAAGATGCTCAACATGGGAGCCGACCTCATCATTCTCGCTTGCAACACGGCTTCCGCCAAGGCCCTCCGGACCATTCAGCAGTGCGACCTCCCCAAGCTCGACCCCTCGGGCAAGAAGAGGGTGCTCGGAATCATCAGGCCCTCAGCCGAGGCTCTCGGACGCTTCACGTCTTCCAATAAGGTAGGCATCCTGGCGACCCAAGGAACGGTGTCCTCAGATTCCTACGCCATCGAGATGGCCCACCTGTGGCCCCAGGTCCACGTCTTCCAGCAGCCTTGCCCTCTCTGGGTCCCCCTCGTCGAGAATGCCGAGTTCGATAAGCCCGGTGCCGACTATTTCGTCCGCAAATACACCGAGCAGCTCTTATGCCAATGCCCTGGCATCGACGCCGTTATGCTCGCCTGTACCCACTATCCCCTCCTCGCTCCCAAGATTGCGGATGTCCTCCCCACGTCTGTCCGTCTCCTCTCACAGGGCGATATTGTCGCCGATAGCCTCGTCGACTATCTCCGCCGCCATCCCGAAATCGACAAGGTCCTGACGCGCAATGCCTCAGCGCATTTCTTCACGTCAGAAAGCCCCGAAAAGTTCGCCGATACGGCAGGGCTCTTCTTCAAGGGGTGCCTCGATGTCAACCATATCGAGATTCCCTGACCTCGCCCCTCTGCCCCTTTTCATTTCCTTTTTTCAACATAACTGACTAATTTAGCGACCCTAATGACCGTTCGCCCACGTGCCGCGGCATCGTCCCTTTAATAAGAAGAATTTTCCACATATAATGAGCCTACAAGACCTTAGCGAACAGGAGATTAACAGGCGAAACAACCTGCAAGCCCTCCGCGAAATGGGTATCGACCCTTATCCCGCAGCCGAATTCCCTACCGACGCTTTCTCAACAGACATCATTGCTTCGTTTGCCGACGACCAGCCTCAAAGGCAAGTATGCATCGCCGGCCGCATGATGAGCCGACGCGTCATGGGCAAGGCCTCTTTCATCGAGTTGCAAGACTCCAAGGGCCGTATCCAGGTCTACGTCTCACGAGACGAGATTTGCCCTGCCGACAACGCCGACCTCTATAATGTCGTCTTCAAGAAACTTCTCGACCTCGGCGATTTCGTCGGTGTCAAGGGTTTCGTCTTCCGCACCAAGACGGGCGAGATTTCCGTCCATGCCCAGAGCCTCACCGTGCTCGCCAAGAGCCTTAAGCCGCTCCCAGTCGTCAAGGAGAAGGACGGCGTAGTCTACGACTCTTTCGACGACCCAGAGCTCCGCTATCGCCAGCGTTACGTCGATCTCGTTGTCAACAAGGGCGTTAAGGATGTCTTCCTCCGCCGCGCCACGGTTCTCCGCACTCTCCGCTCCGTCCTCGATGGTGCCGGCTATACCGAGGTCGAGACGCCCGTCCTCCAGTCCATCGCCGGCGGTGCTACCGCAAGGCCTTTCATCACGCATTTCAACGCCCTCAATATCGATATGTATATGCGCATCGCCACTGAGCTCTACCTCAAGAGGCTCATTGTCGGCGGCTTCGAGGGCGTATACGAGATTGGCAAGAACTTCCGCAACGAGGGTATGGACCGCACCCACAACCCCGAGTTCACCTGCATGGAGCTCTACGTCCAGTACAAGGATTACAACTGGATGATGAATTTCACCGAGCATCTCCTCGAAACAATCTGCATAGCTGTCAACGGTAAGCCCGAAAGCGAGATCGATGGCAATGTCATCAGCTTCCGCGCTCCTTTCCGCCGCCTCCCAATTCTTGAGGCCATCAAGGAGAAGACGGGCTACGACCTCGAAGGCAAGTCCGAGGAGGAGATCCGCAATGTCTGCCGCGAGCTGAAGATGGATATCGACGAGACAATGGGCAAGGGCAAGCTCATCGACGAGATTTTCGGCGAGTTCTGCGAAGGCTCCTACATCCAGCCCACTTTCATCACCGACTACCCCGTCGAGATGTCCCCACTCACCAAGAAGCACCGCTCCAAGCCCGGCCTCACCGAGCGTTTCGAGCTCATGGTCAACGGCAAGGAGCTCGCCAACGCCTACAGCGAGCTTAACGACCCCATCGACCAAGAGGAGCGTTTCAAGGAGCAAATGAGGCTCGCCGACAAGGGCGACGACGAGGCAATGGTCATCGATCAAGATTTCCTTCGCGCTCTCCAATACGGTATGCCACCAACGTCCGGCATCGGCATCGGCATCGACCGTCTCGTCATGCTCATGACGGGCAAGAACGCCATCGGAGAGGTCATGCTCTTCCCGCAAATGAAGCCCGAGAAGAAGCCTGCCCGAGACCCCGAGGAGGCATTCACCAAGCTCGGCATCCCCGCCGAATGGGTCGCACCGCTCTACGCCGCCGGCTTCTACACCGTGGCCGACATCGCCAAGTCCAAGCCCGGCAAGGTCCATCAGTCGCTCTCCGACATCAACAAGAAAAACAAGCTCGGCCTCACTCCACTCAAACAAGAGGAGGTCGCGCAATGGTTCAACGCTCTTCAGTAACAAATGGACGACAAGCCCGAACTAATCCTCGGAGATAAGCCCCGCGTAGGCCTTATTGGCAGCGGTAGCTGGGCCACGGCCATCGCCAAGATGCTTCTCTGCAATGTCGACCGCCTCAATTGGCACGTCCGCAGCCGTAAGAACATCGAGGCCTTCAAACTCACTGGCCGTAACCCGTCTTACCTCACCAGCATTCAGTTCGATGTCAATAAGATAGCTTTCTCCGACGATGTCAACACCATCGTCCGTGAGAGCGATGTCATCTTCGTCGTTGTACCTTCCGCTTTCGTCCAGTCAGTCTTCAAGAGCCTGACGGTGTCGCTCGCCGATAAGTACGTCATCTCCGCCATCAAGGGGCTAATCCCCGATAGCAACATGATTGTCGGAACGTGGCTCAATCAGGTCATGGGTGTCCAGCTCGACCGAATCGGCGTAATTAGCGGCCCCTGCCACGCCGAGGAGGTGGCCCTCGAAAGGCTCTCCTACCTCACCATGGCTTGCCAAAACGTCGACCTCGCCCGCGAGTACGCAAGGCTCATCACGTGCCATTTCATCAAGACTTCCGTCTCCGACGACATCTATGGCACCGAGTACGCCGCGGTCCTCAAGAACATCATGGCCATCGCCTCGGGCGTCTTCCATGGTCTCGGCTATGGCGACAATTTCCAAGCCGTCCTCATCTCCAATGCCATTCAGGAGATTAAGCGTTTCGTCGACACGGTCCACCCCATCCCCCGCGACATCAAGAGCTCTGCCTACCTCGGCGATCTCCTCGTCACGGCCTATTCGCAGTTCAGCCGTAATCGCACTTTCGGCACCATGCTCGGAAAAGGCTATTCCGTCAAGTCTGCGCAAATGGAGATGCTGATGGTTGCCGAGGGCTACTACGCCACCAAGAGCATCAAGACCATCAACGAGCGGTACCAGGTCCCAATGCCCATCACGGACTGCGTCTATAACATCATCTACGGCAAGGTCTCTCCAGTCATCGAGTGTATGCTCCTCACAGAGCAACTCCGATAGTGCCAAACCCTCCCATAGTCAACAACTTTCCATTCGTTACGAACGAAAAAACATAACAACATCATGAAGATTGACATTTCTAAGGCGTCTGTAGACATCAAACCTCTTCAGGCCGAGATCGCCCAGGCTCTCGAGAAGCTCGACAAGGGCAACGGCGAGGGCTCCGATTTCATCGGATGGCACCACCTCCCCTCCGAGACCACCGAGGCTTTCCTCGACGAGATTGAGGCCGCCGCCAAGACCCTCCGCGACAATTGCGAGATTGTCGTTGTTGCCGGCATCGGCGGTAGCTACCTCGGCGCCCGTTCCGTCATCGAGGCCCTCTCCAACAGCTTCGATTACCTCCAGACCAACCGCAAGGCCCCCGTTGTCCTCTACGCTGGCCAAAACCTCGGCGAGGATTATCTCGCCGACCTCATCTCCACCATCAAGGGCAAGAAGTTCGGCATCATCAACATCTCCAAGAGCGGCACGACCACCGAGACTGCCGTCTCTTTCCGCCTCCTCAAGGCTCTCCTCGAGAAGCAAGAGGGAAAGGACGAGGCTCGCAAGCGCATAGTCGCCATCACCGATAAGGCCAAGGGCGCTCTCCGCACTCTCGCTACCCAAGAGGGCTACAAGACTTTCGTCATCCCCGACAACGTAGGCGGCCGTTTCTCCGTCCTCACCCCAGTCGGTCTCCTCCCCATCGCCGTCGCTGGCTTCGACATCAAGAAGCTCGTCGCTGGTGCTGTCGAGATGGAGAAGGCTACCGCAAGCTCCGTTCCTTTCGAGGAGAACCCTGCTGCCGTCTACGCTGCTGCGCGCAACATCCTCTATCGCAACGGCAAGAGCACCGAGATTCTCATCAACTTCTGCCCCAAGCTCCACTACTTCACCGAGTGGTGGAAGCAGCTCTATGGCGAGAGCGAAGGCAAGGACGGCAAGGGCATCTTCCCCGCCGGCTGCGACTTTACCACCGACCTCCACTCCATGGGTCAGTGGATCCAAGAGGGTCAGCGCATCATCTTCGAGACGGGCGTAACCGTCGCTCAGCCCAACGAGACGGTTGTCATCGAGAGCGACAGCGATAACCTCGACGGCCTCAACTTCCTCGCTGGCAAGCGCGTCGACGAGGTCAACAAGATGGCTGAACTCGGTACGCTCCTCGCTCACACCGACGGCGGTGTGCCAAACATCAAGGTCGAGATCCCAACGCTCGACGAGTTCAACCTCGGCCAGCTCATCTATTTCTTCGAGAAGGCGTGCGGCATCAGCGGCTACGTCCTCGGGGTCAACCCGTTCAACCAACCGGGTGTCGAGGCCTACAAGAAGAATATGTTCGCCCTCCTCGATAAGCCCGGCTACGAGGAGGCTTCCAAAGCCATCAAGGCTCGTCTCGCTAAGTAACGCGTAAGCGACTAAGCAATATATTCAGGGGGAACGAACTTCACTCGCTTCCCCCTTTCCTTATTTTTGTACCCAAACCCTTTCTCTGCTTTCTTTATGGGAACTTACGTCGACAACAATCTCTCACGTGGCGAAAAGGTCGTCTACGAGGCGCGTTATCATTGGAAGATCTGGTGCCAACTCTCAAGCATTCTCACTCTCTTCATCCGCCCGCTCGTCATGACCAAGACCGACGAGTTCGTCATTACCAATAAGCGCATTATCATGAAGACGGGGCTCATCTCCCGCAATATCTTCGAGATGACGGTCCAACACGTCGAGTCTGTCAATGTCGACCAGTCCATTCTCGGCCGCATCTTCGGCTACGGGACGGTCATTATCGTAGGCTCCGGCGGTACAAAAGAGAGCTTCCCCGACATCGCCAAGCCACTCGCTTTCCGACGCGCTTTCATGGATACGCTCGATTAGGATACTTCACATTCTGACAAGCAACTTCTTAATTTGTTATCTTTGTCAATCATCAAAGCGAAAATCTAACAATGGGTGAAATGAATTTAACCGTCATCGGCGGAGGCAACATGGGCGGAGCCATTGCCAAAGGTGTCGTCAACGCCTCGATTGCCAATCCCAACAACATAACCGTCACACGCCGCAACGCCGAGGCCCTGAAGTCTTGGGCCGAGGCCGGATACAAGACCACCACCGACAATAACGCCGCCGTAGCCAACGCCGACATCGTCATTTTTGCCGTTAAGCCTTACCAAATTGCCGATGTCATCGCGTCGGTCAAGGGCTCGCTCAAGAAGGATGTCATTGCCGTCTCAATCGCCACGGGCGTCAGCATAGCGCAGCTCACCGAGTTGCTCGGCCCCACGACAGCCGCCGTGCGTGTCATGCCCAATACCGCCGCCGAGGTACGCGAGAGCCTTACTGCAATCGTGCCTTCACCCGCAGTGTCCGATGAGCAGCTCCAGGTTGTCCAACAGATTTTCTCAACTCTCGGTCTCGCCCTCGTCGTAGAGGAGGCTCAAATGCCAGCCCTCACGGCTCTCGCCTCGTGCGGCATTGCCCACGCTCTCCGCTACATCCGCGCCGCGCAAGAGAGTGCCATCGAGATGGGCATCAACTCCCGCCTCGCCGCTCAAATCGTCGCCCAGACCGTCAAGGGCGCGGCGCAGCTAATCCTCACCAACAATTCGCATCCCGAGGTGGAGATCGATAAGGTCTGCACCCCCAAGGGCGTAACAATCGCCGGCATCAATGCCATGGAACACGCCGGTTTCACATCCGCCGTCATGAAAGGTATGATGGGCTCCTACAACAAGATTGTCAAGTAAGACCCACCGTCTCCAAACATGAGAATTACTATAAAGGTAGGCTCCAATGTCCTCACCCGCGCCGACGGCACTCTCAATGTCGAGCGCATGGATAGCCTCGTCGACCAGATTGTCAATCTCCGCAATGATGGCCACAATGTGGCTTTCGTCACCTCTGGCTCCATGGCCGCAGGCCGAAGCATGGTCTCTGGCTTCCAAAGTCTCAACCCCGTAGCCCAACGCCAGCTCCTATCGTCCGTAGGCCAGGTTAAGCTAATCGACCAATACAAGCAGCTCTTCGATAAGCACGGCGTCCGAATCGGCCAGATTCTCGCAACGAAGCAAGATTTCGGCAGCCGTGTCCACTATCTCAACATGAAGAACTGTTTCGATGTCCTTTGGCAAAACGGCGTCGTCCCCGTAGTCAATGAGAATGACGCTGTCTCTCTCAACGGGCTGATGTTCACGGACAATGACGAGCTGTCCGGCCTCATCGCCTCAATGCTCGATTGCGATAAGCTCCTCATCCTCAGCAATATAGACGGCATTTTCGACGGCGACCCTTCCGATTCTTCCGCAAAGGTTATCCGCGAGGTGGCCAACGGCACGAGCGTCTCCCAATATGTCCGCGCCACAAAGTCCGGCTTCGGCCGAGGTGGCATGGTCACCAAGTGCCGCTCCGCCCAAAAGACGGCCCAGACGGGCATCGATGTCTACATCGCCAACGGCAACGCCCCCGATGTCATAAAGCGCATTGTCGCCAACGACCCCTCCCTCCCTCGCACGCATTTCCAAGCGGGAAGCCCTACGCCCGCCATCAAGAAGTGGATAGCCTATTCCGACGGTTTCGCCGCCGCCCGAATCATCGTCAACCAAGGCGCAGCCGACGCGCTCCAAGATGCCGATAAGCCCGCAAGCCTCCTCCCCGTCGGCGTCCGAGAGTTTGAGGGCGATTTCCGTAAGGACGACATCATCCTAATCATTGCCCCCGACGGTAGCCCCATCGCCGTTGGCCGCGCCGCAATGGATAAGGAGACCGCCCAACGCCAAGCCTTCGCCGCCAAGCAAAAGCCTCTCGTCCACTACGATTACCTCTACGTCTATCCCCATCTAAATCAATGATATGATGAACGGCCAAACACTCCGACAATTCCAAGCCGTCAAGCAAGCCGCGCGCTCAATGAGTGCCATTACGCCCGAACAAACGGCGCAGGCTCTCAACGCCATGGCCGATGCCCTCATCTGCCACACCGACGATATTGTCAAGGCCAATCAGCGCGACCTCGATAAGATCGACCCCTCCGACTATCGCTACGACCGCCTCAAGCTCGATGCCAACCGCATCGCCGCCATCGCCGCCGATACCCGCAATGTTGCAAGTCTCCCCGCCCCATGTGGCGAGGTCATCGAGGAGCGTGAGATGCCCAACGGCCTCAAGATTAGCCGTGTGCGTGTCCCCATGGGCGTTGTCGGAGTAATCTACGAGGCCCGCCCCAATGTGACGGTCGATGTGGTCTCCATCGCCCTACGCTCGGGCAATGCCGTGGTCCTCAAGGGCGGCAGCGATGCCAACGAGAGCAATACTGTCCTCGCGTCCATTCTCCGCGATACTCTCGCGGCCCAAGGTCTCAATCCCGATCTGATTCAGCTCCTCCCGCCCTCCCACGAGGCGGCGACCGACCTCATGAATGCCGTTGGCTATGTCGATCTACTCATCCCGCGAGGCTCCAAGAGGCTCATCGCCTCCGTCCGCGACAATGCCAAGATTCCCGTCATCGAGACGGGCGCCAGTGTCGTCCACACCTATTTCGATGCCGCAGGCGATGTCGCCAAGGGCGCAAAGGTCATCACCAATGCCAAGACCCGACGCGTCAGCGTCTGCAATGCCCTCGATTGCGTCCTGATTCACTCTGCACGTCTCGCCGACCTCCCCGCCCTCTGTGCCGAGATGGCCTCAAAAGGTGTTGAGATTCACGCCGATGCCCGCGCCTACGCCGCTCTCGAAGCCGCATATCCCGCCAATCTCTTGTCCCCAATTCAGCCCGACGACTACGGCTGTGAGTATCTCGCCCTGAAGCTCGCCATCGTTACGGTCGATTCCATCGACGAGGCCCTCCAATTCATCTACGACCACAGCCTCAAACACTCCGAGGCCATCATAACCGAGGATGCCAACGCCGCCGAGCGTTTCCTCCGAGAGGTCGATGCCGCCTGCTGCTATGTCAACGCCAGCACGGCTTTCACCGACGGCGCGCAGTTCGGTCTCGGTGCCGAAATCGGTATCAGCACTCAAAAAATGCACGCCCGCGGCCCCATGGGGCTCCGCGAGCTCACTTCCTACAAGTGGCTCATCCGCGGAAACGGGCAAACGCGTATGCCATAGACGGTTGCGCCTCACGCAAAACCCTACAACCACCGCACTTGTACATGCTAACCCATGTCTTGTGCGGCTTTTTTTTACCTGTTTATATACCGAACACGCGAGCTTATGTCCAAAAATAAGTATCAATGTGAAACGATTTTACTTATATTTGCTAAGCCTAATCAGCAAACGTAACTCAGACAAACGCACAAACTTCACAATGGCAATAATGAGCAAGACTTTCGAAACAGAGAACCGTCTGCCAAATATCGTAGGCTCGGGATCTAAATTCGTTGGCGACATCGAGACCAACGGAGACCTCAGGGTCGACGGCATAATTGAGGGTAACATCAAGTCTCAAGGTAAGGTCGTTCTCGGCTCCGGTGGCAGCATCAAGGGTACCATCAAATGCGTAAGTGCCGAAATCTCTGGCAATTTCGAAGGAAAAGTCGAAATATCCGAACTTCTCTCTCTCAAGGCCTCTTCCGTCTTCAAGGGCGAGATGACGGTCAACAAGCTCAGCATCGAGCCAGGCGCCAAGTTCATCGGCTCTTGCGTCATGGCCGATAATGGCGGCGTCAGGTCCCAACCCGCCGACAACAAGAAGGCCTAAAAAACTAATACCTCTCACGATGACCACGAAAGCTAAGTCGCAAGTGGCTACACTCGTCGTCATTGTTTTCTTCCTCGCCGCGGTGACTCTCACCTCCCTCGGCCTGGCAAATGCCGCTCTCCCCATCGCGATGGCCTTAATTTTCGCCATCGAGACCGCGAAAACGTTCTTCTTATTGAAACGTTTTTCTGCTAAGAACGGTAAAAATACTTTAGTGGCAACAGTGGTCGCCGAAGCCGTCTCCTTCGCTCTCGCTGCCGCCATTATCGCAGGCCTCCTCGCTCTGGCTCCCGAATATAAGTTCGTCCACGCCACTGCCTTCTGTGCCGCCTTCATAATCCTCAGAGTCGCGTCCGGTCTAATACTCTCCCGAGAGGTCTGACCAACACGGCACAATAATTCAGGTAAGTCATCAATTTCTGACACGTCACGCCCGCCCCTCCCTTCATGTCCGGCGGGTAATAACGACAAGAAGAGAACCCATAATACCTATGAGCAGGATAGTTACCTTACTTGCGGCCATAGCTATGTCGCTCTCGACAACGACACTCTTCGCCCAGGCTGACACTACTGCAGTCCACAACGAGGGCGAGGAAAAATTCAATGTCGTCGAGACTATTAGTCACCATATCAGCGATTCTCACCATTGGAACGTCATCGCTTGGGACGGCGGTAAGAAGTCCATCGACATCCCTCTCCCCGTCATGGCCTACAATACCCAGTCCGGCGATTTCCTCTTCACCCTCTCCTCCTCTTTTGACGACGGCCAAGTCGTCGTGAAGAACGGTGTGACGTACTCCCTCAACGCCCACGATAAGCTCCTCGCCGACGGCTCGCGTGACAATGTCTTCGACTTCTCCCTCACGCGCAATGTGGCCTCTGGCATCATGGCCTCCGTCCTCCTCCTCCTCGTCTTCTGCGGCGCGGCTCGCTCCATCCGCAAGAATGGCGGTGTCCCCAAAGGTGCTGCCGGCGCGGCGGAATATCTCATGGTCTTCGTCAAGGACATCGCCGACGAGCAGATAGGCAAAGAGAAAGGAGCTCGTTTCACGCCCTTCCTCCTCACTCTCTTCTTCTTCATCTGGTTCAACAACCTCATCGGCCTCATACCATTCTTCCCTGGCTCCTCAAACCTCTCGGGCAACATCGCTTTCACGGGCGTCCTCGCCGTCTTCACGTTCATCGTGACCCACGTCTTCGCCAATAAGCACTATTGGATCGAGACCTTCACCGTCCCCAATGTCCCGGGCATCATGAAGCTCATCATGATTCCGCTCGAGATTCTGACAATGTTCATCCGCCCCTTCACGCTCCTCGTCCGTCTCTTCGCCAACATCACTGGTGGCCACATCATCGTCATCAGCCTCTTCGCCCTCATCTTCATCCTCGAATCCATAGGTATCGCGCCGGTCTCCATCCTCCTCGGTCTGCTCGTCTTCACGCTCGAGCTGATCTTCGGCGCCCTCCAAGCATACATCTTCACCGTCCTCTCCGCACTCTATATCAGTCTCGCCGTCAACGCGAGTGCTGAGGAGTAGCCCGAAAAGCGCGGTCTAAGTCAATATAAGACAACAAACACCAAATGGGTCGACACGCCTCCAGGCTTCACGCCACGACGACGCGCCCCGCAGAACTAAATATCAACAACTTAAAAAGCAAATAATTATGACTGGAACAATGATCGCAGTCGGTTTGGGACTGATCGTTATTGGCATCGGCATCGGTATCGGCAAGATTGGCGGCTCTGCAGTAGACGCCATGGCACGTCAGCCCGAGATGGCTGGCAAGATTCAGTCCGCTATGCTTATAGCCGCAGGTATGGTCGAGGGTGCTGGCCTCTTCGCCATCGTCATCGCCTTCATCTCTTAGTGTTAACTCCCTCAACAAGTTAACGCCATGGAAGGACTACTCTCACCAGAACCCGGACTTGTCATCTGGTCCGGTCTCACTTTCCTCGTAGTCCTGGCCCTGCTCACCAAGTTCGCCTGGAAACCCCTCCTCTCAATGCTCAAAGAGCGTGAGGACGAAATAACGTCCTCCCTCCAAAAAGCTAAAGAGGCAAGGCAGGAGTTCGAAAGGATCGAAGCTCAAAAATCGCAAATGCTCGCAGAGTCTCGTGCCGAGCGCGACGCCATCATCAAGGAGGCTCGCGCTAAGGTCGACGCCATGATCGAGGAGGCCAAGGCCCGCTCCCAACAAGAGGCCGATAAGCTCATCGAACAAGCAAGAGCGCAAATCGAACGAGAAAAAGCAGGTGCCATCGACGATCTCAAACGCCAGGTGGCAACCCTCTCCGTCCAAATCGCCGGCAAACTCATCGAGTCCAACCTCGCCGCCGACAACAGCCAAGAACAACTCATCGAGAAGTATCTTCAGGAGAGTAACTTCAATTAAAACCTAAGCTATGGACGCAGGACTGATAGCCAGGCGATACGCAACAGTGCTTCACGACTTCGCCGCCGATAAACAACAACTCGACGACGCCTACAACGATGCGGTAACCGTCAGACTCGCACTCGAACAAAGCCCTGATGCAATCAAATTCCTCGAGTCGCCCCTCAGAAAACCCTCCGAAAAGAAGGCTTTCATCAAGGCTGCTCTCGAGAATTGCGTGACGCCGCTGACGCTCCAATTCCTCACTTTCCTCGTCGAAAAAGAACGAATCGGCTACGTCAGCTCAATACTGCTCGTCTTCCAAACGCTCTACAAGAAGGAGAAAAACATCCGGACTGCTAAAGTCACGACAGCAACAGAGCTGTCCGACGAGCAGAAAAAGCGTTTCGTTGACCTCATAGCCCTCAAGCTCAAAAACGCCGGAATTTCTGCCGACAACGTCGACGCTTCGTTCAAGACCGACCCCCGTATCATCGGTGGCCTCATCCTCGAAGTCGACGGAAAACAAATCGACAGCTCCGTCGCCTCTAAGCTCGCGGCGCTGCAGAGACAGCTGACGGTTTAACACCTTTATTTCACAACACGACATTCAGCGCATGGAAAAAATAAAAGCCTCAGAAGTGTCGGCCGTCCTCAAGCAACAACTTGAGAACTTCGACACCTCGTCCAAGCTGGAAGAGGTCGGTACGGTCCTTTCCGTCGGCGATGGTATCGCCACGGCTTTCGGTCTCGCCAACGTCGAGAGCAATGAGCTCGTCGAGGTTGGCAACGCCATGGGAGTCGTCCTCAACCTCGACCAAGACAGCGTCGGCATTGTCCTCATGAACAACACCGACGAGGTCAAGGAAGGAGACACCGTAAAACGTACCGGTCGTATCGCTTCCATCCGTGTCGGTGACGAGATCGTCGGACGTGTCGTCAATACGCTCGGTGAGCCTATCGACGGCAAAGGACCTATCGGCGGTAAACTCTACGAAATGCCTCTTGAGCGTAAAGCTCCGCAAGTCCTCTTCCGACAGCCCGTCAAACGACCTCTACAAACAGGCATCAAGGCCATCGACTCCATGATCCCCATCGGACGTGGACAACGTGAGCTCATCATCGGTGACCGTCAGACAGGTAAGACCTCCATCGCCGTAGACACCATCCTCAACCAGAAGAGCTTCTACGACGCCGGCGAGCCAGTCTACTGTATCTACGTCGCCACAGGCCAAAAAGCTTCTACCGTCGCGCAAATCGTTGCGACACTCGAGAAGAACGGCGCAATGGCTTACACAACCGTCGTCTCAGCAACAGCTGCCGACGCCCCAGCCATGCAGTACTTCTCCCCCCTCGCAGGTGCCGCCATCGGCGAGTACTTCCGCGACTCGGGTAGGCACGCCCTCATCGTCTATGACGACCTCTCCAAGCAGGCCGTCTCCTACCGCGAGGTGAGCCTCCTCCTCCGCCGTCCGCCCGGACGCGAGGCATACCCAGGCGACGTCTTCTATCTCCACTCGCGCCTCCTCGAGAGAGCCGCTAAGATTGTCGAGAACGACGCCCTCGCCGCCAAAATGAACGACCTCCCCGAAGACCTTAAGCCCATCGTCAAGGGTGGCGGTTCTCTCACTGCGCTCCCAATCATCGAGACGCAAGCTGGCGACGTCGCGGCATACATCCCGACAAACGTCATCTCCATCACCGATGGCCAGATTTACCTGGAGAGCAACCTCTTCAACGCCGGTGTACGCCCCGCAATCAACGTCGGTATCTCCGTCTCCCGTGTCGGCGGCTCCGCGCAAATCAAGAGTATGAAGAAGGTCGCCGGAACTCTCAAACTCGACCAGGCGCAATACCGCGAGCTTGAGGCGTTCTCCAAGTTCGGCTCCGACCTCGACGCCTCCACAATGGCTGTCCTCGACAAGGGCCGCAAGAATGTTGAGATTCTTAAGCAGCCACTCCATACCCCATACACTGTCGAGAAGCAGATCGCAATTATCTATTGCGGCACCAACGGTCTTCTCCGCGATGTCCCTCAGAACAAAGTCTCACAATTCGAGACTGAGTTCCTCGAGGAGATGGAGATCCAGCACAAGGACATCCTCAACACGCTCGCATCGGGCAAGATTGACGACACGGCTACCGACGCAATACGTCAAACAGCAGCCGAAGTAAGCAAGCGTTTCGCTAACTAATATGGGAGGGTAGGCAGATGGCTAATCTTAAAGACATCCGGACGAGAATCCACTCGGTGCAGTCCACTAAGCAGGTGACCAGCGCCATGAAGATGGTCTCCGCCGCCAAACTCAAAAAAGCCCAGAATGAGGTGGCAAAGGTCCGCCCGTTCGAGGCGAAACTCTCGCAGATAATCGGCTCGCTCGGTTCTTCTGTCGCCAACGTCGAACTCAATTACCCAGCCTTCCGCAATAAGACCAAGAACGGCATCACGCTCGTCATCGCTATCGCGTCTGACAAGGGGCTCGCCGGCGCGTTCAACTCCAATGTTGTCAAAGAGGTGGAGGCAATGGTCGCAACGTCCCTCAGCGCACAGGTCGCAAAGGGAAAAGTTGAGGTCCTCGCCCTCGGTAAGCAGGTCGCCAAGGGACTGCGCTCCCGCAAGCTCAACGCACCCGTCAACGAGGCTGCCAACTTCTTCGACAATCTCTCTCTCCAAACCGTCTACGAGGTCGCCGACACTGTCCGCCGACGCTTCGAGACTAAGGAGCTGGACAAGGTAATTGTCGTCTACAACAAGTTCGTCAATACTGCTGTTCAAGAGGTTTCTCAAAAACAACTCCTCCCGCTCCAACTCGACGAGGCCGATGCCCAAAGCAATGCCGTAAGCGATTTCATCGTCGAGCCCAGCAAAGAGGAGGTCCTCGAAGACCTCATCCCACAAGCCGTAAGAATCCGGCTCCTCGCCCTTATCAAGGAGTCCCTGGCCTCCGAACATGGCGCCCGCATGACGGCCATGCACAAGGCCACCGACAACGCCACGACGCTCCTCGCCGAGCTTCAGCTCCAATACAATAAGGCAAGGCAGACCGCCATCACAAACGAGCTTATCGAGATTGTCAGTGGTGCCTCAGCCCTCAACGGCTAACGGCTTCCCTTCACCGACAGCTCTTCCAACAAATGCGACCCCGCTCCCACCTCCGTGGCGCGGGGTCGCCTCATTAACACTGCTCCCCATAGCCTCCCTCCGCATATATTTTGCTATCTTAGCAACGTCATGAATACAATCGAGGAACTCTATCAAGCATTCAAGTCCGCCTCCTGTCTCTCAACCGACACGAGGAATATCTCCCAAGGCTCGCTCTTCGTCGCGCTCAAGGGCGAAAGATTCGACGCCAACACCATGCTCGCCGATGCCTTCCAACGCGGCGCAGCATACGCCGTGACGTCCAACGCTGAGTTCGCCTCCGACCCGAGGGTCTTCTTCACGCCCGACACTCTCAAGACGCTCCAAGACCTCGCGTCCTACCATCGCGACCAACTCTCCATCCCCGTCGTCGGCATAACAGGCACTAACGGCAAGACGACAACAAAGGAGCTCATCACGGCCGTCCTATCTTCCAAGTTCAAGACTGCCGCCACCAAGGGAAACCTCAATAACCATATCGGCGTACCGCTCACCCTCCTCTCCATCCGCCCCGACGACGAGGTTGCTGTGGTCGAGATGGGTGCCAACCACCCGGGCGAGATTGCCGCCCTCGCCGCCATTGCCAAGCCAACCATCGGACTTGTCACCAATGTCGGTTTGGCGCATATCCAAGGCTTCGGCTCGCTCCAAGGGGTCAAGGACACCAAGGCCGCCCTCTACCGTCAGCTCATCTCCACAGGCGGCACCGCTGTCTACGATTCCGACAACGACGACATTGTCGACATGATTGCCGACTACGACAACATCGTCCCCTACATCGCCGCAAAGAAGGTGCCTTCCGAGGCCGAGACCCTTTCTTTCGAGTGGGCCGATGCGTCAAATGCTTACCAAGTCGCCACAAATCTCTGCGGCGACTATAATATCAAGAACGCCCAAGCCGCCATCACGGTCGGCCTCCTCTGTGGCGTCGAGCCGGAGAAGATTAATGCGGCCATCGAGGGCTACACCCCTACCAACGGACGAAGCCAAGCTCTCCAAACAGCTCGTAACCACGTCATCGTCGATGCCTACAACGCCAACCCGAGCAGCATGAACGCCGCCCTCGACAATTTCGAGGCTCGCCCCAATGCCGCCAAGTGTGTCATCCTCGGCGCAATGGGCGAACTCGGTCCCGAGCAAGAGCCCCAACACCTTAAGGTGCTCAACCGCCTCAGGTCAATCCCCAATCTCGATTGCGCAATCCTCATCGGGCAGGCTTTCGCCATGTTCAAGGCTCAGTTCCCATCTTTCCAGTTCTTCCCCCAGACAGCCGATGCCAAGGAGGCCGTAAGCCAACTCTCGGGCAAGTACATACTCCTCAAAGGCTCCAATTCCAACCACCTCGACCAGCTCATCGACTCTCTCTAAGCAATAAAAAACAACACCATCATAAATGAACAGATTTCTCACCGTAGGAGACATTGGCGACCTCGACCAGGCTCTCCGCGAAGCCAAAGAGGTCAAGGCCAATCCCTTCAAATGGCAAGACCTCGGCCGCAACAAGACTATCATACTCGTCTTCTTCAACTCCAGCCTCCGCACGAGGCTCAGCTCCCAAAAGGCTGCCCAAAACCTCGGCATGAACGCCATCGTCCTCAATATCGATAAGGACAGCTGGAAGCTCGAGACGGAGATGGGGGTCGTCATGGACGGCGACAAGAGCGAGCATCTCCGCGAGGCTATCCCCGTAATCGGCAGCTATTGCGACATCATCGGCGTGCGCTCTTTCGCGCGTTTCGAGAGCCGGGAGTTCGATTATCAGGAGACGATTATCAATCAGTTCATCCAATACTCAGGCCGCCCCGTCATAAGCCTCGAGAGTGCTACACGCCACCCGTGCCAAGCCTTTGCCGACCTCATCACCATCGACGAGTACAAGACCGTCAAGCGTCCAAAGGTCGTCCTCACCTGGGCTCCCCATCCCCGCGCTCTGCCGCAGGCCGTGCCAAACTCTTTCGCCGAGTGGATGAAGGCCGCCGATGTCGATTTCGTCATCACTTGCCCCGAGGGCTACGACCTCGCTCCCGACATCATGGAGGGCGTACATCTTGAGCGCGACCAGAAGAAGGCGTTCGAAGGCGCCGATTTCATCTACGCCAAGAACTGGGCCTCTTTCGAACAATACGGCCAAATCTTGTCTAAAGACATGAGCTGGACCGTCGACGCTGAGCACATGAGCTGGACCAATAACGCCAAGTTCATGCACTGCCTCCCCGTCCGACGCAATATGATTGTCTCCGACGAGGTCATCGACAGCCCTAACAGCATCGTAATCCCCGAAGCCGCGAACAGGGTCGTCTCCGCGCAGGTCGTCATGAAACGTATGCTCGAGAGCCTCAAGAAATAATCTGACCATCTCTCCACCATCTATCGCCGCCCGACAGGTACTCCTGATGTCGGGCGGCGGCTTTTTTACGTCACCTAAACAGCCTCTCAAACTCAAAATCATTATATTTGAACTCCCTTACCACGAACAATACACCCGCATTTTGCAAGACCTCCAACGGCGGGTCCTCAATATTCAATAAATGAGCGAAGCACTTCTCGAAGCACTTATGCAGCTGTTCGCGCTGCTAACCGACGTGAAACACGCCAGCAGCAACGTCGGAAGAGCCAAAGTAAGCGAATACCTTGCGCTCCAATTCAATGCCGAATACGTAGCCAAGTTCCTCAAACGCTACGATTTCTATATATCGCAATTCCACGCCAAGACTGGCCCGCAGTCCGACGAGCAGATTATTGCCCGCCGGAGGGAGAATATCCGGAGGCTCCGATGCATCTGCGCTGACATCAATATTGAGATTGACCTCGGAGAGAAGGTCCTCCTCCTCTCGCTCATGCTCAACTACATCGCCAAACCCGATGTGAGCTATGACGAGGAGCGTTTCGTCGACGCGCTCGCCGATTTGCTCCGAATCCCGCCCGACGATTTCTGGAATATCAAGACTTTCACCCTCGACACGCCCGCCGACGTGGTCGATAAGTCGAGGCTGCTCGTAATCAACGGTCGCCCAGAGAAGGTTCATCCCGACGTTAAGCACATCTATATCAATAAGTTCGGCGTGTCCGTCTGGGTGCTCCACGTCAAGTGTACCAACACGTTCATCTTCCGATACGACGGCGGCCGAAATTTATACCTCAGCGGCCATAAGCTCGACGCCAATAAGGTATACCCCATGGCTCCAGGCGGCGTCATCAATACGTCCCACGTCCGCCCCGTCTACTATGGCCATATTGCCGAGAAGTTCATCACGCGCCCCGACACAGGCCGTATCATCTACAAGGCGATTGACGTAGAATACAAGTTCTCCGATTCCTCCATCGGCATCCACAAGTTCAGCTTCCTCGGCAAGAGCGGACAGCTCGTCGGTGTCATGGGCGGCTCAGGCTCCGGCAAGAGCACCCTCATGAACCTGCTCTGCGGAAAGCTCCGCCCCTCGCAAGGAAAGATTACCATCAACGGCTACGACCTCGTCAACGACCATAAGGCCCTCGAAGGAGTGATTGGCTACGTCCCGCAAGACGATATGCTCAACGAGGAGCTGACGGTCTACGAGAATCTATGGTTCAACGCCCGACTTATCTTCAGCAATAAGTCCCGACAAGAGAAGCAGGTCCTCGTCGAGAAGGCCCTCCAAGATTTCGACCTCGTCGAGGCCCGAAACCTGAAGGTCGGAACGCCCCTCAATAAGGTCCTCAGCGGCGGACAGCGCAAGCGTCTCAATATCGCCCTCGAGCTCATGCGCGAGCCCTCAATTCTCTTTGTCGACGAGCCGACGTCAGGCCTCTCCAGCTCCGACTCCGAGAAGGTCATGTCCCTCCTCAAACGCCAAGTCCTAAAGGGTAAGCTCGTCATTATCAATATCCACCAGCCCAACAGCGACATCTACAAGCTCATCGATAAGCTCCTCATCATCGACCAGGGCGGCTACATCGTCTACAATGGCAACCCCATGAACGCCATTGTCTATTTCAAGAAGAAGGCCCAGTATGTCAATCCCGAGGAGCGCGAGTGCTATCTCTGCGGAAATGTCAAGACGGGCCTCCCCCTCCGAATCATCGAGACGCGTATGGTCGACCCCTCGGGCAAGCTCATCCGCAAGCGTAAAGTCTCGCCCCAAGAGTGGTATAAGGCCTATTGCGACGAGTTCGAGGCCTCGTTCGATTGGAAACAGAAGAGGTCCACGGTAAAGGATAAACTCCCCGAAAATCTTTATAGCATCCCGTCACGCAGCAGCCAGTTCTCCACTTTCATGCTCCGCGACGCCCTCAAGAAGCTTAAGGATACGCAATATATGCTCCTCAATCTTCTTGAAGTACCCATTCTCGCTCTGCTCCTCTCCCTCGCCACGCACTATATCGGCGACGATGGCCATTACTCGTTCTTCGCCAATTCCAATCTCCCGACGTATCTCTTCATGAGTGTCGTCGTGGCCATCTTCATCGGTCTCAACACTTCCGCCGAGGAGATGTTCAAGGACCGCAAGCTGCTCGTCCGCGAGGAGTTCCTCAATCTCAGCCGCTCGTCATATCTCAACGCCAAGATTGTCAACCTCCTCGCCCTCGCCACGCTCCAGACGGCCATGCTCGTCTGCATAGGCCATTCCGTCATGGGTATCCCCTTCTCCCACTGGCCCGCCCATGCCGCCGTGCTGCTCACGACGTTCGCTTTCGCCATAATCTTCGGCCTCAATATCAGTAGCGGCCTCAAGACTGCCGTCTCCATCTATATCTCCATTCCACTCGTCATCGTCCCGCAGCTCCTTTTCAGCGGTACAATGGTCAATTTCGACCGTCTTCACCCTGCTCTCGCCAATCGGGAGTATACGCCCGTCATCGGCGACATCATGGTCTCCCGTTGGGCATACGAGGCCCTCGCTGTCGACCAGTATATCCATAGCGACTACGAGTCCCGTTTCTTCGAGGCCGAGGTTCAACGCAGCCAAGCCTCATACACCATCGGCTCATGGCTTCCCGAACTCACAGCCTTAAGCCGACAGGCGCGTACCCAAAACGAGAAGGGCGCACTCCTTATCTCCGAGGTCAAGAAGGCCCAACAGCAACTCGGCGTCACCCTCCCCGATTCCATCGCCATGCCCGTGGCCTATACGCCCGCCGTCTCCGACAAGGCCGATGCCGCAATCCCCATCCTCATGGCCGCCGCGCGCCGCCAGTTCCAATACGCCAATTCCCTCTGCGATAGCATTGCCGAGGCCGCCGTAGCCGAACTGGGCTCGCCCGATGCCCTCGCGCTCCTGAAGCACACGACGTCCAACGATGCCTTGACGCGCCTTGTCCAGGCAAAGGACAATTTCCAAACCATTGCCGTCTATCCCGACAAGATTATCCGCCGCCGTCAGCCCGTCTACAACATCCCCGACAATACCCACGGCCGAGCGCATCTCTATGCGCCCTACAAACGCCTCGGTGGTATGCTCATCCCGACGCTCGTCTTCAATTGCGCCGTTGTATGGCTTCTCATTGGCGGCCTCTATTTCACACTCTATTTCGACCTCTTGCGCCGACTTCTCACTCACTTCGAGAATGTCCGCCGGCAACGCCTCAACAAGAGGTTGCAAAAGCTTCGCTCCTAACCCCTCGCATCGCGAACACAACATCCTAACCTACTATACAAACAAATCATGGAAGAACTAAAACAAATTGTCGAAGCCGCCTGGGAAGACCGTTCCCTCCTCGCTGCGCCCGAGACAAGAAGTGCCATAGACAGCGTAGTCGACCTCCTCGACAAAGGCATCCTGCGTGTAGCCCAACCCGACGAGGCATCCGAGACGGGCTGGACTGTCAATCAGTGGATCAAGAAGGCCATAATCCTCTACTTCCCCATCCACGATGCCAAGACCATCGAGACCAACCCCTTCGAGTGGCACGACAAGGTCCCCCTTAAGCACGGTTACGCCGAGATGGGTGTCCGCGCCGTACCCCATGCCGTCGCCCGCTATGGCTCGTTCATCGAGAAGGGTGCCGTCCTCATGCCGTCGTTTGTCAATATCGGCGCGTATGTCGGTAGCGGCACCATGGTCGACACTTGGGCCACTGTCGGCAGCTGCGCCCAGGTCGGCAAGGGTGTCCACCTCAGCGGCGGTGTCGGTGTCGGCGGTGTCCTCGAACCCGTCCAGGCTGCCCCCGTCATCATTGAGGACCATGCTTTCATCGGCTCCCGCTCCATCATTGTCGAGGGGTGCCACATCGGCCGCGAGGCTGTCCTCGCCGCAGGCTGCATCCTTACGGGCTCCACAAAAATCATCGATGTCACAGGCCCCGAGCCTGTCATCACCAAGGGCTACGTCCCTCCCCGCTCGGTCGTAATCCCCGGCTCCTACATCAAGAAGTTCCCCGCTGGCGAATACGCCACCGCCGCAACTCTCATCATCGGTCGCCGAAAGGAGTCTACCGACAAGAAGACCTCCCTCAACGACTGCCTTCGCGACTTCGACATCAGCGCATGATGTCATAATACCCCCAAAAAATCAAGGCGCGGCAGGTTCTCAACGTCCTGACGCGCCTTTATAATAAAACATATTAGCCAACACACTCGTATCAACACGTCAGACGGAAAACACTTTACCAATGGACAACACACAGTATGACGACGACCTCCGCCAAGCCGTCCAAACTCTCCGCAAAGGGGGCGTGATTCTCTATCCCACCGACACGGTCTGGGGCTTAGGCTGCGACGCCACAAACCCCGATGCCGTCGCCAAGGTCTACGCCATCAAGCAAAGAGCCGAATCCAAGAGTATGCTCGTCCTCGTCGATTCCCCGCTCAGGGCGCAAATCTACGTCCGCGAGCTTTCCGACACGGCTTTCTCCATGATGGAACTCGCCAATAAGCCTCTCACGCTCATCCTCGATGGTGCCAAGAATCTCGCCAGCAACCTCATTGCCGACGACGGCTCTGTCGGAATACGTGTGACGTCCGAACGCTTCAGCCACGATCTCTGCTATCGTTTCCAAAAGGCTGTCGTCTCCACTTCCGCCAACATCTCCGGACAGCCCGCTGCCGCCATCTTCTCCGAAATCTCCCAAGAAATCAAGGCTGCGGTCGACTACGTGGTCCGCTATCGCCAAGACGATAACAAGAAGAGCAACCCAAGCAGCATCGTCAAACTAAAGTCCAACGGTCAAGTCTCAATAATAAGGCCCTGATCTCCACATGATTAAGAAACAATACCCAATAGACATAGAGAACTACTCCTACAAGGTCAAGGCCGACATCCAGCTCCGTTTCAACGATCTCGACGGCTACGGCCACGCCAACAACAGCTCCATGCAGGCTTTCTTCGACATAGGCCGCGCCGCATACCTCTCCAAGTGCTGTGGCCCCGATTTCTACAAGGGCGATTCCACAATGCTTGTCGTCTCATACACCACGGACTTCATCCGACAAATCCGTCTTGAGAACGAGGTCGAGGTCCGTGTCGCAGTCCACAGGATCGGATACAAGAGCATCGGAATGATTATGGCCATTGTCGACAAGAAAAACAACCAGGTCTGCGCAGTCTCCGACTCCGTAATGTCCGGTTTCTCCAAAAGAACCCAAGCCTCAATCCCCATCCTCGAACGATGGAAAGAGAAAATCTCAGAGATTGAGGGAAAAACGTTCTGAGCACGGCTATTTCATTTCGGGTACGTACGCGAAGCGGATGTGCCCGGCCGGAAGTCCACCAACCACCTTCCGAACATATCGCCACAGTGGATGAGCTCTGGGCTAATATGTAACTCGCCAGGTGGTCTAAATGAAAGGGCCGCTTAAGTTCTGAGTAGAACAACACAATGCAAAAGATTCAACATAAGTTATCTTTTTGTATCTTTGATTATGCTTTCCTTTGAATCAATACAAGCCGACGTGGAAAAATGGCTCGCCGAACTCGATTACGGCAAAGAGCCTAAAAATCTCTACGAGCCTATCAGATATGCCATGTCCCTCGGAGGCAAAAGACTCCGACCGACGCTCTGCCTCGCAACCTGCGCCCTCTTCAAGGACGACTACAATCAAGCCAAGTGGCCCGCGCTCGCTCTCGAGATTTTCCACAATTTCACCCTCCTCCATGACGATGTCATGGACAAAGCCACCATCCGACGTGGCAAACCCACTGTCGCCTCCAAGTACGGTCTCAATACCGCAATCCTCAGCGGCGACGCCATGCTCATCGAGGCCTACAGGCTCCTCCAACAGACCGATTCCCCATCCTTCTCCCTCATAACCGACGCCTTCAACCAGGTCGCCCGTGAGGTCTGCGAAGGCCAGCAACTCGACATGGATTTTGAGACGCGAGAAGATGTCACGGCCGCCGAATATCTTGAGATGATTCGCCTCAAGACTGCCGTCCTCCTCGCCACCTCCATCAAGATGGGCGCCCTCGCCGGCGGGGCTACGGCGCAAGAGACGCAGTCCCTCTACGAGTACGGTATCCTCATCGGTCTCGCCTTCCAGCTCCAAGACGATATGCTCGACAGCTTCGGCAATCCCGAGACTTTCGGCAAAGCCATCGGCGGCGACATCATGGACAACAAGAAAACATACCTCCTCATCAAGGCCTACGAGGGAGCCGACGCTCAGCAACGCCGCGAACTCCAAGCCTGGATGTCTAACCCCGAGGCCGTAAGGGAGGAGAAGGTAGAGGCCGTCAAGGCTATCTTCCAAGTCTCTGGCGCAAAAGACGCTACCCAAGCCAAGATTGAGGAGCTCTTCGCGCAAGCCATGTCCAAGCTCCGTGAAATGGAAATCCCTGCCGAAGGAAAAAGATATTTCATCGACTACGCCAATACACTCTTTAAAAGAGACAAATAAACCCCTCACACAATATGGCACAGAAAGGAAAAATAATACAGATAGTCGGCCCTGTCGTTGACGTCGCTTTCGACGCCGCTCAAGACGGACTCCCTGAAATCTACGACGCTCTCGTCATCACGCGAGACAACGGCGACACGCTTATCGCCGAATGTGAGCAGCACATCGGAGAGAACACAGTCCGATGCATCGCCATGGAGTCCACCGACGGTCTCCGCCGTGGCATGGAAGCCGTCGCCACGGGTGCGCCAATCATGATGCCCAATGGCGAGAACTCTCGTGGCCGCCTCCTCAACGTTATCGGCGAGGCCATCGACGGCATGGAGTCCCCAGCCAAGGAGGGCGGAAGCCCAATCCACAAGCCTGCCCCCTCCTACGAGGAACTGACAACCGAGAGCGAGGTCCTCTTCACGGGTATCAAGGTCATCGACCTCATCGAGCCTTACGCCAAGGGCGGTAAGATTGGCCTCTTCGGTGGTGCCGGTGTCGGCAAGACTGTCCTCATCCAGGAGCTCATCAACAACATCGCAAAAGGCCACAACGGTCTCTCCGTATTCGCCGGCGTAGGCGAACGTACCCGTGAGGGCAACGACCTCTTGCGCGAGATGATTGAGAGCGGAATCGTCAACTATGGCGAGGCTTTCAAAGAGAGCATGGAGAAAGGCGAATGGGACCTCAGCAAGGTCGATAAAGACGCCCTCGCAAAGTCCCAATGTACCATGGTCTTCGGTCAGATGAACGAACCGCCTGGAGCTCGTGCACGTGTCGCCCTCTCTGGTCTGACCATTGCCGAGAGCCTCCGCGACGGCGACGGTAAGGGTGCCGGCCGCGACATCCTCCTCTTCATCGACAACATCTTCCGTTTCACGCAGGCCGGCTCCGAGGTCTCCGCACTTCTCGGTCGTATGCCTTCCGCCGTAGGTTACCAGCCAACGCTCGCCTCCGAGATGGGTGCTCTTCAGGAGCGCATCACCTCCACCAAGCACGGCTCCATCACCTCCGTCCAGGCTGTCTACGTCCCTGCTGACGACCTCACCGACCCGGCTCCCGCCACGACCTTCGCCCACCTCGATGCCAAGACCGTCCTCAGCCGTAAGATCTCCGAGCTCGGTATCTACCCCGCTGTCGACCCTCTCGACTCCACCTCCCGAATCCTTACCCCAGAGGTTGTCGGAAAGGCTCACTACGAGTGCGCCGAGCGAGTCAAGCAGCTTCTCCAGCACTACAACGAGCTGCAAGACATCATCTCCATCCTCGGTATGGAAGAGCTCTCTGAGGAAGACAAACTCGTCGTCGCACGCGCCCGCCGCGTACAGCGTTTCCTCTCCCAGCCTTTCTTCGTCGCCGAGCAGTTCACGGGCCTAAAGGGTGCCTACGTCTCCATCGAGGACACCATCAAGGGCTTCAACATGATTATGGACGGCGAACTCGATAAATACCCCGAGGCCGCTTTCCACCTCGTCGGAACAATCGAGGAGGCCATCGAAAAGGGAGAACGACTCCTCAAAGAGGCCGCCAACGCCTAACTCTAAACACTCAAGGACATGGATACGCCACTCAATTTGGAGATCGTCTCGCCCGAGGCTGTCGTCTTCAGCGGCAACATTCAGATGGTTGAGATGCCTGGCCGAAACGGGCGGTTCGCCATCCTGCGAAACCATGCGCCCATCATCGCCACTCTCGCCAATGGTCAGATTCACGTCAAGACCGATAAGGGTGAAGAACTCGCTTTCGACTGCGAGGCCGGCTATGTCGAGTGCAAGGAAAATATGGTCTCTATTCTCCTAAGTGCCTGATTATCACAATCAGCGCTCATAATCTACCCAAAGCGGGAGAGTGGCTTTTGCCGCTCTCCCGCTTTTATTCAGCAATGGATAGTACGAACTCCAGGCTTTTCGTTTTAACAATACTCCGCCTCAATCCCCCGTACAATCACCATTTGTGGGCGACTATCTTTTCAAATAATACTTGATGTAAAAATCTTTAAACTCGTTGCTTGTATACTTCAAATCAGCGGAAATCTGATGCCCATATCGGTTCAAAAGTACAGCCTTAAGACTTGTCGGGACGCCATCATCTTTGCTGAAATCACGCAAGTAAATATTGTACTCCTCCACAGCCTCAGAAAAAGCAGAGGGGTCCGCATAAACCTTCCTTACCTATATGCGTTCGTAATCCCCAAAAAGTCCTCTATCCGCATCGTCGAAAGGGTTTTCCTCCTCACCATTGTAGTATCGGCATTGCCTGATAAGTTCCTCCCGTGTTTCTTTTTGTGCCATGTTTTTCGTCATCTTCATCCGCCTCAGCCGCCCGCATCAAAAGCGAGCGAGTACTGAAGCAGGTCGATTGTCTTAGATAGTTCAATAGCAGTTCCTATTGCGCTGCGTCCACGGTGGACAACGGTCATCGTAAATTGTGCTTATCCCGAAGTCTCATACTCATCCTGTGAGTATATCAACCTCCCAATCCCCGTCCCAAACATCCATCTCCCTGCCAACTTCTTCGGCATCCGCGCCATAATCTTCGCCACTCCAAGACCCACTTCCCTAAACTCCGCGGCGGGGCATATCTCTTTCGCAATCTCAGTGACCGACGCGTTGCGAACGACGCACATCGACCGCACCCCAACTTCCACTTCGCACATCGCGCGAGCCACATCTTCCGCCGTGGCAAAGCCGCTCCGCATCGGTGGCATCCCGTGTCCCCCCTTTGCCGTAAATTGTTCAATAGGTCCCCGAAGCTCTTCCACAATCAGTCCCGCGCATACCGTCGAGACCCCTATTCCGCGCTCCGCCATCTTCCAAGCCTCCATCTCGCCGCGAAATAGGCTTCGTTCCCATGTGCCACGGTCATCGTCCGAGAGGTATGGTGTCCCCAAGTCCACCCGCGCCAATGTCGTCTGCCGACCAAGGCATAATATGGAGCTGAGGAACACAAGGCGGCTCACGCCCTCCTCTTCCATTGCGAGGCACAACAACTTGACGCCATCAACGTTCATGGCCCATGTCGTCGCTTCGTCCGCTTCCTCAAAACAACTCTTTCCTATTGTGCAAAAAACGGCGTCGCTGCCTCTAATCTTCTCGCGCAGCAAGTCGATGTCCCACAGGTCAATCTCGCCCTCAGCGCCACCACCGTCCGCGCATTTCATGTGACGGACGCTCGCGCCCAGGCTCTCCAACCTGTCGACCACGGCTTTCTCAACGGACAGCCGTGTCCCTACGACTGCCACCGTCCGACCTGCCCATTGGCTCGGCCGCATTTCTCCATTTTCTTCTTTTACCGATGGCATCTCTTTATCCGTTCTGTCGACAAAAATAGTTAATTTCAATTCATTAAACCCCCGACAATGGCTCTCAACTATATTTGGATATTCTTCATCCTCGCCGCATCGCTCCTCGCCCTCGTCCAATGGCTCGCCACGGGCGACTCCCAACCCCTTGCCGACGTCGTGTCGTCCACTTTCTCGTCTGCCAAGACGGGCTTCGAGATCTCTCTCTATCTCACGGGTGTCCTCACCCTCTGGATGGGGCTCATGCGCATCGGCGAGGCGGGAGGCGTCGTCGGCAGCCTCAGTAAGATTATCTCCCCCCTCTTCACCCGCCTCTTCCCCCAAGTCCCCAAAGGTCACACCGCCTACGGCGCGATGACAATGAATATCGCCGCCAATATGCTCGGCCTCGACAATGCCGCCACGCCCATGGGTCTCAAGGCCATGAAGGAGCTCCAGTCTCTCAATCCACGCCCCGAGGTCGCCACCAACGCTCAGATAATGTTCCTCGTCCTCAATACCAGCGGCCTCACCATAATCCCCGTGACAATCATGGCCTACCGCCAGCAGTGCGGTGCCGCCAATCCGGCCGACATATTCCTGCCCCTCCTCCTCGCCACGTTCTGCTCCACCATTGCGGGCCTCGTGGCCGTTGCCGTCGTCCAGCGCATCAATCTCTTCAACCGCGTCGTCTTGGCATATCTCGGCGGAGCACTTCTTCTCGTGGCCGCCATCGTCTACGGCGTGAGCGGATTGCCGCGCGAGAGGGTAGAGGACCTCTCCGTTGGCATCTCCAGTGCCATTCTCCTCTCAGTCATCTCGCTCTTCATCATCATGGCCATGCGCCGCCGCGTCAATGTCTACGACACGTTCATCGACGGTGCCAAGGATGGTTTCAAGACTGCCGTCTCCATCATTCCCTTCCTCGTCGCCATGCTCGTCGCCGTCGGTATGTTCCGTGCCAGTGGGGCTCTCGACTACGCCCTCAGTGCCATCCGCTGGTGCGTCGAGGCCCTCGGTGCCGATTCCCGTTTCGTCGATGCCCTCCCCACGGCTTTCATGAAGCCCCTCAGTGGCAGTGGCGCCCGCGGCTTCATGATTGAGTGCATGAACACCTGCGGCCCCGATTCTTTTGCCGGCCGCCTCTCTTGCCTCTTCCAAGGGGCTGCCGACACCACCTTTTTCATCCTCGCCGTCTATTTCGGCTCTGTCGGCATCAAGGACACCCGCCACGCCGTAGCCTGCGGCCTCATTGCCGACCTCGCCGGCGTCGTCGCCGCCATCCTCATCGCCTATTTCTTTTTTGGGTAGGACTCGGTGGCTGTGCGCTGAGATTATTAAAAAAAAAAACGATATCAGTAATCGTATGATTGTCAAGGTGTTTCTCTATCCTCTTCTCCCAGTATTTATTCCAAGACAATGAGGTTAATTAGTTTGTTCAGCGGGGCTGGTGGTCTCGACCTCGGTTTTCATAAGGCGGGGTTTACAACGGTCATGGCCAATGAGTTCGACAAGAAGATTTGTCCTACTTTCAGAGCCAATTTCCCCAATGTTGAGCTAAGCGATAAAGATATCCGTTCCATTGCGTCCAACGATTTCCCCGACAATATCCAGGGCATAATCGGCGGCCCGCCTTGCCAGTCATGGAGCGAGGGCGGCTCGCTTCGCGGAATCGACGACGCCCGTGGGCAGTTGTTCTACGAGTACATCCGAATCCTTAAGGATAAGCAACCCCTTTTCTTTGTGGCCGAGAATGTCTCCGGTATGCTCGCCAATCGACACTCCGAGGCCGTCAAGGGCTTCATGCGCCTTTTCAGCGAGGCGGGATATGATGTTAACCTAAAGATGCTCAATGCCAATAACTTCGATGTCCCCGAAGACCGCGACCGCATCTTTTACATCGGCTTCCGCAAGGACCTCAATGTCACCGATTTCCACTATCCCACGCCCCTCGCCCATAGGCCACGCTCCGCGACGCGATATGGGATTTGCAGAGTTCCGCCATCCCCGCGCTCGACAAGAACAAGACGAATGGCGACAAGTGCATCGTCCCCAATCACGAGTTTTTCATAGGCTCGTTCTCCTCCATCTTCATGTCCCGAAACAGGGTGAGGAGTTGGGACGAACCGGGCTTCACGGTTCAAGCCAGCGGCCGCCAGTGCCAACTCCATCCGCAAGCGCCCAAAATGATTAAGGTGGATGCCAACAAGCAAATCTTCGTCCCGGGAAAAGAGCACCTCTATCGCCGCATGACAGTCCGAGAGGTCGCAAGAGTCCAGAGTTTCCCCGACGATTTCAAGTTTATCTACGAGGACGTGAACTACGGCTACAAAATGATTGGCAACGCCGTCCCCGTAAACCTGGCATACCACGTCGCCCTCAGGATAAAAGAGGTCCTGAAGGAAAAAGGCTACGAGTAAAAAATTCCCCCCTTAATTCCACAGACAAAACGTGTCCTGCGCGGCTTGAACTGCCATCCAGCCACGAAGTTAAGCGTCCCATACCCCTCTTGCGTAAGCTCTTCTTCGTTCTGCCACCCTTTTTCTATACTTTTGAGGAAAAATACTTCCTATCCCATCGCCCGATGCCAATCATTAACCTCATAGCCGCCATCGATCGCAACCGCGCCATAGGCTACCACGGCGACCAACTTGTCTACATCAGCCAAGATCTCCAACACTTCAAGGCCCTCACTCTCGGCAAGACGGTCATCATGGGCCGCCGCACCAACGAAGCCCTCCCCAAGCGCAAGCTCCCCGGCCGCCGCAATGTCGTCCTCACCCGCGATTCCTCTTTTTCCGTCGAGGGGGTCGATGTCGCGACGTCCCTCGCCGAGGCTCTCCAGATGGTTGAGGCCGAGTCCGAGGTCTTCGTCATCGGCGGCGCCCAGGTCTACGAGGCTTTCCTCCCCCACGCATCACGCCTCTTCCTTACCGTCATCGACTGCGCTTTCCCCCATGCCGACACCTTTTTCCCGCCCTTCTCTCAGTGGCATAGTGTCGCTAAGTCCGAGGTCTTCACCGACCCCAAGTCCGGTCTCCATTTCTGGTACGAGACTTTCGAGAAATAGCTTTCCCCATATACCCCCAAAAAACCAAGCCGTATCACCCCCACTTCTGGGAAATGATACGGCTCGCAATTTTTATAAGCGTATCGCTATCTCGAAGCTACTCCTTCACCGCGTTGCGCTTCCACGTCATGAACAGTGCCAAGCCTATCACGGCAGCCACGCACCCCACAACGGGACCAAACCACCCAACTTCAGGCAGCAGGTGCAGACACTCCGGCGCCACAAAAATATATGTCGTGCACACCGCCGTCATCCACAATGCGGGTACGAGCGTCACGATATACAGCTTCCGCGAAATCGTCAGGTACACCGTTAGCGACCACAATGTGAACACCGACAACGCCTGGTTCGACCACGCAAAGTACCGCCAAATGACGTTAAACCCGTTCGCGTCGTTAATGCTGTAAACCAACACCAAAAACGTCAAGACAAACAGCGGAAGAGAGATCAGAAGCCTCTTGCCAATCGTCTTTTGCTCAATGTGTAGCGAGTCCGCCACAATCAGCCGAGCCGAACGCAATGCCGTGTCGCCCGACGTAATCGGGGCCGCCACAATGCCCAAGATTGCCAAGATGCTACCAGCCGCGCCAAGCCATTCGCGAGACAGTGTCGTCGCCACCCCGGCGCCCGTATACGCCTTGCCCGTCGCCGCGTCAACAATTCCGTGTTCTCCAAAGAAAGCCGTCGCCGCTGCGGCCCATATCAAGGCCACAATGCCCTCCGTAACCATAGCTCCGTAAAACACGGGCCGCCCCATCCGCGAGTCTTTCAGACATCTCGCCATCAGGGGCGATTGCGTCGCATGAAATCCGCTTATCGCGCCGCAAGCTATCGATACGAACATCATCGGGAAAATAGGGCTGCTCTCATACTTCGTGCCGAATCCCTCCCACATCTCGGGAAGGTCAGGACGGTATGCAAAGATGCCCACCAAGATGCCCGCCGCCATGAAGATCAACGCAATAGCGAATATCGGGTAAAACCGCCCAATAATCTTGTCAATCGGCAACATCGTCGCCGCTACATAATATAGGAATATGACCACTATCCAAAACAGAGCGTCAGCCCATTCGGGCGTCATCCCCGCAAGAAGCTCCGCTGGCCCCGACACAAACACCGCGCCAACAAGTATCATCAAGACTATCGTGAAAACGCCAAACACCCCTTTCGTCCGCTTACCCAAATAGCGACCAATAATCTCGGGCAGAGACTCCCCGTCATGCGCCAACGAGACCATAGCCGCCGTAAAATCATGAACAGCTCCCGCGAATATCGTTCCGAAAACTATCCATAAGTAACTCGCCGTGCCAAACTTCGCTCCCATTATCGCGCCAAAAATCGGCCCCAGTCCAGCTATGTTCAAGAACTGAATCATGTATACCTTCCACGTCGGCAGCGGCAGATAATCCACCCCGTCAGGATGCGCCACGGCGGGAGTCGGCTTGCTGTAATCGTGACCTATCAGCCGCTCAATAAAACGACCATAAACAAAATAACCCGCGACGAGGGCGACGAGGGCAATCACAAACGTTATCATCTCTCCAAACGCTGTATTTTTTCACAAATGTATGAATTTTTAAGCAATATTGACCCCGATGTCACAGCTCTTTCATTTACCCTGCGTCACTGAACTGACCCCAAAACCTCACAGGCATCAACGACCGCACTGGGAGGGACGGTCTCCTGACCGTCCATCATCTGAACAGACCCCAAAACCTCACAGGCAGCAACGTCCGCACTGGGAGGGACGGTCTCCTGACCGTCCATCATCTTGAACATACCCCAAAACCTCACAGGCAAC
>JALEMI010000061.1 GCA_022768325.1 Bacteroidales bacterium
GGGGGGGGGGTGTGTCGTTGGGTTTGTGACGTTGTTGGCCGGTCGGGAGACCGTCCTTCCCTGTGGGGGCGGTCCGGCTGGGGGTGTTGCGTGGGGGAGAGATGGGTGGATTAGAAGGGAGGGAAGTGGAGGTGGCGGGGGGCGATGGCGATACACTCCATCTCGATGAGCCAGGCGGGTCGGCAGACGGGAGCGAGGGTGAGGACGTAGGGCGCATTGGGGAAGCGGGTGGCGAACATTTGGGAGACGATGTCGGCATCGGCGATGTCGCGGAGATAGACGACGATTTGCATGATGTCGTCGGTTGTCATTTGGCCTTCGGCGAGGAGGGTCTCGACATTTTCCCACATACGGAGGGTTTGGGCGCGGATGTCGCCGACATAGACAACCTGGCCCTTGTTGTCGATGGAGGCTGTGCCTGAGATGTAGGCGTGGGCGCGGTCGCCGAACTCGAGGAGGGTACCGCGTTCGAAGGTTACGCCGTAGTCGATGGTCTTATTGAGATGGCTGAGGGCGTAGAGGTAGCGCTGTTGCTCGGGTTGGAAGCCGACGAGGGAGAACGTGCCGAGCTGGATGATGGCCTCGGGGTCGGCGGGGAGACCGCCAATGCCTGTGGAAGAGATGTAGTGGGTCTGTGGCGTGAGGCCGTTGGCTTCGAAATTGGCTTTTCGTGCTCGAACCATGCCCGCGTATTGGGTATCGACATCGCGGACATAGAACCAGGTGCGTATGCAGTTGCGCTCGATAGTGGCACCATGGCGTGAGAGGGAGCCTTCGAAGGCTTCGAGGAGGCGTTGGGTCTGATGGGCGGAATCGCCGTGAGGATGGGTCATGCCCATCTTCCAAAGTTGGCGGTAGCCGTTATGGTCGACAACCATGACGCCGTCGGTATCGGTATGGCAGTCGACGCCTTTCTGGAGATAGACCCAGAGGGCGACCTTGCTGCCATCGAGGGGCGGCTGCTGGATGAAGGAGACGGAGCAGTCGCCGAGGTCGGTCATGATGGGCGTTTGGTTGCAGGCGTCGGAGAGGAAATAGCGTTTGAAGATGACCCTTGCGCCATCGAGGACAGGCAGGGCGAGGAGGTCCCTCTCGGCGAGGAGCATACGGGCGTATTGGTCGGGGAAGAGCTCGCCTCGCGGCTCGATATGAATCATGGCGTGGAACTCCCCCACCCCACCCTCGTCGGGCGTAAAGGAGGCGAGTTGGATGGTGGCGCCAGTCTGTTGACTTACGAAGTTATCGAATTTCTTCACGATTAACTTATTGAAAATGTGAGAGATGTCTTACTCATCGATATTATTGACCCAGGCCTTGATGATGTCGCGGAGGCGGGCCCCGTCATCGCCAGCAAAGAAGGGGCGATGGTCATAGTGGACATTGTCGTCGCCGTCGGTGATGACCTTGACGAGGAAACTGTCGTCGGCACGTCCCGGGACGACAAGCGTCTGGGAGGGGGACTTGGCGGAGGGGACACCGACAAGATTGTCGCGCGCCACATCGGCCACGAGGGAGAGACCGGCTGGCGGCTCGTCGCCCTGATGGCAACGGAAGCAGCTGAGCCCCTGGAAAACGGCCGCATTGACAGCCCCGAAGCGGGAGACATCGAGCGGGCCGACATTGACGACGATGGGGACATCGGGGTCATGCCCCTCGGGGATGGCGTAGGCGAAGATGGTGGCTTGACGCTGACGGAGGACATTGGCCACGGCGACCTCGACGGACGTGACAGTGAGGGGGATACGGCTCAGAGTGAGGGTATCGGGCTGCTCGTCGTCGGTAGAGGTGAGCGTTATATTCTTCTGAATGAGAGAATATTGGCTCTCGCCATCGTAGCCGGCGAGGACGGGCATGAGGAAATCGTCCCAATCGTCGAGGCCCGTGACGGTGGCGACAAAATGAACCGTGAAGTACTTAGAACTGTCGACATGGACGGGGTCGTCGATATGTCCGTCGTCGCATCCGAGGAGCATCATCGGCGCGAGAAGAGCCGCGGGGATGAGTTTTAGACATTTAAAGTTAAGACAAAAAAACGTCATAGGCTGTTGAATTGCTCAGGAGGCTTAGAAAGCGTATTGGAGCTGGACACGTGCGGAGTGCATGGCGATTCCGAGATCGTCGTTATCGCGGTCGAGCTGCGTCGCGTGACCCGTACGGCCGACATATTGGTACATGGCGGAGAGCTTGAGGCCCGAATTGCGGACAAAATAGTTGAAGCCGATGGCGGGGCTATTGAGAATGCCGTCGGTGGTGGTGCCGTTGCGGTCGAAGAAATCGTAGCGGGCTGTGACTTGCCACTGGGGATGGACAAAATAGCCGACATTGAGATATGCACCCCAGAAATTGAAGGTGTCGGAGATTTTTTGCCTATCGGTGAAACCCATGTGCATGAGATAGGCCTCGGCACCGACATAGAGGCGGTTGAGGAGCCAGCTGACCTCGACGCCCGCGCGTGTATCGTTGGTACTCTCGCTTTCGCTCTCGACATTGATGCTGCCCGAGAGAGCCACCTCCAGCTTATTCTGGTCGAGCAAGGAGGCGTTGCCCTGGGTGCGTGGCATGGGGCCGAAAGGCATCCAGGAGAGACGCGCGGCATAGAGGAGCGAGGGGATGCCCCAATCGTCGGAGAAAGTCTTGGTGGCGGAATTGATGCCGGAGCCGGTGCCATTGAAGAGGCCAACCTCGTAGGCGAAGAGAGGCGAAGCGATATTGCCGTGGAACATGACACCGAGGTCGAAGCCCGTGGCCATGGTGGGATTGGCGGCATTGAGGGAGTGGGGAATGATGACGGTAGCCGTCAGGGAGACGGGGAGGCATGGCATGAGCGTCTCGCCGAGGGTGGTGAGATAGGCTGAGGTGAATGGCGTCTTGAACTTACCGACCCGCGCGGCGAAGAAATCGTTGGCACGGACATCGAACCAGGCCTGCTGGAGAATGGCACCGCCCGAGGCCGCGGCGTTGATGGAGAGATTGTAGGAGACGCGCTCGAAGGCACGGCCCGTGAAGCCGAGGACACCGTAGGGGATGGCGAAGCCGGAATTGGCTACATTGTCCTGATTGTAGGCCTTGTCGAGACCCTCGTCGTCATAGTAATTGAAATTGGCGTTGGTCTGAATCATGAGGTAGGGCTTGAGGGAAAACCTCTTGTCCTGGCTCTCAATCTGGAACATACGGTCGCGCCCGATGGTGACGACACCATTCTCGGAATCGAAATCGGGATTCTCTTGCGCAAAGAGAGGGAGCGACGCGAAGAGCGAAAAAGCAGTTAAAACAGCAGATTTCATATAGTGACAAGTCGAAATTTAGAGCGATTCGAGGAACTTGATAAGCGCCTGCCTATCGGCCCTATCCATTTTCTTAAAGAGATTTTTTGAGGCCTCGCCCTCGCCGCCGTGCCAGAGAATGGCCTCGGTGAGATTGCGAGCGCGACCGTCGTGGAGGAAATAGGTGTGGCCATTGACCTTATGCTGGAGACCGACACCCCAGAGAGGCGTTGTTCGCCACTCATTGCCACGGGCGAGACCGCTGACATATTTGTCGTTGAGACCGACACCCATGATCTCGGAGCCCATATCGTGGAGGAGGTAATCGGAATAGGGATGAATGGTTTGCGAGCCGAGCCAGGGGAGCTGAGAGCCATTGAGAAGCGTGGCACCGCGGGGGCGGGTGTGGAGCGTGGGGACGTGGCAGAGATGGCACTTGGCCTGATAGAACATGGCCTCGCCGCGGGAGACGGCGTCGCGCTCGGTCATGGAGACCTCGGAGCCGTCGCTCTTGGTGAGCGTGACAAAGATGGACGTGCTGCCCTTGCGGCGGGCTGGGACGGCGAGGCTATGGAGGTAGAGATCGACACACTCCATGTCCTCGGTCGAGACATCGAGTTGGGCGTAGGTGAGGCCCATCATGGAGCCTTGGGACATTTGGGACTGCCCCTCGCAAATCTCCTCTGGATAGCGGGAATTGGTGGAGCCCATGTCGCTGGAGAAGCCGAGCTCGACGGTGAGGTCGAGGTGTTGGGCCTTATTGCCCGAGAGACCTACGGAGCGGACGCCTCGCTCGGTGATGTAATTGGCACGGCCGGAGATGCCGTACTCGGGGTAATTGCTTTGCGCGGCGAGACGCTCAATCTCGGCACGGTCGACGGCCATCATCTGGCCCATGCCGACATGGCGGAGGGGGATTCGCACCGTGCAGAAGAGGTCCTCGGGGCGGATTTCGACAGAATCCTTCCGGACGCTGTCCCACATCTTCTTATACCACTTGACGATGGTGTAGTTGGGGTGGGCCAACTGGTATGGCTCGCCATCGGGGAAAGTGCCGTCCTCGTAGTCGTAGCGGACTTCGAGCTTTCCCTCGGCTGTTACGCCATAGATGGACTGGTCGTGGAGGACGCGGCCATAGTCCTGGAAGAAGACGCCATTGCGTCGCGTGACGTAGACGAGCATGGCGGACATACCGTTCTTGCCAGAGCCGTAGACGGGCGAGCCGTCGGAGTCGGTGCCGACCTGATTCCATACGCCGGGACTGGTTCGTCCGGCATTGAAATGGCAGGAGCCGCAGGAATAGCCGGCATAGACGGGACCGTGGTTGTCGGCCACATTATCGTAGAGACGGTCGCCCGTCTGGAAACGCTTGAGATAGGTCCCCGAGAGCCACTCGGCATCGGTGTCGAAAGCCTTGGACGTCCTGTCGAAAAGAGTGGATGTTCCCGCGGAAAGGTAGTAATCCTCGAGGTCTCGGGAGTGTTCGGCACTGAACGTGTCGATGCCCTCGGTATCGGGATCGCAAGAGACCAGAGGCAAAAGGGATGAAGCGAGTAGAAAAAGGGGTAGACCTCTCATTTTTTTTTGAAAAGAAATTGATAGCCACCCAAACGACATCCGCCCGAGAGACGGACGGATGTCTGAAAGGGATAAAAGACACAAATAATAATCAGACAGGCTACATGAACCTTTAGTTAGTAGGTGCGGGGCTTGCCATCCTTGAAGATGAGGAACTCGAGGGTGTGGAAGCCACGGAGCGACTGAGCGCTGGCAATATTGTCGTTATCCTCGTCGAACTCGCCAGACCAATTCATGCCGCTGAAGTCGCCAGACTTGATGACGGCCTCGATGCCGGCCTGGTCGAGAGGCCAGGAGTCCATATTGGGGTCGAGACCCTTATCGCCGACGGGGCCGAAGAGGAAAGCCTCGCTCTTCTCCCAAGGCTCGCGAGCGGCAAGCCAAGCGGCGGCGCACGTGGCGAAAGCCTCGGTGGAGGGATTGGCGGCGAAAGCCTCGGCGGTGGCGTAGAGGGCAGCATTCTTATCGGCGAGGTCCTTATAGGTGGGGAGGACAACTACGTCGACATAGTTATTGACGATGGTGGCGAGCTTATCGTTATCGTAGTCGACGACCATGGACTGGAGGGACTTGAGGAGGCTGGTGAGCTCACCACAGGCGGTCTGGGCATCGGCGGCCTCTTGGCTTGCGATATTGTTGCGGAAGGGCTGCGGGATGTCGAGAATCTTATTGTAGGCGTTGTCGATGGCGTTGACGATACGGGTGTTGAAGTCGGGATCGAGCGACTTGACAAGCGCGGAGAGGGACTTATCAGAGACGGAATTGTCGCGCGAGCCGTAGTAGGAATTGCGGATGGAGAGGATGTTGTTGCTATAATCGTCGCGGGAGTGCCAGCTGTACCAGGACTCGACGGCGAGGACGGCCTCGGTGGTACGGCCTGCGATCCAGAGGTCGAGAGGCTCGCCGATTTTGGCGTCGCCTACCTCATTGGCGATGTCGACACATCCGCCGACAATCTCTTGCGCGGACTCGGCGGCGGGTTGTGACTTGAAATAGGCGGCGAAGCTCATGTTGAGGTCGTCGTAATTGTCGTTCCAATCGGCGTAGAGCGTTGCGGCATCGTCCTTGAGGCCCTTGGCGACAGCCTTCATGTAGTTGCCCCAGTTGGAGGCATTGGACGCGTCGCAATCGATGGAGGCTACCTGTACGGCGTTGTCGTTCTTGTTGTCGTCATCGTCGTCGTCGCAAGCTGAGAAAGAGACGGAGACGAGAGCTGCCAAGGCAGCGAGAGAGAGGAATTTATGGCTCATTGGTTTTGAAGAATTTTTGTTTTTCGTTGTTGTATTGTGAGTTAGGTAATGATTTACACGTCAGCTATTTAGAGAAGAACCAGCCTACGTAGGCGACGCCGATGGTGAACTCGTTCTCATGATGATAGTCGCTGCCGCCGAAGGGGCTGTCGGTGCCAACACGTCGGGACGAGGCATCGGCCTTGACGACGAGATTGGGGAGGGCGAACCAGTTGAGACCGGCGACCCACTTGGAGACCTGACAACGGACATCGGCAATCATCTTGCCCGCGGCCTCCTCATGGGGGTTGAAATACTCGTAGCGGAGGAAGGGCATGAAGAGAGGGCCGCGGCCGGGGTAGAAGATGTTCTGGAGATTGGCACCCACCTCGATGCCGTAGGCCATGGCCTTCTCGGCGACGGAGCGGGCGGCACCGTGCTGATAGTTGGAGAGGTTGGAGAGCGTCACGGCCGTGATGCCATCGGCATTTTGGAGCTTACCGCGGATGAAATTGGCACGGAGGGTGACGTAGGGGTTACGGTATTGGGCATCGAAAGACCAAATGGTGAGATGGGCGCCGTCTAACTTGCTGTACTTATAGGGTTTGTCGGCATTGGCTGTGACATCGTCACAATAATAGACGGAGGCGCCGACGCGGAGACCCTTGACTCCATTCCAATCGAGGCGGCCGAAATAGCCCGGGGACTTGAAATTGTCGACCTCGAAGAGACCCTGCTTGCCGCGGCCGACCCAGTTGTCGCGGCCGAAGCCGTCGGCATTGAGACCGGCGACGACCATGGCCTCATAGTCAAAAGAGGCGGCGCCACGGCCGAAAGAGCCAAAGAAGGCGAGACCCGTCTCGTGCCAAGTGGAGGGGATAATGGTTGTCTCGCCCTCGGGGCGTACCGTGCCGAAGAAGAAGATTGGCTCGTGGTGAGCATTGGTGAGGCCAAGGCCGACAACCTGATGGCCTACGCGTATATTGAAAGCGGATGTGATATGGCGGGTGAGGTGGAACTGTTCGAGGGCTACCTCGCCGCCGGACTCGAGCTCGGTCTCGTACTCGCCGTTCTCGGTGTTCTCGAGCTCCTGCTCGATGCCGACGCCTCCGGCCTCGAACTCAATCTCCATGCCGAGGTCCCAATGGGAATTGAAGCGGTAGTCGGCGGCGATGACGGCACGCGGGATGGCGATGACGCGGCGTTTGTCTTCGTTGTTGGTGCCGCCGTAGAAGCGGTTGCGTCCGTAGTTGAGGAAGGAGGCGTACATCTCGCCATAGCCACCGACGCGGAACTTGGAGTATCCGAAGAAGTCGTCGGCGGAAGAGGGCGTGACGTGGAGGGTGTCGGGGGTCTCGTTGTCAGCGGCGTTGCTTGCTGGGGCCTCTTGCGCGAAGAGTGCTGATGGGGCCGCGAGCGCGAGGAGGAGGTGGAGCGTTGCCGTGTTGTTGAGAAAGAGTCTCATTGTTGTCGTCAGAAGTAGTGTTTTGTTCTGACGCAAATTTAGACTTAATCTCAATTGACGGTAATACTTAAAAATGACTGTTTTTTGGGGATGGGGGTGGCGGGTGAGTAGTCAGATTGGGGGATGTTGGGCTTCCCTGTGATGAAGGACGGGCGGGAGACCGTGCTTCCCAGCGGGGGCGTGAGCTGCTGGCTCTACGGCCTGGCACACCCGTTTCGCGTGTGTACCAGGTTAGTGAGGAATGGCCCTACGGACCAGTCGGGAGTGTGACGTGGGGTGTGGCGTGGAGGGGGTGTGACGATGATGGACGGGCGGGAGGGCGGGCTTCACAGCGGGGGTTACTCCTCGTGAGAGTTTTGGGGATGAGGGTCTGTTTAGTATGATGGACGGTCGGGAGACCGTCCATCCCAGTACGGGCGTGAGCTGCTGTGGGGAGTTTAGCGGTTGGATGGGTATTTTACTTTTTCTGGACGGTCGGGAGGCCGTCCTTTCCATTGCAGGCGGTACTCCTCGTGAGAGTTTTTGGGATGAGGGACTGTTTAGTATGATGGACGGTCAGGAGACCGTCCCTCCCAGTACGGGCGTGAGCTGCTGTGGGGAGTTTAGCGGTTGGATGGGGATTTTTTCTTTTTATGGACGGGCGGGAGAGCGTCCTTCGCCGTACGGGCGTGAGCTGCTGTGGGGAGTTTAGCGGTTGGATGGGGATTTTTCTATTACATGGACGGTCGGGAGAGCGTCCTTCGCAGTGGGGGACTGTATGTCCTGGTGGCGGAGTTTTTTGTGTTGTACCTCAAGCGGGACTCGAACCCGCACAGCCTTGCGGCCAAGGGATTTTAAGTCCCTCGTGTCTACCATTCCACCATTGAGGCGACCAAAACCAATATGACGGCGCAAAATTAATCAAAATTAATTATCTCCACCACTATTACCCTTTTTCCTTATCTTCGCGGCGTGGTTTTCCGACGGGGTGGCTGCGGAGCGAGGTTATCGCACGGGTTTGCCCCTATTGTTTCACTAAAAAATAAAGCATGGACGACTATCCTCCGGCGAACAATGAAAAGCGCATGAGCGCCTTTGTCTCGCAAGCCATGCCCGAAGGGGCGGCTGGGGTAGTTGCGATCCATTAGGTAAGAGCGGGACCACACGACACCCCCACCCTACGGACTTCATGGCCATCGGGACAGGCGGATGGTGCGCGCAGAAAATCGCCCCTCCTTAGTCTCGATACTGAAATTGAACCTTTCCCATTAAAAAAGCTGGTAAGGCCATGATGACATTTTACATCAACACGAAGGGCTATGAGGTGACCGACAAGTGGCAGCCGAACTGCTGGACGTCGATTGAGTGCCCTACACCCGAAGAGCGTAATTTCTTGATTTCTGGGCTTGAAGTGCCAGAGTCTTTCATCTCGGACATTGAGGATAATGACGAGCGGCCACGTCGCGACGAGGAAGATGACGGATGGCAGCTTATCGTGATTCGTATCCCGATAAGAAGGAATGACAGCCGAATAGACTTCACGACGGTGCCGTTGGGCATTATTATCCGCGATGACGTGTGCGTGACGATATGCAACTACAAGACGGAGATGATTGACGACTTTGTGGTTTACTCGATACGGAAGCGTATTGCCGTGTCGAACCACTATGAGTTGGCGATGCGTCTGATGCTGTCGGCCTCGGTGTGGTACCTCAAGTACTTGAAAAACATCAATGTACAGATTATGAGGTCGGAGGCTGAGCTGCAGGAGACGGTGCACAACGACGAGATCTTGAAGCTCCAGAGGGTGGAGAACTCGCTGGTCTACTTCGTGACGTCGCTGAAGGGCAACGACGTGCTGTTCTACCGTCTGGTACACTCGAAGACGTTCCGCGAGGCGTGTGACGAGGACCTGACGGAGGACGTAGAGATTGAGCTGAAGCAGGCCGAGGAGACGACGAACATTTACCGCAACATTATCCACAGCATGAGCGGATCGTACTCGTCGGTGATTAGCAACAACATAAACGGCACGATGAAGACGCTTACGAGCGTCAACATCATATTGATGCTCCCGACACTTATCGCGAGCCTATACGGCATGAACGTATCGAACTACATGGAGAACAACAGTTATGCTTTCTTCATCGTGGTGGGGGCGTCGCTGTTCCTGAGCTTCCTCTTGGCGATTTTCTTCCGCCGCAAAGATTTGCTATGATAAGGTTTGACATCCTCGTGAACGACAGTTTTGAGGCGTCGTCGCGCCGCAGGGCTGAGCATGGGCTGGCGATATATGCGGAGGTGACGCGGAGGGACGGACGTGGCGAGGAGCGAATATTGCTCGACACGGGTCAGCACGTGGGGAACTTGCGGGATAACATTGGCGGAGAGATAGACCTTGGGAGGCTTACGGCCGTGGTGTTGAGCCATGGGCATTATGACCACAGCGGTGGATTGGGCCTCGTGGAGGAAGCGGGGGCGAGATGCCCCGTATACGTGGGGCCGGACGTGGCACGGAGGAGATTCTCGGTGCAGATGGGTGCTGACGGGACATTGGGGAGAATGAGGAAACAGATTGGGATGCCATCGCCGGAGCTGTTGGAGAGATTGGACGTGCGTCGCGTTGGGGGGATTGTGCGGGCATCGGAATGCATGACGCTCTTCACCATCCCGACCTCGGCACCGCCTAACGTGCGCCTATTGGCGGCGGACATGGCCAGCGCGGACACATTCTCGGACGAGGTGTTTGCCCTGATAACGGACGGGAGCGAGGAGTGGCTATTTGGGGGATGCACACACCACGGGCTGCCGATGGTGTTGGAATACGTATTTGGGACGATGGGGCGAGAGCGGCTGTCGGGATTTATTGGAGGGCTGCACCTCCAGGGACGGCCGAAGGAAGAGATTGAGGACGTGGCGGAGATTGTTGGGCAATATGAGATAGGCGCATGGCGACCTATGCACTGCACGGGGGAGATGGCGCAAGAGGTTTGGCGGAAGAGATTTACTGTCGTCGGGTGACGGCGGGGATTCGTTTTCGCCACGGGAAAACGGGTGGGTGTGTCTGCGGACTTCCGGCAGGACACATCCACTTTGCGTATGTACACGGTTACTGAGGTGTGGCCCTTCGGGTCAGTCCAGGAGAGGGACGTGGGGATGGCGGGGTGTGATGCGATCTGTGAGAGAGAGGAGTAGGCGGGCGTTATTTCGACCGGGCACACCCGCTTCGCGTATGTACACGGTTACTGAGGTATGGCCTTGCGGGCCTCGCGCGGAGATGTCACGTGGGGAAACGGGGTGAACGGAAGAGACATGGGGGAGAACAGAATATTTATACTCGCGCAACATATATTTACCTCAAATTACGTTTTTGTCCACCATGGGGCGGTAAACATTGCGTATGTTTGCAAATGAAGAGAGTAGCGCAACAGTTTTTAGCGCAAATATCTTAACGAACGTCAAAAGCAAATACACCTTAATATATGAACATTATCAGCAAAACTCTCAGCGCAATGGCCCTTGCGGGTCTGACGAGCGCCGTAGCCCTTGCGCAAGACGCAACCGTAGTGGTCAATGCTGACCAGGGCAACACCGTCATCAGCCGCCATATTTATGGCCACTTCTCAGAACACCTTGGCCACTGCATCTACGGCGGCCTGTGGGTAGGACCGGAGTCGAGCATCCCTAACGTCAACGGCGTTCGCAAAGACGTGATTGACGCACTGAAGAAGATTCAGATACCTAACCTGCGATGGCCGGGCGGCTGTTTTGCGGATGAGTATCACTGGATGAACGGCATTGGCCCGAAAGAGAACCGCGCCAAGATGGTGAACACGCACTGGGGCGGCGTTGTGGAAGACAACTCATTTGGCACGAACGAATTCTTGAACATGTGCGAAGAGATTGGCACAGAGCCATACATCAGCGGCAACGTTGGCTCCGGCTCGGTTCAGGAGATGAGCGAGTGGGTGGAGTACATGACCTTTGACGGCGAGAGCCCGATGGCCAACCTGCGTAAGAAGAACGGTCGCGAGAAGCCTTGGAAGGTGAACTTCTTCGGCGTAGGCAACGAGAGCTGGGGATGTGGCGGCAACATGACGCCCGACTATTACGCACAGCTGTACCGTCGTTATCAGACATTTGCGCGTAACTATGGCGACAACCAGCTGAAGAAGATTGTGAGCGGCGCGAACGTGAACGACTACAATTGGACCGAGACGCAGATGCGCGACATCCCCCTATCGCAGATGTGGGGCCTCTCGCTTCACTACTACGTACACCCCGGCGGATGGGAGAACAAGGGCAGCGCGACGAAATTCTCGGACGAGCAATATGTCCAGACCATGGAGCGGGCGTATTACATGGACGAGCTGATTACGCGACATGACGCCATCATGACGAAATATGACCCTGAGAAGAAAGTGGCCCTCTGCGTAGACGAGTGGGGAACGTGGTATGACGTGGAGCCTGGCACGAACCCTGGCTTCCTCTTCCAGCAGAACACCATGCGCGACGCCCTCGTCGCGGCCGTGACGCTCAACATATTCCACAAGCATGCAGACCGTGTCCGCATGGCTAACATTGCCCAGATTATCAACGTCCTCCAGGCGATTATCTTCACCGACGGCGACAAGATGCTCTTGACCCCGACGTATCACATCTTCGACATGTACAAGGTTCACCAGGACGCAACCCTCTGCCCCTCGACAACCACTTGCAAGAAGATTGAGAACGGCGCATTCAAGGCTGACCAGGTGTCGGCATCGGCATCGAAGGACAAGGACGGCGTGCTGCACGTATCGCTTGCCAACCTCGACCTTACGAAGAAAGCCGTTGTCAAGGTGGACATCCGCGGCATGAAGGCCAAGAGCGTAAGCGAGGCAACCATAGTCAACGCATCCAACATTGCGGACCACAACACCTTTGAGACCCCCGACAAGATTGAGCTTAACGGCTTTGACGGCGCAAAGGTGGGCAAAGACGGCATCGTGACGGTGACCATGCCAGCCATGTCGGTCGTGACGTTTGCAGTAAAGTAGGTTGAACCCCTTCACACGTATCTTATGAAGAACAAGATAGCAGCCTTGACCCTTGCCGCGATGACTGCGGCGACAGTCTCGGCGCAGAAGACATTCGTGCTTGACGCATCGAAGCCCACGAAAGGGGCAGACGTGGCCAGCACAATGTATGGCATTTTCTTTGAGGACATTAACTATGCGGCCGATGGCGGCCTATATGCCGAGATGGTCAAGAACCGCTCCTTTGAGTTCCCTCAGGCACTGCAAGGCTGGGAGAGCTTTGGGAAAGTGGAGGTAAGGACCGACGGCGCGCCATTTGAGCGTAACCCGCACTACGTACGCCTCAGCCCCGTTGGCCATGCGCATAAGCGCACGGGAATACAGAACGAGGGATTCTTTGGCGTGACCGTTCAGCAAGGTGCGGAATACAGATTCTCCGTTTGGGCGCGAGCCATTGACGGTCAGAGCAAGATAACCGTGGAGCTGGTGGACCCCGCCAACATGGGCGAGACGCAAGTGATTGGCTCGGCGGACATCGAGATTAGCGGCAACGAATGGAAGAAATATACGGCAACCATCAATGCTGACGGCTCGGTGCAGAAGGGTAAGCTCCGCATATTCCTGTATGGCGCGACGGTGGACTTGGAGCACGTATCGCTCTTCCCCGCCAACACATGGAAGGGACGTGAGAACGGCCTACGTGCGGACTTGGCGCAAGCCTTGACGGACCTTCACCCTGGCGTATTCCGTTTCCCTGGCGGATGCATCGTGGAGGGGACCGACCTTGAGTCGCGTTACCAATGGAAGAACAGCGTTGGGCCTGTTGAGAACCGCCCCTTGAACGAGAACCGTTGGCACTACACCTTCCCTCACCGTTTCTTCCCCGACTATTATCAGAGCTACGGACTGGGATTCTTCGAGTACTTCCTGCTCTCGGAGGACATGGGCGCAGAGCCTCTGCCTATCCTTAGCGTTGGCCTTGCATGCCAATTCCAGAACGAGACCGAATCGGCTCATGTGGCTGCCTCGCGTGAGGCACTCGACCCGTATATCCAGGACTGCCTTGACCTAATCGAGTTCGCCAATGGCGCAACGACGACCCAATGGGGTAAGTTGCGTGCGGAGATGGGGCATGCTGAGCCGTTCAACCTCAAGTATATAGGCGTTGGCAATGAGCAGTGGGACGCGCTATATCCTGAGCGTCTGAAGTACTTTGTTGAGGCCATACGTAAGGCGCACCCGGAGATTAAGATTGTCGGCTCTTCGGGGCCAGACTCGGAGGGTAAGCAGTTTGACTACCTGTGGCCAGAGATGAAGAAGCTGGGCGCGGACCTTGTTGACGAGCACTTCTATCGTCCGGAGACATGGTTCTTGAGTCAGGGCAATCGTTATGACAATTATGACCGTAAGGGGCCGAAGGTCTTTGCGGGTGAATATGCTTGCCATGGCGCGGGAAAGAAGTGGAACCACTTCCATGCGTCGCTGCTTGAGGCTGCGTTCATGACGGGATTGGAGCGTAATGCGGACGTTGTGCGCATGGCTACCTATGCTCCGCTCTTTGCTCACGTTGAGGGATGGCAATGGCGTCCGGACATGATTTGGTATGACAACAGTCGTTCCGTCAAGACTGCTTCGTATTATGTACAGCAGCTCTTTGGACATAATAAGGGTACGAATGTGGTCAGCCTTACTCAGGATGGCAAGGCGATTGCCGGCAATGAGGGTCAGGACGGGCTGTTTGCCTCGGCTGTGTATGATGCGCAAGACGGGACCTACATTGTCAAAGTGGCCAATACATCGGACAATGCGCAGGACGTGACTGTTCAATTTAAGGGCCTCAAGAAGAAGCAGGGCTTGAAGGGTTATACCGTCACGACGCTTCATGCGGACAGCCCGGTGGCAGAGAACACGCTTGACGCTCCGGCAACGGTAGTGCCCGTAGTTGACAAGAAGGATGCTGCGGGACAAGCCTTGAGCGTGAATGTTGCGGCTCAGACTTTCTATGTCTTCCGGATTAGCGTAGAATAGGAGACTTAATTTGGTCTTTCCATTGAGTTGCGTTCTTGAAGTTGCGCTGGCAACTTTGGGGACGCAACTCACTTTTTGGGGGTAGAGGGGGGCATTAAAACTATCGGTAAAAGAGTATATTCGCAAAAGTAAAGAGTTTTAGCAGGGGAGTTTGCCCCCCCTTTTTTCTGGTTCCCCCATGAAAGTCTCCATAGCCAACCCGATATATGACGCCGTCTTCAAGTTCCTCATGGAGGACGAGAGGATTGCGAGGGTCATACTATCCGCACTGCTCAAGAAGGAGGTCGTGTCGCTCAGCATGCGGCGTAACGAATACGCCAAAACGTCGAGGGCGGACGTCTCCATGTTCAGGCTCGACTTCAACCAGAGCTTGAGAAAAAGTCGGCGGAAATAGAAATGCAAAAGTCTCTATTCCGCAGCATTGTCCTCAACCTCCTACGGTTGGACATGACGACCGAGGTAGTGGCGAAGACCACTGGGCTGACGGAGGAGGGTGAGAAGATTGCGAAATGAAATTTGTGAAACTATTAACTATAACCCCATGAACCAATACCTTTCTGATAAGTTTCGTGTCATCTCACTTTTATCTGCGATACTTGTCTTGTACATACACTCTGGATTTCATGACAATGAGATTCAAGGAATGCCCATAAACCATATAACTCAGAACGTTATATCGGGTTCTCTCGGATCGATGGCAGTACCTGTATTCTATATTCTCTCAGGATTTTTGTTCTTCCTGAAAGTGCCGTCAGGAATGCTTTCCATATTTCAAAAGATGCGCAAACGCATACACACCATATTGATTCCATATCTGATTGGCTGCACATTTTGCCTTTTGTTCTTTATAGCAACAGCCACGCTGCCTGGCGTAAGCCGTTTTATGAATGGGGAATTCTCATTGCTATCATTACCTTTACCCGAGCTCTTATGGACAACATTCGTAGGAGAGGGTCACCCGTTAGCATTCCAACTTTGGTTTCTTCAAGACCTTATCGTCATTGTCGCTTTTGCCCCACTTTTGTACATCGCGCTTACAAGAATGAAATGGGCATTTGCCATTTTAGCCTTCGTTGCGTCAATCGCAACATCCCCAACGACCAGTATCGCAACATCTCTATTCTGGTCCTCCCTTGGCGGCTTAATCGCACTTTCTCCTTCAAGAGATAAAATAATAAATCTCGAAATCTCGAAATCTCGAAATCTCGAAATCTCGAAATCTCGAAATCTCGAAATCTCGAAATCTCGAAATCT
>JALEMI010000062.1 GCA_022768325.1 Bacteroidales bacterium
CCTCGATCTTGACGAGCTTGTAGTCGCTCTTGACGAAAAAGAAATCGTCTGACGCGGCATCGCACTGTGGAGACTGTGGCTCGGTGGCGGACGACGCCTCCAACTCTATTTGCCTCTTGGCCTTTGTCGCGGCACGGAGGAACTCGTCGAAATCGAAGGGTTTGAGGAGATAGTCGGTGGCATCGCACTTGAAGCCGTCGACGGCGTATTGGCTGTATGCTGTGGTGAAGATGATTTTTGGCCTCTTGTCCGCGGGGAGGGACTTGGAGAAAGAGAGACCCGAAATGCCGGGCATCTGTATGTCAATAAAGAGGACGTCGACACTTTCGGAATTGATTACTTCGGCGGCTTCGGAAGCCGTAGAGCAGCATCCGACGAGCGTGAGGAAGGGGACTCTGCGGACGTATGAGACGACAAGATCTTGCGCGAGTGGCTCATCGTCAACTACAAGAGCTTTAAGTTGTTGCGACATCGTATGTTGACTTATTGTTTGACTTGTTTTGCTGTCAGTGGGATTGAGACCTTGGCGACGAAAGACCTCGAATCGCCTGACGGATGCGCAGAGAAACTGCACGAATCGCCATATATGATGTCAAGCCTTTTTTTCAAGTTGGCGAGACCAATACCCGAGTGGGCGCCGTCCTTCTCGACTTGCGACTCGAAAATGAGATTCTCAACATAGAAATCGAGCCGCGAGTCCGCGACGGTCATCTTGCAGACAATGGACGCCTCGCCGTTTGGGCTTACACCGTGCTTGAAAGCGTTCTCGATGAGCGGGATGAAGAGGAGCGACGGAATAGTCACGTCCTCGACGCCGTCGGGGAGATGGAGCTGGATGTCGGCCTCGGGCCTAAGCCTCAATTTCATGAGATCCACGTAACTGCGGAGGAAATCGACCTCTTGGGAGAGAGAGACCGTCTGGTTACTGCCGTCGTAGAGGATGAAACGCATCATACGGCTGAGGCTGTGGACGGCCTTTTGGGCAGCATTGGGGGAGATGCTTATAAGGGAGTAGATGTTGTTGAGGCAATTGAAGAAGAAGTGCGGGCGGATTTGGTATCGGAGGAGATTGAGTTCGGAGGTAAGAGTCTCATTCTCAATCTTCTTGCGATAAATTTCGAGCTTTTGGCGATTATTGAGCAGGCTGATGCCGAGCGAGGCACCCACGGCAAACATTGACGAAATGAAATCGTTGAAAAAGAAAAGCGGCATCATGCCGTCGTGATGCTTGGGACCTCGGTTTACGGCAGTATGCTCCCAAGAGTCGAAAAGCGCATTGAGCAGGGAGCGTCCGGAACTGGCGAGAAAGAAGATTACAATATTCGCAATGATGAACCAAACGTATTTCTTTTGGAAAAACAGCTTGTCGATTGCCCAAAGAAGGTTGGCATAGAAAGTGATGCACAAGGCCATGAGCATGGCGAAATTGCGCCGGGCGAAACGCGCAGCAGCTTCGCTTTCAGCCCCATAGACGAAAGGCAGGCCAAAAAGGACGACCCAGACGAGGACGTGGACAATGATGACATGGCGTGGCGTAGCCGCCTCATTTTGTTCCTTATTTGGGATTACTGTACCCATGGATATGCGAAAATGATTTGTTAAAGATAACGAAAAAAGGAGTGCCGTAAATGACACCCCTTTTTAGTATTGAGAGTTTATCCCTCGGATTAGAGCGAAGCGAGCTGCTTCTCGATGCCCTCCTTGATGGCCTTGGCGTTGGCATCGTCGGGATAGATTTCGAGAGCTTGCTCGATGAGAGGTTTCGCCTCGCTGAACTTAGCCTTTGCGGAAGCCTTCAGTGCGTCCATCTTGTCAGCAGCAGCAGTTTGCATGGTCTTTGTGATTTCGGCACCCTCGTTGTAGAGAGCGAAAGCCTTGTCGCGGAAGAGCTTAGCGTAGTCCTGCCTAAAGCGGTTGCCCGTCTTACCGTTCTTGTACTTCTCGAAGCCCTGCTTGACAGCCTCGGCGTACTCGTCGAGCTTGTTTTGCGCCTTGAGGATGGTGGTCATGCGGTAGGCAGCATCGGCCTCCTTATAGCCGAGCTCCTGAGCCTTAGCGTAGTAAGTGTAGGCCTCGTCGAGGCTCTTGGTCTTTTGGGCGCACATACCAGCGTTGTAAACTGTGGCGGCATCGACAGAATCGCCCCAGAGGGAGATGGCCTTCTTATATGACTCGAGGGCACCAGCGAAGTTCTTGTTACGGACAAACTCGTTGCCTTCGTTCTTGTACTCGTCAGCGCTCTTATCTTGCGCAGAAGCGAATGTGGCCGCAGCCATCATCAGCAAGAAAATTCCAAATTTCTTCATTGTGTTTTTTTGTTGTGTTTGGCTTTAGCGAGTATACAGCTCATTAAAGCGAAGTTGGAAAATATGCGTTACTCGTTATATTGAAACAAACAGCTTGCCAAACTCTATTTGAGCGATGACAAAATGTTGTGGTAGTCGTTCTCTATCGCAACGGACTTCTTGGTTCCGCTGAGGAACTTGGCGAGGCGAGCGGGAATCTCAACCTTCTTGCCGCTGAACTTCTCGACCGTATCGATGAACTTGGCGGGATGGGCAGTCTCGAGGAAGAGACCGACCTCGCCGTCGGCGAGATTGTCTTGAAGAGCAGCGAAGCCAACGGCACCGTGGGGATCGCAGACGTAGCCGAACTTATCGCATACGGAGGTGATTGTCTTACCGATGAGATCGTCGGTGTAGCTGTAGCTTGAGACAACCTTGCGGAGTTCGTCGACATTGCGGCCGAAGAGCTCAAAGACGCGAGCGAAGTTGCTTGGGTCGCCGACATCCATGGCGTTGGCGAGGGTGTGGATGGAGGGCTGTGGCTTGTAGTCGCCGGAAGCGAGGAACTCGGGGAAGACCTTGTTTGCGTTGACAGCGGCGATAAACCTCTTGACGGGCATACCCATCTTGTAGGCTACGAGACCGGCGGTGATGTCGCCGAAATTGCCACTGGGGACGCAGATGACGAGATCCTTCCACTTCTCTTGCGGGATTTGGGCGAGGGCGTGGACATAGTAGACGCTCTGCGGCAAGAAACGGGCGAGGTTGATGGAATTGGCGGAGGTGAGAACCTTTTGCGCATTGACATCGGCATCCATGAACGCCTCCTTAACCATTCTTTGGCAATCATCGAAAACGCCCTTGACCTCGTAGGCTGTGACGTTTTGGCCGAGAGTGGTGAACTGGAGCTCTTGGAGCTTGCTGACGAGGCCAGATGGATAGAGGATGTGGACGTAGACATTGGGAACGCCGAGGAAACCATTGGCTACGGCACTGCCCGTGTCGCCACTTGTTGCGGCGAGGACGTTGATGGGCTTGCCACCGAAGTCGGCGAAATAGGACATGACACGAGCGAGGAAACGGGCGCCTACGTCCTTGAAGGCGAGCGTTGGGCCGTGGAAGAGCTCAAGCGAAGAGATTTGGTCGTTGACCTTGACGACAGGCACGGGGAAGTTGAAAGCGTCTTCCACCATTTCCTTGAACTTGTCTTCGGGAATGTCGGGGCAGAAGAAGTGCTTCAGGATTTCGAAGCCGATCTCGCCCATGGAGCGACCTGGAACCCAATCCCAAAAAGATTTTGGGAGGACGGGGATATTCTCTGGCATGTATAGACCCTTGTCTGGCGCAAGTCCTTTGAGGACGGCGGTCTTGAGGTCTGCTACGTGATTCTTGTTGTTTGTGCTATAGAATTTCATGACCTAAAAGTTCACTTATTTGGGGTGGATTAAGACAAATTGGCGACACGGATTATGTCGGCGAAAACGCCTGCGGCGGTGACATCGGCACCGGCACCGTAGCCTTTTATCTCAAGGGGATGGTCCTTGTAGTTATCGGAATTGATGAGGACGATATTGTTTGTATCGTCGAGGAAATAGAGCGGGTCGTTCTCGGCGACATCCTTGAAGCCGACGGAGACCTTGCCGTTCTCGAAAGTGGCGACATACCTGCGGATAAGACCCTTCTTGTTTAGCTCGGCACTTGTCTGAGCGTACTCGTCGTCGAGCGTCTTGAGCTTCTCCATGAAAGTCTCGACATTTGGGGTATCGAGAATCTCCTGTGGGACGAAGGGGGTGCGGTTGATGTCGGACATCTCGAGACCGTAGCCAGCTTCGCGGGCGAGGATGAGAATCTTGCGGGCGACATCGATTCCTGAGAGGTCGATGCGCGGGTCTGGCTCGCTGTAGCCTTTGGCCTTAGCCTCGGCGACGACATCGGAGAGCTTGCGGCCGTGGGAGAGCGCATTGGAGATGAAATTGAGCGTTCCTGAGAGGACGGCTTGCATCTTCACGATACGGTCTCCGCTGCGGATGAGGTCGTTGATTGGGGAGATTATGGGGAGCGCGGCTCCGACATTTGTCTCGTAGTGGAACTTGACACCCTTCTCGCGAGCAGTGGTCTTCAGCGAGAGATAGTGCTCGTAGGCGGAGGAAGAGGCAATCTTGTTGGCCGTGACGACATTGACGTTGTTGGCAAGCATGAAATCGTAGAGGGATGCGACATCGGCACTGGCGGTGCAATCGACAAAGACGCAGCCGGCGAGATTGAGCTTCTTGATGGCCTCGGCGAAATCGGCATTTGCGAGGGGCTTACCCTCTTTTTCGAGACGTTCCTTTGCTTTTAGCGGGTCGATACCTTGCACATCGATGAGCGAGAGGCGCGAATTGGCGACACCGACAATGCGGACAATCAGCTTGTACTCGTCACGGAGCTTATCGGCTTGGGCAGCGAGTTTTTCGAGGAGCTTTCCGCCGACGGTGCCGAGACCCGTTTGGAAAATCTGGAGGACTTGGCAACGGCTGAGGAAGAAAGCGTCGTGGACGGTATTGAGGGCCTTTCGGAGATCGTCCTCCTTGATAACGAAGGAGATATTGACCTCGCTGGCGCCTTGGGCAATGGCGTAGATGTTGATGCCGCTCTTGCCGACAGCCTCGAAGAGGCGGCCTGAGACACCGGTATTGTGCTTCATGCGGTCGCCTACGACGGCGACGACGGCCATTTGGTTCTTGACGTGAGTTGGCTGCGCGTGACCATTGAGAATCTCGTTGCCAAACTCAGCATCGATGACCTCGGCGGCACGTTCGGCATCCTTGGTCTCGACGACGAACGAGACGGTAAGCTCGGACGAAGCCTGCGAGATGAGGATGACATTGACGAAAGCATTGGCGAGAGCCTTGAAGATGCGGGAGGAGACGCCGGAAATTCCGACCATTCCGACCATTTGGAACGTCAGGAGGCTGACGTTCTTGATGGAAGAGATGCCCCTGATCTTATTGGACTTGTCGGTGCTCTCGACATCGTCGATACGCGTTCCGATGAAATCGGAGTTGAAAGTATTCTTGATGTAGATAGGAATCTTCTTTTTGAGGACGGGAAGAATCGTGGGGGGATAGATGACCTTTGCGCCGAAGTGCGAAAGCTCCATGGCCTCCTCGTAGGTGAGATGGTCGAGGACGTAGGCACGGCTGATGATTCGAGGGTCGGCGGACATGAAGCCGTCGACATCGGTCCAAATCTCGAGGACCTCGGCGTTGATTGCGGCGGCAACGAGAGCTGCCGTATAGTCAGAGCCACCACGGCCGAGGGTTGTGGGTTCTCCCTTTTCGTTAGTGGAGATGAAGCCCGGCATGATGGTATAGTCTGACATTTGTTCGAAAGCCTCAGCGATGTTTTTGGCCGTGAGGTCTTCAATGACCAGATTACGTTGGCCTGCCTGATAGGTCTTGATGAGCGGACGGGAATCGAGGAGGCGCGAGCCTGGCATGAGTTGGCTGAGGATGAGCGACGAGCACCTCTCGCCGAAGCCAGAGATTGTTTCGAGGCTTCTGTTGCTGAGCTCTTTGAGAAGCGACACACCCTTGAGGAGACTGCCGAGGTCAGCGAAGATGGGCATGAGCATGGACTCGACCTTTTGAGGATCGTCGAAGAGCTCAGTGATGATAGCCCTATGCTTGTCGACAATGGCGCTAAGGTTGCTTGTGAAGTCCTCACCACTTGCTGCTTTGTGAGCAGCAGCGAGAAGCATGTCTGTGACCCCGCTTACTGCGGAAACGACAGCTATAGTTGGTGCCGGATGGCTTAAGATGATGCGTTTGACCTCCAGCATGCTTTTGGCGGTGCCCATGGAGGTGCCTCCGAATTTCAGGACTTGTACCATGAATGTCTTTGAAAAAACGTATTAAAACGAGACTTCGTATGTTTTTATTGCCGACGAAATTAGCTAAAATATGGCTATAAACTCCAACGGTGGTAAAAAATTCTCACGGCAAGGGGAAAGAGAGGCAAACGAATCGTCGGATTGCGGAAAGGACGGCGGGAGAGGAAAAAAGAAACGGGTTGAACCGCTAAGCTCAACCCGTTTGAAAGTGTTCTTGGCGGTGAGGACGAGGCTCGAACTCGCGACCCCATGCGTGACAGGCATGTATTCTAACCAACTGAACTACCCCACCAAAGGAAACACAAAAAGCGGTGAGGACGAGGCTCGAACTCGCGACCCCATGCGTGACAGGCATGTATTCTAACCAACTGAACTACCCCACCGTTTCAACTTGTCTTGGTAGAAAAATTGGCGGTGAGGACGAGGCTCGAACTCGCGACCCCATGCGTGACAGGCATGTATTCTAACCAACTGAACTACCCCACCTTGATGTCACCAAGACAAGTTTCAAGAAGAAAAGTGCTTTTGCGTTGGGAGAGGCTTGTCGCCTCGCTTCCCGATTGCGAGTGCAAATTTAGGTGTTATTATTGAGTTTGCAAGAGGGATAAGAGATTTTTTGCGAGGCGAGTATGCAAAAAAGTGTTTTATGAGGCAAAATCAGCGCGTTACGCAAGAGAGAAAGATGGCGAGGGAAGTCAGCGCGAGGCGATATGGAGATGCCTTGCGGCGATTTTGATGTAAGAATAGACCCTCTTTTGCGCCACGACAGCGGTGACGGAGAGAAGGATGACCACCATGCCGACATAAGAAACGAGGGGCGGACGCTCGCCGAGAAGGCAGATGCCGATGAGGACAGACGTGAGTGGCTCGAAAGCACCGAGGACAGCCGTGGCTGTGGAGCCGACGAGACGGATTGCCGTGGCCATGGTGGCGAGAGAGATGAGCGAGGGGAAGAGAGCGAGCGAGATGACGATGAGCCAATCTGTGGCGGAGGGGAGAATCTGGACATCGGCACAGCCGTGGGTTGCGACAATGAAGAGAAACCAGCCGAAGAAAAGCGAGTAGAAACTGAGTTTGAGCGTCGGCATTTGGGCGAGAACGCTCTTCTGCACCACGACCATGTAGACGGCGTAGCTGAGGGCGGAGAGGAAGACAATGAGAAGCCCGATGGGCGAAGACTGTCCGGTAGTGATGCCTTGCCAATCGAGGAGGACAATACCGGCGAAGACAGCGGGAATGGCGAAAAGCGTCACTCGGCTGGGCGTCTCGCGGAAAGCCACCCACATGATGAGGGCGACGAGGGCCGGATAGATGAAGAGAGCCGTTGCCGACAGCGACGCGCCGAGGTGTTTGTAACTCTCGAACAAGGAGAGCGAAGAGAAAGCGAAGAGCAGCCCCATGGGGCAAACGAGCGCGAACTCGCGCAACGTGAGCCGCAAAGGAATATGGCGAACCGCCATTAGCACCAGAAGCAGAATGACGGCGAAAAAGTATCGGTAGAAAAGGATGGACAAATTGGTTATCCCATCGGCGTAGAGGAGGATTGCGAAGGCATTGACACCGTAGCTGGACGAGGACATTGCGGCATAGAGATAGCCGCGCAAATTATTGGACATGATTTCGCATATAACGACATTCTAAAAATCACTTCTTGAAACGGTCTCCCCAAAGCGCGTTCATGCGCTCGGCTATGCGATCTTCGGCCGGATTGGGTTGAGGGGAGTAGAAACGTGCGGAAGTGAGCGCATCGGGCAAATATTGCTGCACGACAAAGTGGCCTGGGTAGTCGTGGGCGTACATATAGTCGCAGCCGTAGTTAAGATTGGCCATGAGCTTTGTGGGCGCATTGCGGAGATGGAGCGGGACGGGTAGGTCGCCGGTAGTCTTGACGCACTGGAGGGCGGCATTTATGGCGTTGTATGACGCATTGCTCTTTGGGGACGTGGCGAGATAGATGGTAGCTTGGGAGAGAATGATTCTCCCCTCGGGCCAGCCAATCTTATTGACGGCATCGAAAGCCTGATTGGCCATGAGGAGAGCGTTGGGATTGGCAAGGCCGATGTCCTCGGAGGCGGAGATAATGAGCCTTCGGGCGATGAACTTGGGGTCCTCTCCCCCCTCGATCATGCGTGCGAGCCAATAGACAGCCGCGTCGGGGTCTGAGCCGCGGATGGACTTAATGAAAGCGGAGATGATGTCGTAGTGCATCTCGCCATTCTTGTCGTAAGTGGCGGACGTCTGTTGGAGGATGTCGACGACGTGCTTATCGTCGATAATCACCTCATCGGCGCCTTCTTGGGAATTGACGACAAGCTCGACGATATTTAGGAATTTGCGGGCGTCGCCGCCAGAGAAACGGACAAGGGCCGCATCCTCGGCAAGTCTGACATTGAGCTTGGCTAAGACCTCGTCGGAGGTCAGAACCCTGTTGAACAAATTGATTAAGTCGTCGCGCTCAAGTGACTTAAGGACATAGACTTGACACCTGGAGAGGAGAGGCGAAATGACCTCAAAAGAGGGGTTCTCCGTTGTTGCTCCGATCAAGACGAAAACGCCAGTCTCCACTGCTGCGAGGAGGCTGTCTTGCTGGCTCTTGCTGAAACGGTGAATCTCGTCAATGAAAAGAATGGGCGGGTCGGGATTGAAAAAGCGGCTTTGCTTGGCCTTCTCGATGACCTCGCGCACATCCTTCACGCCAGAGCTGATGGCGGAGAGGGTGAAAAAGGGGCGTTGGAGCTTGTGGGAAATGATTTTTGCGAGCGTAGTCTTCCCGACGCCAGGAGGACCCCAAAGGATGATAGAAGAGATGTTTCCACTATCAATCATGCGCCGGAGGACGGCATTAGGGCCTATGAGATGGCTCTGCCCCACATAATCATCGAGAGACTCGGGACGCATCCGCTCCGCTAATGGCAACATGGTGAGATAAAGATGATTAGCCCGCAGTGAAAAGATGCGGTTATATGACTTTTACTTTGAAACCGTCGGCTTTGAGAATATCGGCCACGCGGGTACGGAAATCGCCTTGGACGATAATCTGCCCGTCTTTGGCACTGCCGCCCACCCCGCAAGACTGTTTGAGCCTTTTGCCGAGCTCCTTAAGGTCGTCATCGGAGCCGACGAAGCCCGTGACGAGCGTCACCATCTTGCCAGCGCGTTGTTTCTTGTCGAGCATCACCCTCAGACTCTGCTTTGCGGGCGGGAGCGTCTCTTCCTCGGGCTGCTCGTGGTGGGTGTATTCGAAATCGGCGTTGGTAGAGAAGACAACCCCGAGGCGATCTTTCCAATCTTGTTTTGCCATGTGTTTGGGGTTATTGTGGGACAACGTCTCCGATGAGGTCGTAGTCTTCGGAGCTTGTGATCTTGACCATGGAGAAATCGCCTACGCGGGCATTGCCGTGGACGACGACCTCGGGGTCGACCTCTGGGGAATCGAACTCAGTGCGCCCGACAAAATGGTCAGCCTCCTTGCGGTCGATAATGACCTTGAGAGTTTGACCGACCTTTGCGGCATTGATTTCGGCACTTATGCCCTCTTGGAGCGACATGATGCTGTCGGCACGGTCCTGCTTCACCTCCTCGGGGATGTTATCCTCATAATGGTTCCAGGCGTAGGTGTCCTCCTCGTGCGAATAGGTGAAAACGCCGAGACGCTCGAAGCGTTGGGTGCGGACAAAATCCATGAGATCGGCGAAATCCTCCTCCGTCTCGCCCGGGTGGCCTGTTATGAGCGTTGTGCGGAGATGGATGCCTGGGACACGATGGCGAATCTCATCGAGAAGCTCGACGGTCTGGGCCTTTGAGATATGGCGGAGCATCGTCTTTAGCATACGGTCTGACGAGTGTTGAAGGGCGAGGTCCAGGTATTTGCAGACCTTTGGGTTAGAAGCCATTACATCAAGCAGATCGTGAGGGAAGCCAGCGGGATAGGCGTAGTGAAGACGCACCCACTCGATTCCGTTGACTTCGGCTATGGCATTGACGAGGTCGGCGAGACGATTCTTCTTATAGAGGTCGGTGCCGTAGGAAGAGAGGTCTTGGGCGATGACCTGAAGCTCCTTGACACCACGATCGGCAAGGCGGCGCACCTCGTCGACAATCTCGTCGAAGGGGCGGCTGGTGTGAGGGCCTGTGATGATAGGAATGGCGCAATAGCTGCACTTTCTGTTGCAACCCTCGGAAATCTTAAGATATGCGTAGTGGGCGGGGGTTGTGAGGGAACGCTCGTTCATGAGGTCGCGTCGGAACGTGGCACCGAGCTCTTGGATGATGCCGCCCCAATCGAACTTACCGTAGAACTTGTCGACCTCTGGGATTTGCTCGGATAGCTCAGCTCGATAACGCTCGCTGAGACAGCCCATGACATAGAGCTTCTTGAGCTTGCCGCGTTGCTTGGCCTCAGCGAACTGGAGAATCGTGTTGATGGACTCCTCCTTAGCATCGCCGATGAAGCCGCAGGTGTTGATTATGGCCACCTCGCCTTTAGGGTTTTCGGAATCGTGGGCGACGGTTATGTTATTGGCTCGGAGTTGAGCCATAAGTTTCTCACTATCAACCAGGTTTTTTGAGCAACCCAGGGAAATGACATCTACAAGTTTCAAAGCCTACTTGAAAAGGGATTCGACAAAAGACCTTCGGTCGAAGAGTTGCAAATCGTCAACGCCTTCGCCGATGCCAATGTATTTGACGGGGATGCTGAACTGGTCGGACACGCCGATTACGACACCACCCTTGGCGGTACCGTCGAGCTTTGTGATGGCGAGCGACGTGACCTCTGTGGCCTTGGTGAACTGCTTGGCCTGCTCGAAAGCGTTTTGGCCTGTTGAGCCGTCGAGGACGAGCAGAACCTCGTCGGGGGCAGTCGGGACGACCTTCTTCATGACGTTCTTAATCTTCGATAGCTCGTTCATGAGGCCGATATTGTTGTGGAGACGTCCGGCGGTATCGATGATAACGACATCGGCACCATGGGCCTTGGCGGAGGAGAGGGTATCGAAAGCCACGGACGCGGGATCGGACCCCATCTGTTGCTTGACGATGGGGACATCGACCCTGTTGGCCCAGACTTCGAGCTGCTCAATGGCCGCCGCGCGGAACGTATCGGCCGCACCGAGGACGACCTTCTTGCCCGCCTTCTTGTAGCGATTGGCAATCTTACCGATTGTGGTGGTCTTTCCGACGCCGTTGATGCCCACTACCATGATGACATAGGGGTCGTCGCCGTGGTCGATGAACTCAGCCTGCGCGCCTTGGCGGTCGGTCTCTTCGAGGAGAGCTGCAATCTCTTCGCGGAGAATGGCGTTCAGCTCTTTGGAGCCGCTGTAAGCGTCTTTCTTGACACGCTCCTCGATGCGCTTGATAATCTTGAGAGTGGTGTCGACACCGACATCGGAAGTTATTAGCACCTCTTCGAGCTCGTCGAGGACATCGTCGTCGACCTTGTGCTTGGCGAGGAGTAATTTGCCGAGCTTCTTGAAGAGGCTCTCCTTTGTCCGAGCGAGCCCCTTGTCGAGATTGGCGGCTTGCTCCTCCTTGTTTTCTTTCTTGCCAAATAGTCCAAAAAATGCCATGGTGGGTTGTCTTTATATTGGGTTATCAGCTAATCTGTGGAATTGCGTCGACCTGATTTCGGATGGCGATTACATTCGTGGCGACGAGCGCGGCTGTCTCTGTACGGAGACGCTCGGGGCCGAGCGTGCACTCTTGGAAGCCAGCGGCGGCGGCATTGACTATCTCCTTGGCGGAGAAATCGCCTTCGGGGCCGATGAGAATCAGGGTGTCGGTGGCGGGATTCGCCTGGGAGAAGAGGTGGGGTTTGGGGTTCTCTCCGCAATGGAGAATGTAGCGTTGGGGAGGGAGTGGACTTGCGAGAAGGTCGGCGAAACGAGTCAGCTCGTCGACGGAGGGCAAGAAGCACTTTAGGGACTGCTTGGCGGCCGCGAGAACCAGCTTTTCAAGTCGGTCGACACGGACACGGTCACGTTCGGAGTGGGCGCAGAGAATGGGCGTGATGCGCGAGACGCCAATCTCGACGGCCTTCTCGACGAACCACTCGAACCGGTCGATGTTTTTTGTTGGCGCGACGGCCATCCATAGATGGCACTTGGGTTCGTCGGCGACGGTTGTCGAGAGGACATTGAGGGTGCATCCGCGTGGGGAAGCATCGACGAGTTGGCACTCGTAGCGATTGCCCTTGCCGTCGGCGACGAAGAGGGTGTCCCCCACCCTATGGCGCATCACCTTAACGCAGTGGGCACTCTCCTCCTCGGAGAGGATGCGCCCTGGAGCGAAATTGGGATCAACAAGAAGCTCCATACTTGCTGAAGAGGGAGATGGACATGACGAGCACGGCGACCGTGAGGATAAAAGTGTAGGCCACGATGCGGGAACCCAGCTTGCCGAAAGAGGCAGCAAGACCGTTCTTGAGCGTCCACTTATTGTGGTGCGTAATCACGAAGAAATGGAGTACCAGGTGAAGGTAAATCTCGTAGAAAATGCGTCCGACGAGGATGCCGATGAGGGCACCGACGAGAATGTCGCCGACAAAGTGGACACCTTGATAGACACGACCATAGGCATTGATGAGAGCCCAAGCGTAGAGCGTCAGACCGATGGACCACCTACGGACGACGAGCGTAAAGAAGGAGGCCAGGGCGAAGCAATTGGCTGCATGGGACGACGCGAATCCGTAAAGCCCGCCTCGGTAGTTATTGACCGTATGGACAAGGTATTGCATGACATCGTCATGGGAAGGACGGAGCCTCTCGAAAAATGGCTTCATTAGTCCCGACGAAATCTGGTCGGCGACGAGAATGACGAGACCAACGACGATGACGGTCATGAGACCTCTTCCACCTTGCTTGCGGAAAATCATCCAAAGAAGCGCAAGATAGAGTGGAATCCAGACGATTTTGGATGTCATGAGATAGAAGAAAGAGTCGAAAAAGGAATTGTTTAAGCCATTGAAAAACAGCGTAATTTCCTTGTCGAGAAAGATAAGCTCCTCCATGGTAAGGGTCGTAGAATAAAGAATGCGGGCGCAAAAGGCCTAATTTTGTGAAATCAAAATTACTCATTTCCACGAACTAAAGCGCAAACAGATGACATCTTTACCAGAGATGGCGGCCAGAGAGAATGTGTTTCACCGAGTAGCGACATGGCACATAGAGGGAGGACATCGCCCATTCACGTACCCATTTGCCTACACGCCAGACGACAAATGCAGGGAAGCGGCGGAAATGGTGAAAGAAGAAATGACAAGACGGTCTGAGCTATCGGCAGACATTGCGAGTGGGAAAATGTTTGGCGTATTGGTTTGTATGAATGAGAATGGTGAGATGGGTTTTATTGCCTCATTCTCGGGGACATTGGGCGGACGAAGCCATCAGAAATGGTTTGCGCCCCCTCTTTTGGACTACGAGCAAGAGGGAGGAATCTTCAAGACGGAAGAGATAGCCATCTCGACGATAAACGAACGAATATGCGCGATGGAGACCAATGCGGAATACGCATCGAAACGGGAAAACCTGATTAAAAGGGAGGCTGAAAACGCATTGACCATTGAGACACTCAAAAAGAGATACGCAGAAAACAGGGAAGCGAGGAAAATAATGCGAGCCGAAAAGCCTGAAATGAAAGAGGAACTCGACAAGCAGAGCCAATTTGAGAAGGCGGAAATAAAAAGGACGGCGGCACGATTAGGGGCGGAAACGGAGAAAATGAGAGACGAATTGGCGGCATGGAAAGAGGAAATTGAACACCTTAAAACGGAACGTAAAAGGCGTTCAAACATCCTTCAAAGATGGCTATTCAGCCGAATGAAAGCACGATGCGCGGACGGGAGGAGCGTAAGCGTATGGGACATATTTCAAGAGGCGGGCAGAGGCGTACCGCCCTCGGGGACGGGCGAATGCGCAGCACCGAAACTACTTAACTACGCGTTTTCCCATGGGTTGAGGCCTATATGCATGGCGGAGTTTTGGATGGGAACCTCGCCAAAGGGGGAGATACGCGACGAAGGGCATTTTTACCCCGCTTGCAACACGAAATGCGGGCCCTTGTTGGCTCGAATGATGCGAGGAATGGACGTGGAGGCAAATCCGCTTGAAGCACCGAAGGCGGGCGGAGAGCTAAAGATTGTGTTTGAAGACGAATGGCTGGTAGTGGTGGACAAGCCGTGTGGCCTAATGACCGTGGACGAAAGCGGAGGGCATGACTCGTTAATGGGGAGGATTCGCACGATTCGCACAATAACGGGACCCGGGTATGTACACAGGCTTGACATGGCAACCTCGGGCATTGTTGTCATAGCGAAAGACAAAGAGACGCACGCCGCAATGCAAAGGCTATTTGAGACGCGGCAAATAAAGAAACGCTATGTCGCAATTGTGGATGGGACGCCGTCGCAAAAGAGTGGCGTGATAAGTTTGCCACTGATACCGAACATTGAGGACAGGCCGAGGCAAATGGTAGACTTCATCAGGGGAAAAGAGGCGGTGACTGAATATGAAGTATGCGGGAGTGAGGGCGGCAGAACCAGGATAAACCTATACCCATTGACGGGGAGGACGCACCAACTGCGCGTCCACTTGGCAAATCCGATGGGATTGGGGTGCCCAATTGTGGGAGACAACCTGTATGGGCGACTTGGGGAGCGTCTGCTGTTGCACTCTGACGCGATATGGTTCACCCACCCGCATACGGGGGAGGCAATACACATTGAAAGCCCGGCGGAATTTTGAGCATTGGGGCGGCTTATAGCCCCAACTCGCTGCGTAGGAAATGACCAGTGTAGCTGGCTTCGCACTTGGCGACCTCCTCGGGAGTGCCTTGGGCGACAATTTTACCGCCGCCACGTCCGCCTTCGGGACCCATATCGATGACATAGTCGGCCATCTTGATGACATCGAGATTATGCTCGATGACGATGACCGTATTGCCACGGTCGACCAGCTTATTGAGGACATCCATCAGGATTCGGATATCCTCGAAATGGAGGCCTGTGGTAGGCTCGTCGAGGAGGTAGACGGTGCTTCCCGTATCGCGCTTGGCAAGCTCGGTGGCAAGTTTTACGCGTTGGCTCTCGCCACCAGATAGAGTTGTGGAGGGTTGCCCGAGGGTGATGTAGCCGAGACCGACGCTTTTTAGCGTATTGAGCTTATTGTGAATGGAGGGGATGCTCTCGAAGAACTCGGTGGCCATGTTGATGGTCATGAGCAGCACGTCGCCAATGGACTTGCCTTTGAACTTCACTTCGAGGGTCTCCCTGTTGTACCGTTTTCCGCCGCAGACGGGACACTCGACCATGACATCGGGCAGGAGATTCATCTCAATGACTTGGACACCAGCCCCTTTGCACGTCTCGCATCGTCCTCCACTGACATTGAAAGAGAATCGTCCGTTCTTGTAATTCCTGAGTTTTGACTCAGGCAGCTCGGCGTAAATCTTACGGATGTCGTCAAAAACGGCGGTATAGGTGGCGGGATTGGAGCGCGGGGTACGCCCGAGGGGGGACTGGTCGACCGTCACAATCTTATCGACAAACTCCAGCCCCTCGACGGCATCGTAGGGCATTGGGTCTTTGAGGGAATTGTAGACGTGCTTGCTGAGGATTGGAGCGAGCGTCTCATTGATGAGCGTGGACTTACCGCTGCCCGAGACACCCGTCATGCATATTAGCTTCCCGAGAGGGAAAGAGACATCGACATTTTTGAGATTATTGCCTCGGCAACCCTTAATTGTCAGGAATTTGCCATTTCCGGGGCGGCGTTGGGCGGGGACCTCAATTTGGCGAGTGCCGTTGAGGTATGCGGCGGTCATCGTATCGGTCTTGAGGACCTCGGCGGGAGTGCCGGCAGCCACGACATAACCGCCCTTTCGACCTGCACCGGGACCGATGTCGACAAGATAGTCGGAGGCGAGCATCATGTCTCGGTCGTGCTCGACGACGATAACGCTGTTCCCGATGTCCCTGAGGTGCTTTAGTGAATTGATGAGCTTAATGTTGTCGCGTTGGTGGAGACCGATGCTTGGCTCGTCGAGAATGTACAGGACATTGACGAGCTGTGAGCCTATTTGCGTAGCGAGCCTGATTCGTTGGCTCTCGCCGCCCGAAAGGGTCATGGCGCTGCGATTGAGGGAAAGGTAGTCGAGACCGACATCGAGGAGGAAGCCAACACGGCCTCGTATCTCTTTGAGAATCTCCTTTGCGATGAGTCTTTGCTTATCGCTGAGACGGTCTTCGAGGTGTTCGAGCCAATCGCTGAGCTGGAGCATATCCATATCGGCCACTTCGGCAATGTTCTTGTCGTCGATGAGGAAATGGAGAGCGACCTTGTTGAGCCTTGCTCCTCCGCACTCTGGACAAACGACATCGGAGATGTATTGCTCAGCCCATTTGCGCTCTTTAGCGGAGGTGGCCTGGTCTTGGATGGAGACGATGTAACTTACAATGCCGTCGAAAGAGGGGAAGAAATTGCGGGGAAGCCCGAGGTCGTCCTTTAGGTGCAGCTGCTCCGTCGTTCCGTAGAGGACGGCATCGAGACCATCTTCGGGTATTTCTTCGATGGGCGTTTTGAGGTCGAAGCCGTAAATGTCGCCGATGGCCTCAATCTGAGCGAAGATGAGATTCTTCTTGGCCTTACCGAGCGGCTCGATGGCCCCTGCGGCGATGGTGAGCTTAGGATTGGGGATTATGCGATTGACATCGACAGAGGTGAAGTGGCCGAGACCCTTGCACTTGGGGCAAGCACCTTGCGGGGAGTTGAAAGAGAAAGAGTGTGGGGCAGGGTCGGGGTAAGATATGCCCGTGGTGGGGCACATAAGCTGGCGGCTGAAGTATTTGGGCGTCTCGGCATCGGCATCGAGCACCATCATGACCCCTTTGCCCATTTGGAGAGCCGTCTCAATTGACTGCTTGAGGCGCTTTGCGTCGGTTGAGCCGGCGCTGTCTGGCTCGCCCTTCTTGACCGCCAAACGGTCGATGACAAGCTCGATGAAGTGGACCTTATAGCGGTCGAGCTTCATATTGGGGACGACCTCTCGAAGCTCTCCGTCGACGCGGACATAGATAAAGCCGCGCTTGCGGATTCGCTCAAAAAGCTCCTTATAGTGACCTTTCCTGCCTTTGACGAGTGGGGCGAGAATGGAGATTCGGCGACCGTCGAAAGAGGACTCGATCATGTTGAAAATCTGAGCCTCGGAATACTTGACCATCTTCTCGCCTGTCTCGTAGGAATAGGCATCGCCGGCTCGCGCGTAGAGAAGACGCAGGAAATCGTAGATCTCGGTGATTGTGCCAACCGTAGAGCGAGGGTTCTTGTTAGTGGTCTTCTGCTCGATGGAGATAACGGGGCTGAGGCCTGTAATCTTGTCGACATCGGGGCGTTGTGAGCCGCCAAGGAACTGCCGCGCGTAGGAAGAGAACGTCTCGATATACCGTCTTTGGCCTTCGGCGTAAATGGTGTCGAAAGCTAAAGAGGACTTACCGCTTCCGCTCATGCCAGTGAAGACGACGAGCGAATTGCGTGGGATAGAGATGTCGATGTTTTTGAGGTTGTGCTCTCGCGCACCGTAGACGTTGATGCGATCGGTATCCTCGAATTGGTTTGGGGTCGGTGTATTTTCGTTCTCGGACATTGCCTTAATTGAGGAGCGAGAAAAAGTGGCAGACGGGGCCATGGCCGTGGCCTATTTCATAGTCGGCACCTGCCGCTATTGCGTCGTTAATGTATTCTTTGGCGGCTATCACGGCGGGCGTTAGGGACTTGCCCTTTGCGAGGGCAGCTGCTATGGCCGAAGAGAGAGTGCACCCAGTGCCGT
>JALEMI010000073.1 GCA_022768325.1 Bacteroidales bacterium
AGATGACGTTCTGAAAATCACGCTCAATGTACTTGTTGAGGGCGTCCTGGCGGTCCTCCTCGTCCATGTCCTCGCGGTAGACGGGCTTAATGTAGGGCAAGGATGCATAGATGCTTTTGAGGATTAGCATCATCGTGTCGATGTCCTTGTCGTTGAGAGCCTTACGCATATCGACAAGCGAGTTAGTCGTGTTGGAGGCGTTTGTCTCCGCTGGAGCGAGCGAGTTGAGCATTCCATACTCACCTCCTCGTTCGGGTAGGCGAGGGTGAAGATTTGAGACGAGGGGGCGAACTCCTTAATCGTCAGATAGCCACTCTGATAAAGAAGTGGGATTATGTTCGTATTGTCGGGGCGGTAGTCGGTTATTTCGCCAATCGATGTTGAAACTCCTTTGGTAAGGCGTTTGAAGTCGAACAAATTCTTTGCGGAAGCCAAACGCTTGACAAGGAAAGTCGGTGTGCCTGTGGAAAACCAGTAGTAGTTGAACTTACCGTCGCCCAATGCGCTGAGGATGCTGAACGGGTTGTGTCCACATATAGCGAATCTGAATTGCGCAGCTTTTCGAAACTCTGAATCCCGAGCGGTAGCTTTTGCATGGCGTTAGTGCATTGGTTTTAAACAAAAAGTAGCTTATCTTGCCGCTCCCCAGGTCTTTAGCCACTTCGGGCGTTTAGTGCGTACGTGGCAATTCTACGCGGAACGTTGTCCCTTGGCCAATTTGTGTCTTGAAGTCTATCTGGCCGCCGCTGTTTGAGACAATGGTCTTCGTGATGGCGAGGCCGAGGCCCATGCCCGTGCTTTTGGTCGTGAAGTTGGGGCGGAAAATCTTGTCCCGCACGTCGTCGTCAATGCCGTCGCCATTGTCTTCAACGCATATTGTCACCGTATGATTGTCGGCGGCAAGGCTTACCGCAATGTCCACCGTCCGCCCGTCTCTTGCGCTTTGTTGCGCGTTCTTAATCAGGTTGTTGAATACGCTCGTAATGAGGTCGGGGTCTGCCATTACGAAGATGCCCTCTTGCGGCCCTTGGTACGTGAGGCGCGATTCTTCGGCTCGGGCAAAGAGCGAGCATATCGATGCCAGGCGGGCCGCAATGTCCATTCTTTCCGGCTCGGCTTGCTTCATCTTCGCGACGCCTGAGAATTGCGATGCCACGGCCGCCAATTGGTCAATCTGCTCAATCAGCGTTTGCGAGGTCTTCTTAAGCATCGGCTCAAAGTTCTCGCGCCGTGAGTCCCACACCCTCAGGAGGTATTGCACGGAGAGCTTCATTGGCGTAAGAGGGTTCTTGATTTCGTGGGCCACTTGCCGCGCCATCTCTCTCCATGTGCTTTCGCGTTCCGATGCGGCGAGCTGTTCGGCTGAGGCTTCGAGTTGTCGCGTCATCTTGTTATAGGCCTTGACAATCTGACCGACCTCGTCGTTATATGGGTATGTCAGGCGACTGTTGCGGCTGCCGAGGTCGGCGTTTTGAATCATGTCCCGCAGTTGCCAGAGGCTTCGCGTCACGCCGTAGGCTATGGAGTGGGAGAAGATGATGGCCAAGAAGATGATGAGCATCATTGAGTTCGTGATGGGCATCAGGGTCTGCATCATTTGCGAACGCATGGCGCGTAAGTCGCTGAAGTAAGGCACATTGACGTAGCCTATTGTCTCGCCATTGTCGTTGAGCAGAGGCGCGTAGAGCGAGTAGTGGAGCAGCGAGCCTATGCGCTCTTTCACGAAGACTTCGCCAACGACCCCGTTGCGGAGCAGTGCCAATGCCTCGTCGTTCATCAGGGGGGCTGCCGTTCCGCCCATGAAGAGTTCGCGCCTCGATGTGCCGATAAGGTGCCCGTTGGTCGAGAAGAGGTGGGCGTCGGCATTGAAAGCGTCCGACAAGCGTTGGAGTATGTTGTCCGTGTTGATGTCGTCAATTGCCGTTGCCGCGTCGGCTGGGTTGGTGTAGGCGTATTCGTCCGATAGGGAGACAATGACGGAGAGCATGGCGTCCGAAAGCCGCTCTCGGCTTGCCGTCTCAAAGCTCTTAATGGACTGAATTATAGATATTAGGCACAAGATGACGAAGAGGACAAGGACAAAGGCCACAAGGCTGACGTGAAGTCGTTCGCTGAGGTTGGCGTGACGCCATAGCGATTTGCTGTGGTGGATTGTCAGAATCTGTATGAACGAGCATACGATGAGCATCCCCAAGAAGATGTAGGAGTAGCTCGTAAGGAGGTCTTGCGCCGACATCTGCGGATAGCTGACCACGATGGTCTGGTTGGGTGTCGGCTCTGTGGAGAGGTGCGAGTAGCCGTTGCGCTCACTTATGGTGATGCCCGAGTCGGCGGCGGCGTAGACCGTCGGGTAGTCATACGCGCCAAATGACGATACAAGTCGCCCATCGGCATATCGGGCGTACGAGTATCCGCGCAGCTTGTCCTCGTCCATTCTGTCGCGCTTGTTGGTCAGCAGTTCTGGATACCCTACGCCTTGCGCCGCAATCTTGTGCGTCAGCTGTACAAAGAGGTACCCGGGCGACGACCACGATCCGTAGTTCACCTTGCCCAAATAGCACGGGCTACCGTAGTCGTTGTCCAGGCGGTAGAAGCTCTGAGCGGAGTATACCCTCTTGCCGTGCGTTTGGCAGAGCTGCTCAAAGTATTGCGCGCAGTTGTATACGTCGCCCGTGTTGGTCATCTGTATGGTGCTGCTAAATCCGCGGCATGGGATTACTTGAAGGTCGTAACGGGAGAAGTATCCGCCGAAGATTGTGCCGCGCACGTGGCTGAAAAGCTGGTCTTGCCGAATCTCGGTCTCGGCCATCATTTGCCGTATTACGGTGTCGGTGGTCAGCATCGTCTGAATCATCGGCAGCTGCTGTTCGGCAATGGGGTCGTCGTTGCGGAGTATCTGGAATGCGAGGTTTACGGAGAGCAGCTTACGGTTGGCCACCTCTTTCTCGGCGTTGACCATCGTGAGGCGGAGTGTCGTCAGGAGGCCAATGAGCATGAGTGTCCAGACAAAGTGGCTGAACTGTATGATGCCCGGCGAGTGGCGTTTGAAGATGTAATGAATGGTGCTGAGGGCGGCAAACGATATGGCGTAAAACCACGGCTGCCCCCATCCTGCGACCCATCCCGCCACGAAGATTATGGCCGATGACGCCGCAGCGATAAGCCCGAAGAGCCTTGCGCCCAGATGTCCCGCCACTTGCGAATAGCACCGCTCCATGACGAGGCAAGGCCCATAGAACAGCATTGAGAGGATGCCAATCTTTACGAGCGATGTGGCGGAGAGGCTCGTGTCGCCAACGTAGAACGAGAGGCCCTGCGAATGGCGGGCGAGTATCTCCACGGCAAGGAAGGAGACGAAAGAGACGACAGTCGGGGCAATGGTCGTGAGTGTCAGAGCCAAATGACGGCGTGTCCGCACCCTGACGAGGCGGAAGAACAACACGTCCCACGTCAGCATGAGCGAAGCCCCAAGAACCATGTAACCGAGCGATGGCAGCCACCAGTCGTAAGAGAAGATGAGCGGCGAGAAGATGATCGACGTGTCGCCATCGCCCTGCGGCATCGGGATGAGGAGCGAGAGGCCGTATAACGCGGTGAGCATTGCCGCGCTCGCTGTCAGAGCCACGCCTCGCCCAGCGCCGTGGCTGACAATCACGTTGGCTATGCGTACTATCGCCCACAGCGTCAAGGCAATAGCCACAAAGAGGAAGGCAAGCGACGCGATATGCCCAAATGTCGATTGGCGGCGCAGTGTGTCGCCCGTCACGGTGAAGAGGTATGCGCCATCGGGCGAGGTGACGGTGGCCCCGGCAGAGTGGGATGTCGATATTCGGGCGTTGTCGCCGAGGTCAAACGACGGGTGGTAACGGTCGGCGAGATATTCGTTGTCGTAGGGCGAGTGGCTCCTGATGAGGAGCAGGGCGAAGATGGATGTTTGCCCGCGCTTGAGGCTCTTGATGTAATACGTCCCGTTGTCCGCGTCAACAATGCTGTGCGAGAGGTATGCGGGCGTCAGGTCTGTGTTGGGCAGGCAGGCGTGATGCCAAAGGCGGAGTGTGTCCCCGTCAAAGAGGTAGAGCGAGTAGTCGGTGTTGGCAAATTCTTGCGGGAAGGTGCGCGTGGCGGGGTTGGCAAGGGTGTCGGCCAATATGTCGAGCCATTGGGTCATGGCCTTGTCGTGCCGCGCCATTACTTTGCTGATTCGTTTCCCTACTGCCTCATGGTCGGTTTTCTGAAACGGGTCGGACGTAAAGGCGTAGGCCACAACCAAAAGAGCCGCGACAATCAGTGCGGCAATTGCGGGCATCAAGCCGTGTCGGTTTGTGGCGTTGCCCATAGGCGTGTCGTGTCATTTAATCTCGAAGTCGAGCATTGTCTGCCCTTCGAGTGTTGCCGTCAGTCGGTCTCCCTCGCGCACGGGGCCTACGCCCGTCGGCGTTCCCGTAAATATTAGGTCGCCCATCCGCAGGGAGAAGAATTGCGAGACGTAGGCTATTATCTTGTCAATGGAGAAAATCATTTGGCTGGCCACGCCCCTCTGCCTCACTTCGCCATTTATCGCGAGGTCAAAACGCAAGTCTGCCACGGGGGGCAGCTCCGCAAGGGGTATGAACCGCGATATGGCGGCCGAGTAGTCGAAGGCTTTGCAAGTCTCCCAAGGCCGCCCCTCTTTCACGAGCCGCTCTTGCAAGTCGCGGGCGGTGAAGTCAATGCCGAGGCCTACCGCGTCGTAATACCTGTGCGCAAAGCGTTCGTCAATATGGCGGCCAAGCCTCGATATGCGGAAGACGAGTTCCGCCTCATAGTCAAATCGTTCGGCCCAATCGGGGATGTAGAAAGGGTCGTTGTTGCGGAGCAACGCGGTGTCCGGCTTTAAGAAGATTGTTGGCTCGGCATCTACGGGGCGCATCCCAATCTCGTCGGCGTGGCGCGGGTAGTTCAGGCCAACGCAGATAATCTTCATTTCTTGACATTTATGCTGTTGTTGCTCATCCGGATGCGGATGTCGCTCAAGACGCGTTTTGTGTCGCGGCTAAAGTCGCCGTTCATCATCCACTCGTAATAGCCAGGCTCTGCCTTCAGCACTTGCTCCACGCTCTTGCCCTTGTGCTTGCCGAAGTTGAATATCTCTACGCCGTTGTTGTCGTAGACAAATCGCCCGGCGAAGTCTACGTTTTTTGATACGGTGGAGAACTCGGAGAGGCCCTTTATGTCGTGGGGAATGTCGGGGTATCGCTCCAATTGCGCCATGAAGACGTCTACCGTTGCCGCCGTGTCGGCAAATGCGCCGTGCGCCCCTTCAAGCTCTTTGTCGCAGTAGAATTTGTATGCGGCGGAGAGGGTGCGTTGCTCTTTTTTGTGGAATATTACCTGCACGTCGATAAAGTTGGCGCGGCGCAGGTCCACGTCCGTCATGTTTATGGCGAGGAATTCCTCGGCGAGCATGGGGACGTCGAATCTGTTGCTGTTGAAACCGGCTATGTCGCAGCCCTTGATGACGTTGGCAATGCTCCTGGCCACGTCTTTAAAATATGGCTTGTCGGCCACGTCGGCGTCGGTTATGCCGTGGATTGCCGATGCCTCGGGCGGGATGGGGATTCCCGGGTTGAGGCGTTGTGTGAAGCTCTCCCTATGGCCGTCGGGGTGAACCTTGATGAGGGATATTTCTACGATATGGTCGCTGCCGATGTTGAGGCCCGTGGTCTCCAGGTCGAAGAATACAATAGGGCGCGACAGTTGGATGTTCATGGCGATTTTGCTTTTGTGGCGTTGGGTTATTTGCCTCTTTTAGAGCTTCTTGAGCGTGATGGTGTTTTCTATTGGGGTCGAGTCGTAGGTTCGCTCTTCCACTACAATTTGCTCCTCATGATGCTCAGCTCCCTCAATGTCGATGGTCATTGTGTACGTGCCGGGGTCGAGGACTACGACGAAGGTGTTGGTGCGCATATTCATTCTCTGTATGCCCACAAGGTCGCCGTAGTCGTTGCGAATCTCAATGCGCGGCTGGTCGGTAATCTCTACGGGCTTACGCTTCGCGTCGCGTAGTTTGAGGGAGTATTTGATGATGGCCGATGTCGGGAGGATATGGTCAAAGAGTATGGCGTAGATGTCTCGTCCGCCGAAGCTGTCCTCACGGAATAGCGAGACGTATGCGTAGCGGTTGTACTTAGAGAACGAGATTGTCATGTTGTCATACGTGTCGTTGATAGGGTATGGCAACTGTACTGGCTTGCCCCACTCGTATTTCTGGAAGTCGAAGTCGGAATAGAAGATGTCGTAGCCGCCCATTGTCCCCTCGCGGTTTGACGCGAAGAAGAGGCGCGTCCCGTTGTAGGCGAGGTAAGGGAAGTTCTCGTCGCTGTCGAAGCGGTTGACGAGGCCGGGAATTGGGCGCGGCTTCATCCATTGGCCGTTGTATGAGCGGATGGAGTAGAAGATGTCGAGCTTGCCGTTCTCGTTCGTGGCGGAGAAGAAGATGGTGTCGCCCGTTTGGGTGAGGCAGCCTGCCACTTCGCTTCCGTCCATGTCGATGGGCTTATCGAGCTTCTCTGGCGACGAGCATCGGCCGCCCGTGGCATATTTGGCGGTGTTGAGCGTGAAGTTGCGCCCGCTGTTGTTTGTGCAGTAGAAGAAGCCGTCGGGGGTGGGCCCTGTGGGATATTCGTCGGCAAGGGTGTTTATTGTTGAGACTTTCTTGGCTGGGCTCCACGAGAGGGCTGTCTGGTCAGACGACTTGATGTTGTAGACGGTGATTGTGGCGTCGCGGTCGAACTTGTCGTCGCACGAGAAGACGAGCGAATGGCCGTCGTTCACAATGTAAGGGTTAATCTCGTTGTTGCGCGAGTTGATTACGTCGCCAAGGTTTATTACGGGATTGCGCAGCGTGTCCTTTAGCATCCGTCGCGCGTTGCGAATCCACGAGTTGAGGAGGTCGTACTTTTGAATCTCTTCCACCGACGTGGCCCTCACGACGAAGGAGTCGAGGCAGACGAGAGCCTTGTCAAATTCGTGGGCATGATAGTGGGCGCGGGCGGCAAAGAGGTATGCCTCGGTGTCATCTTGAATCAGGTCGAGATAGAGGTCGGCAAAGTAACGAGCCGTGTCGCGGAGCATCTCCGAGTTGAGGATTGACTCCGTTATCCTCCTGAGCATGACGGGGTTGGCCTTGTTTGACGGGTTCGAGTGGAAGACTTTGAGGTATCGCTCTGTGGCCTTCTCGAAGCAATGAGATTTGAAGAGCTCATCCGCTTTGTCGTCAATGTTTTGAGCCGTTGCTTGGTGAGCAGCAAACAAGAAAATGGCGGCGAGGAGTGAGAATAGCTTAATTTTCATGAGTCTTGTCTTAGCCATAATGCCCTTGCGCTTGGAGTTTTACATTTTTAGAGACGTGAGATTACGGCGCCAAGGTCTGCGAGACGCTTGTCGATATATTGGTATCCGCGGTCAATTTGTTCAATGTTGTGGATGGTGCTGGTGCCTTGTGCCGAGAGGGCGGCAATGAGCAGGGCGACGCCGGCGCGAATGTCGGGCGATGTCATTGTCGTCGCCCTCAGTTGCGTCTCCCTGTCGAGACCGATGATTGTGGCGCGGTGCGGGTCGCAAAGGATTATTTTTGCGCCCATGTCGATGAGCTTGTCGACGAAGAAGAGGCGGCTCTCAAACATCTTTTGGTGTATGAGGACGCTGCCCTTGGCCTGTGTGGCCACGACGAGGAAGACGCTCAGAAGGTCGGGCGTTAAGCCTGGCCATGGGGCGTCGGCCACGGTCATTATCGAGCCGTCGATGAATGAGTCGATTGTGTAGTGGCTTTGTGAGGGGATGTGGATGTCGTCGCCCTTTATTTCGAGGCCTATGCCCATTCTCTCGAAGGCGAGGGGGATAATTCCGAGCTGCTCAACGCCCGCGTCGCGAATTGTCACGTCGCCCGCCGTCATGGCCGCCATTCCGATGAAAGAACCAACCTCAATCATGTCCGGCCATATCCGGTGCTGGCATCCGCCGAGGCTGTCCACGCCGTCAATTGTCAGGAGGTTGGAACCTACGCCCTCAATACGTGCGCCCATGGCAATGAGCATTTTGCAGAGCTGCTGGAGGTATGGCTCGCAGGCGGCGTTGTAGAGCGTGGTGCGCCCTTTGGCCATTACGGCGGCCATGAGGATGTTGGCCGTGCCCGTCACGGAGGCCTCGTCGAGGAGGATGTACGCCCCGTGGAGGTCGTCCGCCGTTACTGAGTAGAAGAACTGCCCAAAGTCGAAGTCGAACTTTGCGCCGAGCTTTGTGAAGCCGTAGAAGTGGGTGTCGAGACGACGGCGGCCAATCTTGTCGCCGCCCGGTTTGGGATAGAAAGCCTTGCCAAAACGGGCAAGGAGCGGGCCCATTATCATGTTGGAGCCGCGCAGCGACGAGGCGCGGCGTTTGAAGTCGTCGGTCTGCAGATAGTCCAGGTCTACATTCTCGGCCTGAAAGTGGCATTTGTGCCGCCCTTCGCGCCAAACCTTCACGCCCATGCATCCGAGAAGCTCGATGAGGTTGTTGACATCGAGGATGTCGGGGATGTTGTCAATCACGACCTCCTCCGTTGTCAGGAGTGTGGCGCAAAGAACTTGCAAGGCCTCGTTTTTAGCTCCTTGCGGGGTTATTGACCCGTTGAGCGGATGGCCGCCCTCTATCCTGAATGTTCCGCTCATGATGCGTTATCGAGACAATCTATATGTTTGAAAGTGAGGTTAATATCTCTTTTTGCCCTTGTTGTTTCTGTAGTTCCCTTGCTGTTTGCCGCCTTGCCTGTTTTGCCCGAAGTGGAAACGCCTCGTGCGTCCGTTTTGCTGATAGTTGGGGCGGTCCCAGTGGCGTTGCTGCCTCTCGTCGGGCAGGGCGTCCATCAGCTCGTCGAATGAGTAGCGGAGCTGTCCGTCGGTGAGTTCGGCAATGTCGTTGGCCACTCTCTCTTCAATGTTGCTGTCTTTCCCGTTTTGGAGCAGGATGCGCTTCATGAAGAGGGCTGTCAGAGCGGCTGTCGCCATACGGTCCTCCTCGGTGTCGGCGTTGACGGCGGAGAGGAGCATATTCTGGACAAGGATTCCGTATGAGCGGAATTTAATCCGCGTCATGGGGTAGGGGATGTGTGTCTGCGTGGCTGTTGTGGCCTCTTGCCTTTGCGGGAGTGGGTAGGGCGAGTCGACGTCGAGGCGGAATCCGGACATCATGGCGATGTGGTCCCACACCTTTTGGGTGTAGTTGGCGTCGTTCTTAAGCTGCGGGAAACAATTGAGCATTACGTTGGCAATTGTTGCCACGCACTGAGTGCGTTCGTCGCGGTCTTCGATGGTGAGCGCGTAGTCTACCATCTGCTGAATGTTGCGCCCGTATTCGGGCATCACGAGCCTCTCGCGGGAGGTGTTGTAATCCATCTTGGGGTGTGTCTTTGATTTCCGTCGCGATGCAATATAATGACGGTATAAGTGCAAAAATAAGCTAAATATGTTTATCGCGCAACCGTCAAGTTTGAGCTTAAATGCGGATAATCAGACGTTTTTGGCGCTTCGAGGCATCCCAACCGTCGGAACGTGATGCTCTGTTCCGTCTAAGTCTTAACAGCATTGCTGTTTTTTAGTGTAAAAGAGTATCTTTGTGACGCAACCAACAAGTATTTAAAACAAAATGTGGATTATCTGTGCTGACCTTGAGGGCGTATTTGTTCCCGAAATTTGGGTCAACGTGGCCAAGAAGACTGGTATTGAGGAGCTTAAGCTCACCACCAGGGACATTAAGGATTATGACGAGCTGATGAAGATGCGTCTCCGCATCTTGGACGAGCACAACCTGACTCTGCCTGACATTCAGGAGGTTATCGGCACTCTCGACCCTCTGCCCGGAGCTTTGGAGTTCGTCCGCGAAATCCGCAAGAAGGCTCGTTTCGCCATTGTCAGCGACACGTTTGTGGAGTTTGCACAGCCCCTCATGGATAAGCTTGAGAATCCGTTCCTCTTGTGCCACAGCCTGGAGACCGACGCCAAGGGCCGCATCACGAACTACAAGCTCCGTCAGCCAGACCCGAAGCGCAAGACCGTAGAGGCCTTCAAGAGCCTGAAGTACGATGTCGTAGCTTTCGGCGATTCCTATAACGACGTGACGATGCTCGAGGCAGCCGACAAAGGCATCCTCTTCTGCCCTCCGGCAAATGTCGTGGCCGATTACCCACAGTACCCCGTCGTCACCGATATCAACGATTTGAAACAGAGGCTCATAGAGATTGTCTCTCAATAAACAGCCCAACCATACAACTTTATCGCAGAGATGTGGCGTAGCAAAGACGCAACTCGTGGCATTTTTGCCGTTACCGTCGTCGCGACAATGCTCGCGGCGTGGCGGTTGACGGGGAGAAATTTGCTCCTCTTCCCCGAGGTTGGCGCTTTGACTGTCGGTCTCTTGATGGTTGATAAAGGCGTATGGAGGGTTAGCAAGTTGGCCTGTCTCTGCGCCATGACTGTTTCCGCGGTCATTGGCGTCGCCGTGCAGCAATATGCGGCGTGCGTGGGCTTTGGCCTGCCTCCCGTGATTGCGTTTGTCCTGATGGGGCTGCTGCTCTACGTGACGCGAGTGCAGATGCCGCCTGCTTTGGCTGCCGCCGTCATGCCCACTGTTTTCGGAATCGATACTTGGGGATATGTTGGCGTTGTGGCGTCGCTTGTGGCGTTTGTCCTTGCCGCTCAATGGATTATGGAGCTGACGGGCGTGCGTCGGTATCAGATGCCCATTGTCATGTTTAGCCGTGCCGAGCGCGACTCGTTTGGCAAGCTGGGCATCATGGTCTTGTCGATTGTGCCGATTGGCGTCGTGGCATGGCTCACGGGGTGGCGTTTCCTTATTGCTCCGCCATTGCTTGTCACGTTTGCCGAGTTCGCCCTTGGAGAGAGCGGTTTTAGGCGTCGGCCGTGGCAAGTGTTGTTCATGCTTTTCTTTGGGTCCAGCGTTGGTGCTGCGGCCTCAATCTTTAGCCGTTCGCTCGGCATTGGTGAGGTTCTTGCCGGCACGTGCGCATACGCGGTCATGCTGTCCCTCTTCTACATTTTCCGCAAGAGCTTTGCGCCAGCCGCTACTGTGGCATTGTTGGCCATGCTTATTGGCGAGGCGGAGATATGGACATTCCCCGTCCAAATATCTTTGGGCGGCGCATACATGATTTTAGTATCTTCGTTTCCGGGTTTGCTCTTGAAATCTAACCGCAAGAGTTGAATAACCACAATTAAATCCCAAGCATGTAAAAACCACAATAAACCCCCAAGTGTATGAAGAACCTCAGATTAGCGTTTTTGATTTTGGCAGTGCTTCTGCTCTCGCAGTCGGCTGACGCTCAGATGCGTTTTGTCGATGGTACAGGCTCTTTGACCGAGGGTGTCAAGGCCGAAGCTCTCGATAAGCTGACTTCAAAGTTCGCGAAGCACTGGAAGAAGGTGAACGGAGACGTGAGTAGAGACTTGCGCAAGAAGATTGTGGCGGAGATGAAAGGCGTCTACGCCCAGCGTTGCGCCCCCGTTCTCCTTGGCTCCGACTCCACGCTTACCCTCGTCCCGACAAAAATGCCAATTGGTCTCATGATCATGACGTACGACGGCGCGCCCCTCGGATGCGTATATGTCAACGAGGCCGACGGCATCGAGACCTATCCTCTTGCCTATCAAGACACTAAGAGCGGCAGCAAAGCCGAGACCTTGAACCGCCTCATTGACGTGATTCAGAAAGAACGCGCCATGGTGGTCGCCGGAATTGACCAGCCCGGGAAACTCCTAATAGACAACGCCGACGGCTACAAGACGGTGGACATAGAAACAGGCGAAGTTGCCGCGTTTGACCTTAAGACACAGCTCCCCGAATACGTATACACGGGTACGCAGCAGCATAAGCCGCTCGCTGTCATCTTCTCCGTCATCGGCATTGGCATCTCGGCCGCCGTACTGGTTGTTGTTGTACTCTTATAAAGACACGTCCCCGTTATAATAGCGCATAACGACATAGACGCCGCAGTCCCGTATCAGAACAGGGCTGCGGCGTCAACTGTTATGTCTTCTTGCGGAATCTTGTCCCAACAGAAAGAGGCAACGAAGTTGTCGAGCGACATGGGCGACCAATGCGTCTGAAGCCCTACGAGCCAAGCCATTAGCCCAATGAGTTCCTCGGGTTTGAGCTTCTCGCGTATCTTGTCCATGGCCAGCGAGCGGTCTCGCTTGCTCAGACGCGCCCCGTCGGGCGAGAGAAGCAGCGGGAAGTGGCAGTATGACGGGGATTTGAAGCCGAGGGCGTGGAGTAGGAATGCCTGCTCATGGCTCGCGGGGAGCAAGTCGCGCCCGCGTACCACCTCGTTGACGCCCATCAGCGCATCGTCGACAACCACGGCCAGCTGGTAAGCAAAATTGCCATCCGAGCGACGGACGTAGAAGTCGCCGCGGTCCTTGGCAAGATTGGCACTCTGGAAGCCATAGTGGCCGTCGGTGAAGGTGCTAACCCTGTCGGGGAGGAGTAGCCTCCATGCCGGCTTGCGAGAATTGCGCATCTCTGCCTTCTGCTCTTCGGTGAGGCTGAGGCACGTGCGGGCGTAGATGGTGTGGCCGTCGGATGCGTGTGGGGCGGAGGCGGCGGTCAAGTCTTGGCGGCGGCAGAAACACTCGTAGATAAGGCCGTCGTGGCGCAGGCGGTCGAAAGCGTCGCTATATACGTCGTCCCTAAGGCTCTGGTAATAAGGTCCGTGCCCACCGTCGACGGGTGAACCTGGTCCCTCGTCGGGTATCAGCCCGAGCCACAGGAGATCGTCTACAATCTGTTGGGAGTATTCGGGGCGGCAGCGTTGGCGGTCGAGGTCCTCAATGCGCAAGAGCCACCGTCCGCCTTTGCTCTTGGCGGAGGCGTAGCTCATGAGGGCGGCGAAGATATTGCCCATGTGCATACGCCCGCTGGGCGATGGGGCGAAGCGTCCGGTTAGTGTGGGCATGGGGTGGTACTGAAAGATTTCTGATGTGTTGATGTTCACTTCTCGTCCTCAAGCTTCTGACTTATTCTTTGCTGATTTTGCAGGAATGGGCTTTAGTTTTCTTGTCGTAGCTTACGCCCACGCGCAGGACCTCGCCGCTAAATGCAGAGAGCGCGTCGGCATAGTGGCGGTCGATTATTTGCCGCATGGCATCATCCACGCCGCCCTCCATTTTCAGCTCCACGACTATTGCCGGCCTTCCCTTCACGAAGGGGATGAAGGCCATGTCGGCGTAGCCCTTTCCGGCCGGTAGTTCCTTTATTATGGTGTATTCAGAAGTCGCAAAGAAGTAGGCGAGACCTATCGCGGCTTGCAGTGCGCCCTCGTTGTTGTAGGTCAAGGGGCTGGTCGCCTCCTGGTGTGCCTTGTCGAGGCCTTCGGCGACGGCCTCCTCATTGCCGGCGAGGGTGTCGGCGAGAAGCTGC
>JALEMI010000082.1 GCA_022768325.1 Bacteroidales bacterium
CCTCGCTAATGAGTGGGGACTGACCTGTTCCTATGACAATTTCATCCCGCAAAAAATAGCAACACCACGAGGAAGTGTTACTCTTTCCCGTGGTGTTGTTTTAAGTTTCCTTCCTCCATTCTCAGAAGGAATATGCTTCTATTTCAGTTCTTTATAATCCGAGATATTCTTCACTCCCACAATCTTCTGCTCACTAATCTCACGCGTAAACAGTTTCTTCAGGTCCGCCGATGTCATGCTGAACGTCGGGGCGAACTCATCCGACGAGGCGAACTCGTCAATCGATTGGGCATATTGCCTTCCCTCGGGCGTGTCGGCAATTTTCGCAAGGTCCGTCATGCAAACAAGCACTTTCCCCTTGCCCACAGCCACGCCAAACAATACGCCGAGCTTGTGGTTTCGGTTCACATTGTCTATCGCCATCACTATTGGCTGAAGAGTGCGCGGCGTCCCGTCCATAATTAGGGGACGGCTCGCTTTGGCTATCGCCCACCATTGGAAGTCGCTGTGGCTCTCCGTCGGGAAGCTCTTGAAGAGTGGGCTTTTATTGTCAATCAGGTAGCCCATCGTGCCAGGCGATACTTCTTTCCCGTTGTTTTCCGAGATTGTCTTGAACATGGCGTAGTTCCAGAAGTCCGTTATGAACATTCCGCCCACGCTCTGCTTGGCTATGCTCTTATGGTCGGGGGTTAAGATTACCGTTGCGCCGCTCTCCACTTGCCGCAAGATGGCGTCGGTCAATGTGCTCACGTGCCTTGCCGCTTTGCCGCTCTTGGTGTCATGCTTTTCGGGGTATGCCCACACGTCGTAAGTGTTCTTGTTCCCGCGTATCTCAATGCTCAGCCGCAAGGCCGATGGTCTCTCAATCTTGCTCAGGTCGGCCACAATTTTCCCGATGTTACGCACGTTGCCCTGTGCGGCCGATGCTTTGAAACATCCCTCGGCAATGCTCTCTTCGCCCTGCCGCAGGGACCATCGCAACGTGTCGCCCTGAATGTCCCTCTGCGAGTAGTTGGCCAGCGCAATGTCCGCCACGAGTTTCTCTTTCGTGCTGTACGTCAATTTATCCATAAGGACCAATGGCACGACGGGCGAGCAGAATCCCCGCCACTCCTCGGGCGTTATCAGTCCCTTGCTCTCCATGAAGGGGTCCAGTATTCCAACAAACGCTCCACCCTGCCCAGGGTAGTCCTGTATGTCAAGCAGCTGGAATCCGCCAAAATCCTGCGTCCGAAGGTTCATCTCGATGTCCGCCTTGTAGAGCTTCACCGCAAATAGGCCAGACGCCTTATGAAACGCCAAGGCCAACGAGTCAAGCCCATTAGGCCGCAATGCCGCACGGAAGTTTATGAGGTTCAGCGGCTTAAGCACCCCCTTGTATTTCTCAATGCCCGAGTAGTCGGGGTATATCTGATATTGCCCAATCTCATGACCAACAACGGGGACGCTCGACCTGCCATTAGCCAGTCCAAAGGTCATCCGAGTGTTGGGCTTCTCGCCATTCATAATCCCGAAGTCCTCCGCATCCACAAGGGCGTACGAAGCGCGCGTATGGCTCTCCATACGCGTCGCGCCCCATCCCATGCGGCACGTCACGTGGAAGTCCTCGCCCTTCACGTCGCCAAGCCATCCCAGTGAGTTGCACGTGCCCAGCGCATACAGCCTCCGCGAATCTGCCTTCCGCAACCCGTCCACCATCTGACGCATTACGATGGTGTCGCCACATAGCTCGTTGCCCAAACTCATCATCACGAACGACGGGTGATTGCCGTACTCCCGCAATATTCTCACGCCCTCGTCATACAGGTAGTTGTTCAGCCGCATCGAGGCCTCGCTCTCGCCGCTCGGTTTCAGCTCTCCCCAATACGGCAGCTCGGCCTGGATGTATATGCCCACCTCGTCCGCCGCGTCAAATGCCGCAGCCGGGGGCGTCCACGAGTGGAAACGGTAGTGGTTTATGCCGTACTCTTTTGCCGTGCGGAACACTTTTAGCCAAGACTCTTTGTCCATCGGCGCATAGCCCGTCAAGGGGAATACGCACGCGTCGTGCTTGCCCCTCAATATCGTCGGCTGACCGTTCACTACGAATTGCCGCCCCTCGGTCTCGAAGCTGCGGAAGCCTATCCGCTCCTGCTTCTTGTCCACTCCGTCGGGGCTGTCGAGGGTGACGTCCGCAACGTATAGCGGCTGCTCAAATTCGCTCCATAGCCCCACTTCGTCCATCGCTATCGTCACGGTCGATTTGTTTTTGCCGCGCTTCAGGTCCACCTGTATGGTTGTCGCCGTCTGACCAATTGCGTCAGTCGTGCTGATGGGGTAGGGGAGGCATTTTGCGTCAATCGTCGCCTTCATGTCGCGCGGCGATTCAATCTCTACGTCTATCGCCACGTGCCCCCAGCCTACGCGGTCCCCGTGGTCGTTCATACCGATGCTGTCTACAACGGCCGCAACGCTCAGGGTGCGCATGAATGTCTTGGGCATGGAGCGCAAACCTATCTCGCCCACCACGCCGTTCCAATTGGTCTGCGTGGCCTCTGTCACGGCGTGTGAGCCGCCTATGGCCGACAATATGTCGCCACCCGCGTCGCTAAATCGGTTGTCAATCTTCAACTTTATCGTGTGCCGCCCCGCGCGGAATCGCGATATGTCATATACGTGGGGCGTCAGCAGGTGCGTCTGGTGGCCAATGCTGTCGCCGTCCACCCACAGTGTCGTCGGCTTCGTCCGTTCAAGGTATAGCTCGATGTGGTCTTTGTCCATTGTCGCGGGGATTATGATGTCCGCGACGTACGTAAGCTCCCGCGACAAGGAGTGGGCGCGGCTCAGGCGCGTGTCTTCCCCAAGGTTCGTTATCGTGTCGCCAATTCCCGCCTCGTCGGTCGTGCCGGGCAGGCGCACCGTCCCAAGCTCGGTCTGCCATTCGCCCTCAAGGCTCACCTTGTGGCGAGAGTATCCGCCCGTGCATCCCGTGGCTATCATGGCCGCAATACCCATCAGCACGGCTTCTAAACTTCTCATGTCTTAATTTTATGATATGTTTGCACCTTACAGCACCTTTTTCTTCCCCAAGTATTTCTGCCTGAACTCCGTAGGCGTAAGGCCCTGTTTCTTGCGGAAGGTTCTGTTGAAGTTGCTTATGTTGTTAAATCCGTTCGAGAAGCATATCTCGCTTATGCTCATGTCCGAGTCCACCATCTGGCGCGCGGCAAATCCTATGCGTATCTCGTTCAGGAAGTCGATGAAGCTCTTGCCCGTCCGTTGCTTGATCAGGCGGGTGACGCTCACGTTGCTCATGTTGAGTATCTCCGCCGCGTCGCCAAGGGTAATCTTCTCCTTGTAGTGCTGGACAATGTAGTCGTGGATTCGCTCAATCCTGTTGTCTGTCGAGGCTGTCGTGTCGTTCTGAAATGAGTTTTTCGACAGGACGCGCTGGTCGGGGCTCTCTGCCAAAAATCTCAATAGCTTCAAGAACTCTATGTACGCCTCAAATCCGCGCGTCTTGCTCACGGTCGTAAGCATCGGCTCTGCCTGTTCCGCCGTCTCCGAGCTGAATAGTAGGCCATATTCGCTCTTCTTCAGCATTTCGGCCACTCTTTTATATATGTCCTTTTCGAGGAGGTCTTGCGGGAAAAGGCTCGCTACGAATTGTACGGTCACTTCGCGCTTGTACGTGTCGTGGTCGCTGCTGCCGGCTTTCCACGCGTGGTACAGGTTCGGGCCAACGAGGCACAGCTCCTGTGGGCCCACGCGCTCCACGCTGTCGCCCATGATGCGCTCAGCTCCCTCGGCATTATATAGGTAGTTGAGCTCATACTCGGGGTGGAAGTGTATGGGGTATTTGAAGTCCCGTTTCTGCCGGTCAAAGATGAGGATGGCGTCGGTCTTTTCGTTTAGGGCTGTTATCTCGCGAGATACTGTGGTTGCTTTCATTTGTTTTGATTCGTGTTGCGAGAGGTGTATATGTTGTGTATGTTTTTTGCTAATAAGGTTCTGCGCATATACGTTCAAATTGTTGTACAATTTTAACTAAATAAATCGATTTCCACAAATTCTTTCCCGTCTTTAATTGGCATGGCAGTTTTGGGGCTTAAAATTCGTGAAGCGTAATGCTTAAATTTTCACTACTGAATGATAAAATAGTATTTGTGGACTGTTCGCCTTACTCTTAATTTTGCTTAAGATAATACAAGAGGCGACGGCTTCTTTTAACGGTTTATCAAAGAACAAAGTATTATGAAAAGTAAATCTCGAATCATTCTCTTAGTCTTGGGCTTTGTGCTGTCGACACTGACGGCATGGGCTCAGTCAGGGATGGTTACAGGTGTCGTCACCGACGATACCAACCAACCCCTGCCAGGAGTAGCTGTCGTGGTGAAGGGCACCACGAATGGCACCGTAACAGACTTTGATGGCAAGTACTCCATCAACGCCACGGGTGCCACGCAGCTCACATTCTCCTTCATCGGTTTCACAACAGTCGATGAGGCAATCAACGGACGCTCCGTCATCAACGTCCAGCTCCAAAGCGACAGCAAGGAGCTCGACGATGTCGTTGTCGTCGGCTACGGTACCATGAAGAAGAGCGACCTCTCCGGCTCCTCTGTCTCCGTGGGCGAGGACGCCCTCAAGGGCTCCGTCATCACCAACCTCGACCAGTCTCTACAAGGTCGTGCCGCTGGTGTCACGTCGGTCTCCACTTCCGGTGCGCCGGGCTCCAGCTCGTCAATCCGTGTCCGTGGTCAGGCCACCATCAACGCCAATGCTGAGCCTCTCTACGTCATCGACGGCGTCATCGTCCAGAGCCAAGGCTCGTCCGGCGCCGACTACGGTCTCGGCGACGCTCTCGGCAATGGCTCTACCTCAACCATTTCGCCACTCTCCACCATCAACCCCTCCGACATCGTCTCCATGGAGATCCTTAAGGACGCTTCCGCAACCGCAATCTACGGTGCCCAAGGTGCTAATGGTGTCGTCCTCATCACCACAAAGCGTGGTAAGGCCGGCGACGCCAAGTTCACCTACGAGGGTCTCGCCGCGTGGAACCGCCAAACAAAGAGGCTCGACATGATGGACCTCCGCCAGTTCGCCGAGTTCTACAACGACCTCGCCGCAACGGGTGAGCTCGAGGCAAACGAGGATTACACCTATCCCGAACTCCTCGGCAAGGGCACCAACTGGCAAGACGCCATCTTCCAGACCGCTTTCCAACACCAGCATCAGATCTCCGCGCAAGGCGGCTCCGAGAAGGTCCAGTACTACGTCTCTGGCGGCTTCATGAACCAAGAGGGTACAATCATCGGCTCCAAGTTCCGCCGTATCTCCCTCCGCGCCAACCTCGATGCCAACCTCAAGAGCTGGCTCAAGCTCGGTCTCTCGGCCATGTTCTCCAAGACCAAGGAGCGTTTCACGCTCGCCGATTCTTCTGAGGGTGTCATCACCTACGCGCTGACCGCTACCCCCGACATCCCCATCTACAACATCGACGGCTCCTACTCCAGCGTCTCCAAAGAGGGCTACACCAACCCCAACCCCGTTGCTATGGCTCTCTACAACGACATCCTCCTCAACCGTCAGAAGCTCAGTGGCAACATCTTCGCCGAGGTTAAGCCCGGCGGCGTCCTCAACGATCGCCTCGTATGGCACACCGAGCTCGGCTACGACCTCGGCTCCAGCGACGCCGAGCGTTACGAGCCTACCGTCTCCATGGGCACATACAACCGCTCTCAGAACCGCTCGCGTCGTCAGAAGAACTCCAACACCTTCTGGCAGACCAAGAACTACATCACCTGGAGCGACGACATCGCCGACATCCATCGCTACACCGTCATGGTAGGTCACGAGGCATGGGAGAGCAAGTATGACTATGCAGCCGTCGAGAACACCGACCTCCCAAGCGACGAGGTCCACAACCCGGCTCTCGGCACGGGCACCCCGACCATCAACTACGGCTTCGGCTCTTCTTCAATGGTCTCCGTCTTCGGCCGTCTCACCTACGCCTTCTCCGACCGCTACAACCTCACCTACACCTACCGCCGCGACGCCTCCTCCAACTTCGGTAAGGACAACCGTTGGGCTGGCTTCCACGCTGCTGCTGCCTCCTGGCGTTTCACCTCCGAGGAGTTCTTCAAGAACATCGGAATCGAGGATATCTTGGGCAACGGCAAGATCCGTGTCGGTTGGGGTCAGACGGGTAACTCCAGCATCGGTGGTTACAAGTGGGGCTCTTCCGTCTCCAAGATGGAGTCCGCTCTCGGCACCGGCTATCGCGTCAGCAACATCCCCAACACCGGCATCCAGTGGGAGACCCAGGAGCAGTGGAACTTCGGTCTCGACCTCGGTTTCTTCAACGACCGCCTCTCCATCACTGCCGACCTCTACAAGAAGGAGTCCAAGGATATGCTCATGAGCCTCCAGCTCCCCTCTTATCTCGGTACTCGTGGCAACGCTTCCTCCGCTCTCGCAGCTCCTTGGGGCAACTACGGCACCATCGAGAACAAGGGTCTTGAACTCACCGTCAGCGGCACGCCTTTCGACAATGGTGTCGTAAATTGGCGCTCTGAGTTCCAAATCTCTTGGAACAAGAACAAGCTCGTCGCACTCGACGGTCAGGCCTCCTCCGCAATTGAGGGCTACGGCCAGTGGTCCGATGTCGTCAGCCGCTCCGAAGTCGGTGAGAGCCTCTACAACTTCTATGGCTACGTTACCGACGGCGTCTACAAAGATTTGGCCGACATCCAAAACTCTCCTAAAGCTGAGAAATATCCTTCCGATGGCAAGACTTTCGTCCGCTCGCAGACTGTTTGGGTAGGCGACATCAAGTATAAGGACATCAACGGCGACGGCGTAATCAACGAGAAGGATAAGACCAACATCGGCTCGCCTATGCCTAAGTTCACTTTCGGCTGGACCAACACCATCTCATACAAGGAGTTCGACCTCTCCATCTTCATCAATGGCTCCTACGGCAACAAGGTCTACAACTACCTCGCTCAAACCCTTACGCACATGAACAGTGCTTGGGCCAATCAGCTCGAGGATTGCAACGGCCGCGCTCAGCTCGTACCCATCGACCCCGACAAGGTCTACACCGACGGCACCAAGTGGTATGACGACATCACAAACGTGAAGGTCGCCAACAACACCAGCATCCCTCGCGCCTCCATCCAAGACCCGAACGACAACGACCGCGTTTCCGACCGCTACGTCGAGGACGGCTCATACCTCCGTATCAAGAACATCACGCTCGGATACACCTTCAAGAAGGACCTCATCAGCCGCATCGGTCTTGAGAATGTCCGTGCCTACGTCAATCTCCAAAACGTAGCCACCTTCACCGACTACTCCGGCTACGACCCCGAAATCGGCGCCTCTACGCAGAGCACCAACGTCTACGGTCTTGACAACGGTCGATACCCTTCGCCAACCGTCTACTCTGTCGGCCTGAATGTAACGTTCTAATCCACACTCCTACAACATGAAATACGGTAATCTTAAATATACAAAAGCCATCGCGCTGATGGCCGTGACGGGTCTCTCCCTCTCGGCGTGCGATGACTTCCTCGACCGTCCCGTAGAAGACAGCTACAACGTTGATAACTTCTACCTCAACGACGCGCAGCTCTATCAGGCCGTAAACCCCATCTACAACTCGCCTTGGTACGATTTCCAACGCGGTTTCTTCAAGGTGGGCGAGGTCATGGCCGGTAACTACTATTGGGGTAGCTCTCCTTACCTCACGCTGACGGTCAACTCCACCGACGAGGACCTCGTCAATATGTCAGCCTCCCTCTGGAGCGTCAACGCCTACTGCAACACCCAGATTAAGAACATCGACGAGAAGGCTGGCTCCGCCTGCACCCAGACCGCGATTCAAGCTGCCAAGGGTGAGTGCCTCACGCTTAAGGCCCTGGCCTACTTCTTCCTCGTGCGCTCGTTCGGCGGTGTGCCCATCATCCACGACAACTCGTCACTCATTGCTAACAATAGCTACAACGATGTCTATCGCGCTAAGCCCGAGAACGTCTACGACTACATCGTCAAGACGCTCGAGAAGGCCATCGAGTGGCTTCCCGAGTCCGCTTCCGATGGCCGCATCGACCGCTATTGCGCAAAAGGTCTTCTCGCCAAGGTTTACCTCACAAAGGCTGGTATCTCTGGCACCCTCAACATCGAGGACCTCAAGAAGGCTGTCGAACTCGCTAAGGATGTCAAGGATAACTCGGGACGCGAGCTCGAGGAGAACTATTCCGACATCTTCCGCCTCTCTGGCAACACCTGCCCCGAGAGCCTCATCGCTTGGCGCTGGACTGCCGAAGGTACCAACTGGACGCGCCAAAACACTCTCCAGAGCGACCTCGCTCCATCGGGCTTCGATGAGACGGGCGCCACTTGGGGCGGATGGAATGGTCCGTCGGTCGACCTCCTCGCCGCATTCGAGGAGAACCCCCTCAGCAAGGATCGCGTCAATGTCGATGCTCGCCGCAAGGCTACCTGCATGATGGCTGGCGATGTCTACGACTACTTCTGGACCGACCGCTCCTCAACATTCGCGCTTGGTGGCTTCGAGATTTGCGACTTCTACTTCAACACCAACGATGCTACGCTCGCCGCTCGCGGCAACCTCACTGGCGGTGGCACTTTCCAAAGCCCCACTGGCGCGCAAGAGGTTAAGCACCTCGTTGGCGACAATGCAGACCACATCGCCGGCATCGGCTACGGTATGCAGCGTATGGCTACTTCGCTCGCGACACACATCCTCCGTCTCGCCGACGTCTACCTCATCCTCGCTGAGGCGCAGTGCCTCATCGATGGCGGTACCACCTCCAACGCCGATGCCCTCGACGCTTTCAACAAGGTGCACAACCGCTCTTGCACTTGGAAGGAGGAGACATCTCTCACGTGGGAGAAGATCTGGAAAGAGCGTCGTCTTGAGCTCGCTCTCGAAGGCGACAGCTGGTACGACTACGTGCGCCTCGCCTACTACGATTCAGATCGAGCAATCAATATGCTCATGAACCAGGAGCGCGGAACGTACTACGGCCTCTCCGATGCCTACAAGACTTGGTTCGAAAGCGGATACACCACTTGGGATATGTCCAGCGCTGGACTCTCCTCTTCCAAACTCACCAACGTCACCAAGGAGATGTTCACCCTCCCATTCCCAGACACCGACCTGCTCATGAACCCTCACCTTTCCGAGCCCCCCGTCGATGTCGACATCAACCAGTTCAATTACTAATAAACTGACTAAGCGATGAAATTCAATATAAAGAATATTGTCCGCTCCGCCAGCCTCATGTCGCTCGCCACGCTCTCTCTCGTAGCTTGCGAAGACGAGCCAGACAAATACGAGGTGGCAGGTGGCAACCCGGAGGTCATCTACGTCTGCATGCCAACAAACAAGGACTCTCTCATCACGTCGGCTTTCACCAACAACAGGGTCGTCCTCATCGGCAACAACCTCCGCTCCATAACAAAGCTCTTCTTCAACGACCAGGAGGCCGTGCTCAACTCGTCCCTCATAACGGACCATGCCCTCTTCGTCACTGTCCCAAGGTCTTTGCCCAACAACCCCACCGATAAGATCTATATGTACAACGAGGACGGCAATGTGACGGAGTACCCCTTCACGGTCGACATTGCGGCTCCTCTCCTCGCCTCCATGGATTGCGAGTACGTCGCCCCGGGTGAGGTCGCCACAATCAACGGCGATTACCTCCTCTCCTACGACAACTTCCCCATGGTCATCACCATGCCCGACGGTACGCAAATCACCGACTTCAAGAGCCTCTCCCAAACGTCTGTCTCCTTTGTCGTGCCCGATGGTTGTACCCAAAGCGGTCCAATCACCGTCACCTCTAAGTACGGCACCTCCAAGTCCACGAAGTTCAACTTCAACGACGCCCGTGGCATCATGGCCGACTTCAACGCAGGCGGTGGCGTAAGCTCCAACGGTAAAGCTCCCCAAGGTTGGAACATTTCGGCAACCTACTCCTCCGAGGGCGGTATCGCCGGCTGTGGCGAGTATTGCCAGCTTGGCGACGGAAGCACCACAACCGATGGCAGTTGGAACGAGGCTTTCAAACTCCCCTTCTGGGCAGGTCGCTGGGATGGCAACCCAATGGGAATTGAGCCAGGACAGGCTGGAACTCCATTCTGCAACTTCATCGATTTCTCCGACTTTGCGAACATGGCTCTTAAGTTCGAGCTCTACATCCCGAAGTCTAACCCTTGGTCGGCTGGCGCAATGCAGCTCGTCTTCACAAGCTCCGACGTTGCCGCTAACGACTCTTGGCAGAACAACAAATACATCCACACTACTAAGGAGGATGGTGGTCTTGACCTCTGCCGCGGTCTCTACCGCCCATGGGAGACAACGGGCAGCTTCGACACTGGCGACGAGTGGATTACCGTCACCGTTCCTTTCTCGGAGTTTGTCTATAACGCCGACGGTACAAAGGGTTCTGTGCCCCTCTCCTCGCCTAACGACTTCGCAACGTTCGTCCTCTGGCCGTGGAGTGGTGGTGTCGAGGGTACTGAGTGTACGCCCATCTTCCGTATCGACAACATCCGAGCCGTACCCTACAAGTAAGAATTTTTGCTGACCTCCTGAGTGAGCCTCGCCCCAACAACGGGGCGGCTCCTCTGCGAGGCTCTCCAAAAGAACATTTTCAAGTAAGCAACCATGAAGCTTTATAAGAAAAATATTGCCATACTGATGGCCAGCATCCTGGCCCTGTCAAGCGGCGCCCTCGTCACCTCGTGCGACGACGACGACGACTACGACACCAATCAGTTCAAGGGCGGCGTGTCCCTCACTGCCGCTTCGCTCCAAGTCACGCGCGGTGCCTACATGACGTTCAAGGGCACCGGTCTCGACCAGATTACGAGCGTTCAGTTCCCAGGCGGCGTATCCTCTAAGCCTGAGGTCGTCGACCAGTACACAATCAAGGCCCTCGTGCCAGAGGAGGCCGAAATTGGCACCGTCAAGCTCATCTACTCAGGCGGTGAGCTCGAGACTAAGCAAATCGCTTTCACCGAGCCTATCACTTTCGATGACTTCAAAGCCGATGCCGACCCCGTCCTCGCTGGCCAAAACGTCACCGTAACAGGTACTTACCTCACCTACATCGAGTTCGTCCAATTCGCTACGGGCGAGAACGTCCCTGTCAATAACGACAGCCGCACAACCCTCAAGGTTCAGGTCCCTCTCGACGCCTCAACGGGCAAGTTCAACCTCGGCTATTATAGCGTAGATGGCACCGACACAACGGAGGTCCTCCTCGAAAGCAAGACCGAGCTGAACGTTGTCGTTCCGACAGAAGTCAAGGTTACCAACCCCGACGCCAAGGCCGGTCAGAAGCTCAACATCGCGGGTAAGAACCTCCAGTTAGTCCAGTACGTCAACCTCCCGGGTGTCGACCCCATCAGTGTCGTCGACCCATCCGTAAAGGATAAGTTCGCTGCCCTCTCCGCCCTCAACGTCGTTCTTCCCGCCGAGGCACAGGCTGGCAACGTAACCCTCACACTCTACTCGGGTCTCGAAATCGCCGCTGGCTCCCTCTCGCCACTCACCCCAAAGGCCGCAATCAAGGATGCCCAGGCTTCCTACGCCGTGGGTGACACCGTCTTAATCAGCGGCTCCGACCTCGACCTCGTTAAGGCCATCTCCTTCACCTCCGGTGTCGAAGCCTCCTTCAACCTCGTCGGCGATGTCCTCAAAGTCGTCGTCTCCCAAGAGGCCCAGTCTGGCGACATCACACTCGCCCTCGCCAATGGTGTCACCATCCCCGTCTCCGGCTTCGTTACCACAAAGCCTGTCGTAACCTTCCCCGACGCAGTCACTCCGCTTGACAAGCTCTCCCTCAGCGCAACTCTCGCTGACCGTGTCGTCTCCGTCAAGTTCGGCGATGTCGTAGCCGAGGCTACTGCCAAGGATGGCAAAATCAATGTCCAAGTGCCCCTCGACGCCCTCGACCAGTGCGCTGTCATATTGGTTATGGACAACGGCGAGGAAGTCTCCGTCAAAGACGCGCTGACCGTCAACGGTTACACGTTCTGCGCATTCAAGGACGCTGTCGCTTTCCAAGCTCAGACCCCAACAGTCGGTACGCTTGCCTCTGGCATCGTTGTCAATGGCGGCAACCTTGAAAACGTCCTCCTCAACGGTAAGGACACCAAGTTCATCATGGCGGGTGAGACGCTCTATGTCTACATCGGAGCTGCTGCAGGTGAGCAGACCGTCACACTCGTAACTGGCGAAACTGAGGTCAACTACACCATCAATGTCATCGCATCCGGTGTTGTTGAGACTGTAGTCTGGAACGGACCTCTCGAGATTACATGGGATGACGGCGGTCGTGTTGTAGTCACTGCTTCCGACCTTGAAGGTGTTCCAGCTGGCAGCATCCTCCGCCTCTACTTCAATGGCAAGGATGGTGTATGGGCACAAGCTCAGCTCAACAATGGCGGCTGGAATAATGGCCTTCTCGGTACCTTCGTTCCCTCCAATGTT